>SDWO01000096.1 GCA_004195325.1 Candidatus Izemoplasma acidinucleici | reverse complement strand
GGTATATACTTTATTTCATTATCAGTATTTAAAATAACTAAGTTGGATATAATTACTGTGAATATCTCTTTTTCCAGTTCATCTACTGAACTTTCATCTTCAAAGAAGTTTAAATCTTCATAATACTCTTCTACATAAGTAACATAATTATCTATTCTTTTTTGACTAGACAATGTATATATTTCCTGATTAATAGAGTACATAGGCAGGTCGTAGTCGTCTACACCTTCAAATATAGGAGGAAACTCTTCAATTAAATCAAATATGTCTGTTAAATCTACCTTAAAATCATCTAAAATCAGTCCGGGTAATCCAGATTGCATAAATGAATGTGAACCATACTGAGCAGCTGCAAAGTATGTAACCTCCTCATTGACACTTGTTTTTAGAAAGTATCGATGTTCACCTATTCGAATTGCTTCAAATGTAATTTCAATATTCTCAGCAATTTCATCTGGTACATATTCATATTGCATATTGTACTCAAACATTTCATCATATGATATTTTTTCATTCTCGTAGACTATAAACGCATTATAGTAAAAATAGAATTCATTATCCTCATCTAACGATTCAAGTATAAATTCAGTTGCACTAACCTTTGTTATTTTAAATATTTGATTTGGTGCAGTACTAGGACTTTTACCACCTATACTGAACATTACCAATGTAATAAGAACTACAAGAACTAATGAAAAAGAGAATGTATTACTTAGACTTCTTCTATTCATTTTTCTTTTGGGAAGTTCAGATGTTGATTCCTTTATCTTGTTTATCTCTATTGTTCTAAAACTGTTGATTTTCGTTTGTGAAATCGAATTTTGTTTTCTGTGTTTTTCCATGATTATCCTCCAATCTAGATTTTATTTTCTTAATTGAAAGACTTATAACATTTGATACTGTCTTTTTATTCATTTGTAATATTTCACCGATTTCAATAGTGGACAATTCGCTAAAAAAGTACAAATTCATTATTCTACAGTGTTTCTTGTTTAAATATTTTTTCATCATTGATAATATATATTCAACGTTTTCTTCTTGGATTAACGATTCTAGTATATCATCTGATGATGCAAGCAAATCCAGATTAATCTCTGTATTTGCTTTACTCCTGAAGTAAGCACTTCTCCAATAATTAATTATATGGTTATTACTGATGTGAAACAACCAGGTCTTAATAGATGCCTTCTTAGGATTATATTTTCCAAAGTTGTTATAAGTCTTGATAAATATTTCTTGTGTAAGATCTTTTGCATCTTCAATATTAGAAACTTGCTTTAACACAAATCTTAAAATAGTATCATAGTACATCTCTAATACATCATCAAACAAAAGAGTTTCATTCGTTTCTGAGCTCAGCATATTTACCTCCTGTTACTTACTTATACAACTTGAATTACAGTATTTCCCGATTTTTCTTCAATAAATTATAACATATCAATTAATCCAACATAACTAAATATATTTTTAATCAAAAAAAGCACTATCATAAATAGATAGTACTTTTATATTTTTAATTATGTACAAATTACTTAGCTGAATCAGACTTTCTTCTTTTCAGATTCTTGTGTTCAGATTTTAACTGATACATATTTCTATCCGCATCATCTAATAATGAGTCTATCGATGTAATTTTATCCAAACTGTTAAATGAATATCCATAGCTGAACTTTAGATCTTTTATTAAAGGATATGAATCATAATTTGATAAAGCATCCTCTACTTTTTTGATGTTTGAAAGTATCTCATTTTCAGTAGATTTTGATATAATGACGAATTCATCTCCTCCAAATCTTGAAACTACAGAATTCAAGTGGAAACATTTGGATAATACATCTGAAAAACTAACCAGAACTTTATCTCCTTCACTATGCCCGAACTCATCGTTTATGGATTTGTAATCATCGAGATCAATCATGATAACTGCAAATTCAGTCTTTTTCTCGATCAATCTCTCTACGTATTCAACTATCATTAGTCTAGTACGTAATTTGGTTAAATAATCTTTCGATGTACTAATGTTTTCAGTGAAGATATAGGCAATAACTACCCCTATAGCCATTCCAGACCACATAATCAATAACCCATAAGTTACCATTTGTAAGACAGCTGTGATAAATGGAAGTAAAACAAATATATATATCGTGATGGCTTTTCCTTGTAGTCTTTTCCTATTTTGATAAACCGAAATTAAAACGACAACCATTAAAATACCTATTAAACCTAATCCCAATAAAATCCAGGGTTCTCTACTATATAAATTTTCCTCACTTAAGCTAAATAAGATTGGAGTAAAACAGTTGATTATTGCAAGAATAATTAGAATTATAAATACATGCATATAATATAGCCTTTTAAGAAGTCGCTCTTTTGATTTAAAAACAATGTAATCAACATAAGAAGCGAAAAGACCAGCTACAACACCACTAGAAACAAAGAATAATGTATTGAATATGAAATTCAAGTTTCTTGCACTTGATGTTTGTATACCATCAAATACCCAAGATAATATTTCTAATACAAGGAGAAGCAGAATCGCTACGATAATATGAGCAAATAATCTACTACTGAATCTGTAAAGTTCTCTTTTTGAAAACATTGAAATTAATAGGACTATCAGTAAGATTGAAGAAAATATGTTTAAACTAAAATCTTGGCTGGCGAGGATCATCATAAAACCACTCCTTTCATATATATATCCTGTCTCTTATACACATCT
>SDWO01000011.1 GCA_004195325.1 Candidatus Izemoplasma acidinucleici | reverse complement strand
AGATGTGTATAAGAGACAGAAAAAATACCATATTTACAATTCTCAAAAACTTTTTACCTTGCAATCTTAGCCTTGCTAATGGCATTTCCTATAATGGCTCAGGAAAAACCGGAACTCAAAATTGGCGGAGCATTACGTTTCAACTATAATTTATCTTCCTGGAAAGAAGGTCAGAAAAAACGCGGTGGAGATTTTGGATATGATATGTTCAGGATAAATGCCAAAGCTGCTTATAAAGGTATATTTCTGAATGCAGAATACAGATTGTATTCTGAAGGTTTTGGAGGCGGATTCCTTAAGCAGGGTTGGGTAGGTTACAATATCAATGAACAGGAGCAAATTCATATTGGTTTAACTCAGGTTCCATTTGGAATTCAACAATACAACTCTCACAACTGGTTTTTTAGCCTGGCTTATTATGTAGGATTGGAAGATGACCATGATATGGGTGTGAAATACTTGCATACAGAAGAAAAATTTGAATATCAACTGGCATTCTTTAAAAATGCTGAAGAATTGAGATTTGGCAACAATACCGAAACTTCTCCAAACAGATATTCTTATGATATCACAGGCAGAAACAAAGAAGTAAATCAATTCAACGGAAAATTCATCTACAAATTCGGAAAAGAAACTGCAAGTAGACTGGGTGTCTCTCTGGAATATGGTGGCTTATATAATCTTGACACCGAAGAAATTGGAGACCACACTGCTTTTGCAATTCATTACGAAATGACCAAAGGGAAATGGAATGGAAAAGCACAATTTATTACTGCTTCCCATAACCCGGAGAATGCAGTAGGCGAGCCTACAGATGTAGTTACGATGGCTGCCTATGGAGCGCCTTACGAAGTTGCTGCCGATTTTAATATGTATTCTTTGGGGATCTCTAGAAATGTACCCGTAGAATGGGGACCTATTACAAATTTGCAGTTTTATAATGATTTTGCTTTTATGCAGAAAAAAACCTCAGGATTTACCGATTCCTATATGAATGTAACCGGAGCTTTAGTCTCTGCAGGAAATTTATATACGTATATTGATTATGCTGCGGGATTCAATCATTCCTGGTTAGGCGGAAATTTTGTGGACGATTTCTCCAAAGGAAATCCAGATGCTAAATGGGAAGCCAGATTTAACATTAATATTGGCTACTATTTTTAGGATTTATTTAGAATACGGAGGATTTCAAACTCTCAGAGAAATTAAATTACATTAAAAAACAATATGTATTATGGCTAAAAAGATTATAAGAAGTGATGAGAGAAAATCCATTTTTGGATTGGAAGTGAATGGCCCTGTATTTTTCACCTCGGCTATTACTGTCATCATCATAATAACATTAACCCTGATGTTTAAAGACAAGGCAGAACAATATTTTTCCGTAATCCAGGATTTTGTTGCAAAGAAGGCAGGTTGGTTTTTTATATTAAGCGTAAATGTTTTTCTAATATTTATGATTTATTTGGCTTTCAGTAAATTTGGGCAGATAAGGATTGGAGGGCAAAGCGCGAAACCCGAATTTAAAACTATTTCTTGGTTCGCAATGCTATTTAGTGCGGGAATGGGAATTGGATTGTTATTTTGGAGTATTTCAGAACCAATTTATCATTTTCTAAGTCCACCAATGGCAGAAGGTGGAACTGCCGAAGCAGCCAAGGAAGCTATGAAATTTACCTTTTTACACTGGGGTTTTCACGCCTGGGCAGTTTATGCATTGGTAGGATTATCCCTGGCGTATTTCACTTATTCCCGCGGACTTCCACTTACCATCAGATCGATTTTTTATCCTTTTTTAGGTGAAAAAATTTACGGAAAAATTGGAGATGCCATAGATATCTTCGCTGTACTAGCCACTTTATTTGGCCTTGCCACTTCTTTAGGAATGGGCGTTCAACAAATAGCAGCAGGGTTAAATCACCTCTTTGGAATAGATAGCGGTGTACTAACTCAAATTATTCTAATTGTAGGAATAACCTTAGTTGCTACCATTTCAGTTGTTTTAGGTGTAGATAAAGGGGTGAGAGTTTTGAGTGAATGGAATATGAGAATAGCGGTGCTATTTCTTCTGGTAGTATTGATATTAGGACCAACTATCTTTATTTTTAAATCCTTCGTGCAAAATACGGGAAATTATATATCCGGTTTTCTTGAAGTTGCAACCTGGACAGAAAGTTACACCGGTTCCAATTGGCAAAATGCCTGGACCATTTTTTACTGGGGATGGTGGATTGCCTGGTCTCCTTTTGTAGGAATGTTTATTGCCCGTATTTCCAAAGGGAGAACAGTACGTGAGTTTATTTTGGGAGTTTTAATAGTGCCTTCCATTGTAACTTTTTTCTGGATTTCAGCTTTTGGAAGCTCAGCGATACAACAGGCGCTTCTTGGAGATGATACTCTTGTAAATGCCGTGAATGATAATGTTGCCACGGCCCTGTTTGTGTTTTTGGAAGATTATCCTTTCGCTTTTATTCTTAATATTATTGCCATAATTTTAATTGCAGGATTCTTTGTTACCTCTTCAGATTCCGGATCTTTGGTGGTAGATAATTTAACTTCTGGAGGCAAAATAGATGCGCCTGTAGGTCAAAGAATTTTTTGGGCCCTTGCTGAAGGTAGTATAGCTGCGGTTCTTTTATTAGGCGGCGGATTACAGGCACTTCAAACAGCCACTATAGTAACCTGTCTCTTATACACATCT
>SDWO01000179.1 GCA_004195325.1 Candidatus Izemoplasma acidinucleici | reverse complement strand
AGATGTGTATAAGAGACAGTTTCTATTCTGTTTTTTTTATATAAAGTAAAACAAAATAGAAATCAACATCTAACAACCATATTTGATTTTTGAAAATTCATCACAACAAATAATTCTATAAATTTGCAAATACTAGTTTTGATTGAATTAAAACTAGGTTGCTTAATATTTGCGAGCCATATAAATAGTTTTTGATCCGTATACTCTTTCAAAACATCTATTATAGATAATGAGATAAGTACTATATTCAATGCTCCAAGCCCGAAAGAAATAGTCGTTAACGTTCCAGCACACAACATAATAACATGGTAATTTTGAATAATTACCGAAGACACTAAAGCATAAAAAAACCAAATCAAAATACTTATCTTGATTAATTCGATATAACGAATTTTACCCTGATTTGTAATCGGTGATTTGATCATAGTATCCCTCTCTTCTATTTGTATTATATCATATTACTCTGATTTCATCCCAATATTTTTTAGGACATATATGACATATATCTATATTTCAAAAAACTGATTTATTGTAGTATAATTTATCTAGGAGGTGTAAACATGAATGTAATATTACACAATGACCTAAAAATCGAGATAAGAGAACCTATTATTGAAGATGCACAGCAAGTTCTAGACTTTATGGAAAAAGTGAATAGAGAAACAAAAAACTTAACAAGAGAACCACATGAATTCACTATGACAGTAGAACAAGAAGGACAATTTATCAAAAGAGTAATTGAAAGTGAACATGAATCAATGTTCCTAGTATTTCATAATGATTTACTGATTTCAACATCTGTAATTCAAGGTAGTTCCTTGAATAGATTAAAACATAAAGTATCGTTTGGAATCTCGGTACTACAAGAGTATAATAATATGGGGATTGGTTCAGTTGTAATGGAAACAATTATTACAAAGGCGAAGTCATTAAAGAGACACAAAATAGAATTAGAAGTACGAGACGATAACCCAAATGCAATACATCTATACGAGAAATTCGGATTTGAAACAGAAGGAATCAGAAAAGATGGTTTCTATGTAGACGATAAATATATAGATTTGAGACAAATGGGATTACTTTTGGAGGATTAGAATGAATACATTAGAAGTTAAGAATATTACTAAGACATTTAAACTTAGTAAAAAACAAAGAAAATTAGAAAAAACAGATGATAAACATAAAATTGCAGTAAACGATTTGTCGTTTATTGCTTATCCTGGTGAGATATTTGGATTACTAGGTCCAAATGGAGCTGGGAAAACAACTTGTTTACGCGCGATATCTACACTGATTAAACCTGATGAAGGTGATGTATTAGTTGGAGGAAGCAGTGTAGTAAATGAGAGCTTTGATGTTCGTGGTAAAATCGGGTTTTTAACAAGTGAGTTAAAACTTGAAGATCACTTTACGCCAAACTACCTATTTGCTTATTTTGGTCGCCTTCACGGAATTGAAAAGGATGTTATCGAGGAAAGAAGACAATCATTGTTCTCTCGTTTTGGAATTGATAAGTTCCAAGAAGTAAAAGTGGGAGATTTATCTACTGGGATGAAGCAAAAAACAAGTATCGCAATCAGCTTAGTACATGATCCAGAGTTTGTCATTTTCGATGAGCCAACAAATGGACTTGATGTATTAACTGCGAGAAGTGTTACGGATTATTTATTAGACTTAAGAAATCAAGGGAAAACAGTTATCCTATCGACACATATTTTAAGTGTCGTTGAGAAACTATGTGACCGTGTAGGAATCATAATTAATGGAAGAATGAAGGTATGCGATAAGTTAGATACTGTTTTAGCAGAAAATAATGAAGAGGACTTAGAAGAACTATTCTTTAAGTTAATCCAAGATGAAGAACTTAGAGGTGAATTATAATGAAAAATATTTTTACGATATTTAAAAAAGAGTTCTATAGAGTTATGAGTGATAAAAGATTGATCTTTACAACGATTTTACTACCAGGACTTGCAATATTTGTAATGTATAGTGCAATGGGTGGAGCTATCAATAACAGTTCTGATGATATGGATAGTCATAAGATTATCGTATACACAGAAAACATGCCGAATGAATTTAGATTATATATAAATCAGGAAATTCCTGAAAACCCTGAATTTCATGATGTAGCTGACTCTGATATGGATACTGTTGTAGCATTATTAAAAGAAGGAGATATTGATTTAATCATTCTGTTTGATGAAGATTTTATGACTGTCTTAGAAGATTATGAAAGTCTAAATTATACTCTTCCGAATGTAGATGTTTATTTTAATCCGGGAGAACGATACAGCGAAAACTCTATAGGAGTATTCTATGGTTATTTAAATAGTTTCTTCCATAATGAAGCTACAAATCCTGATCGATATGGATCTGCGTATGATATCGCAACATTTAACACGAATAATAATGGATTACCTTTTGTTGTTCAATATGAAAACAAAGGTATTGGGCAAGGACTAAGTATGTTGTTACCAATGTTAATCATTATGTTCTTATTTAGTGGGGCTATGAGTATTGGACCAGACAGTATAGCTGGTGAAAAAGAACGTGGAACAATCGCTACATTATTAGTAACTCCAGTTAAAAGAAGTGAAATAGCAATAGGTAAAGTTATGAGCTTAAGTCTTATATCACTTATGAGTGCAATTTCAAGTTTTATTGGAATTATATTGTCTTTACCAAAACTATTAGGAGGACAGTTACCAACTGATGTCCCTGTATATAGTATTTACTCTATAAATGACTATTTGATGTTATTAAGTATCATCTTTGTAACGGTATTAGTAATTGTTGGTTTAATCAGTGTAATTAGTGCGTACGCAAAGACTATAAAAGAAGCTTCAACATTAATCCTGCCATTCTACTTCTTAAGTATAATGATAGGAATCTCAACAATGTTTAGTGGGGAAGGGAATACTGATTTATATGTATACTTAATCCCGATTTATAGTAGTGTAAATATGATTATTTCGATTCTATCATTTGAAGTAATCGGAATTCATTATCTTTTAACAATCGTTTCTAGTTTGGTTTATGTTAGTATATTTATATATGTATTAAATCGCTTATTCCAAAGCGAAACAATAATGTTTAGTAAATAGGTGAGAGAAATGGAAAAAATTAAAATTGGTGTTATTGCAAACACACACGGACTTAAAGGAACATTAAAAGTAAAATCATTCACAGATTTTAAAGATCAAAGATATAAAAAAGGTAATACTTTGTATATCTACTTTAAGGATGAATATATAAAAGTAACGGTGAAACAATTTAGATCAGTAAAAACAGTGGAACATATTGATTTTGAAGAGTTTAATCATATAAATGAAGTTGAAAAGTTTAAGGGCTCAGATTTGTTCATGACAGATGATCAAAAACACGACCTACCTGATGATGAATTCTATTTTGACGAATTAATTGGGATGGAAGTATATTCTGATAAACTTGAAGGGTTAGTTGTTGAAGTTAGAGAATTGCCGCAAGGGGAGATGCTTGTTGTAAATAGAGAAAACAAAAAACAAGCTTTAATACCTTTTCTTAAACATTTTGTTAAAGGAGTAGACAAAGAAAACAAGAAAATTTATATCCACGAAGTGGAGGGATTGTTATGAGGATAGACGTCTTAACATTATTTCCTAACATGTTTCAAGGATTTATAACCGAGTCTATAATGGCAAGAGCTATAAAAAATAATTTGGTTGAAATTAATCTAGTTGATTTCAGAGAATTCACAGACTCAAAACATAAAAAAGTAGATGATTACCCATTTGGTGGTGGTGCAGGAATGGTGCTAAGTGTACAACCTGTACACAGCGCTTTAATCTCAATTAAAGGGTATCAAGACGCTTTGAAAATAATCGTTTCTCCACAAGGAGAAACGTTTACTCAGAAAAAAGCTTATGAACTATCAAACGTAAAACATATCATCATTCTTTGTGGACATTACGAGGGTTATGATGAAAGAATCAGAGATTATTTTGATTATGAAGTCAGTATCGGAGATTATGTTTTAACAGGTGGAGAACTAGCTGCGATGGTTCTAATTGATGGAATTACTAGAGTGATACCAGAAGTTATTAGTAAAGACGAATCACATATTAACGATTCATTTAATAATGACTTACTAGAGCATCCACATTACACAAGACCAAGAGTATTTGAAGGAAAAGAAGTCCCGGAAGTTTTGTTGAATGGACATCATAAATTGATAAATGAATGGAAGTTAGCAAAATCTCTAGAAAAAACAAAGAAAGTACGTCCGGACTTATATAAGAAATATAGGGAGGGTAATAATGAATAAATATATTAAATTAATAAAGGAAAACTTAATTATAATTATTCCCACAATTATTGTTCTATCTACGTTGCTTGGATTCGTAATATTCGGATTCTTACAGCCGAGGACTACATTAGTTCCAACTGAAATACATATAGTAGATTTTCAAGAACAACTTGAAAATGATTTTATTATAGAATACGACAAAGGGATGTATGAGAAGGGAAACCCATTCTTTATATTAAACCCATATCAGATAGCACCTTTATCAGGGCTTATTATGTTTGAAACTGTTGAGCTGGAATCCTTTATTATCGTAATAAACGGTATTGAAGTTGAAGGTGATATAGAATATGCAACAATTGCAACAAAATCACATAAAATACCAGTATATGGATTGTATCCAGATATGTTAAATACAATCGAAGTTTATGAAAATGACCTTGGTGTTAAGGGAGTCTTAGTAAAAGAGATTTTAGTGCAAACAGAACCATTAGAAGAAGGCACTGTAAAAGACATAATAATAGATACAACAAGTGAGTATTTCGAAGATGATATCATGATTTTAATGCCAGCTCTTCAAAGTCTACCAATCGGTTTGGACTATAATGGAGATGTACGTTGGACTTTGACAAAGAATTTTAGTTGGGCTCCGGTATTATTAGACAATGGACATTTATTATTAGGTAGTGATCGCTTAATGAGTGATCCGTATTATGTAACAAGTTTATATGAAATAGATTACTTAGGAAAAATATATAAAGAGTACAAAATACCAGGTGGATATCATCATGACGTGGTAGAATTGCCAAACAATAACCTACTAGTTCTGACAAATGAATTTGAAGGAACTGTTGAAGATATCGTTATAGAACTAGATCACTCAACTGGTGAAATAGTAAACACTTGGGATCTTAAAAAATTCATAGAGGAAACACAAGGGATGTCTCAAATGTGGGCTACATATGATTGGTTTCATAATAATTCTATAGATTATGATGAAGCAACAAATTCAATGATTTTATCCGGTAGACACCAGGATATCGTTGTTAGTATAGATTTATCTACGAATCGAATCAATTACATGATTGGAGATCCTAACAATTGGCCACAAACTATCGTTGATCGTTTCTTTTTAACTCCAATTGGAGAGGATTTTGAATGGCAGTATGGGCAACATAGTGCCATTTATACAGATGAAGGAATTTTCTTATTAGATAACGGAAATAATAAATCTAAATTTAGTGAGTTTTCTGTTTCAGCAGATAACTCTTATACAAGAGGAGTTATGTATGTAATTGATGAAACAGAGAGGACTATAGAACAAACCTTCCAGTTCGGTAAAGAATTAGGAAGTGAATTCTATTCTCCATATATTTCTAACGTTCAGTACTTAGGACCAAATAACTATATGATTCATAGTGGTGGACATGGTGAAGCGGGTAACGAAATTTTGAATGAACCAGCACCATTATATGATGGAGATTTAGAAGTAAATCTTAAATCAGTTACATATGAAATGGATGCAGGGTTTGTTAAATACCATTTAGAGATAAATGATCATTATTACCGTGCGCTACATACTTCTTTATATACAAACTCGACAACATTCAATACGGGCCCACCAATCATTTTCGGGCAATTGGAAGAAACACCCAAAAATTATGATCAATTACAAATTGATTTTAATTTCTTAGAAACAGTACCACTAAAATATAATTTATCATTTCTCAAAGAAGCAGATAGATTGGTCGTAAATGGGCAGTTTGATAGAGAAGACGAAATATACATTATTCTTCGTAATACGATAGATTTTCAATATAGGATTCCAACATCGAACACAGCTTATACAGCAATGTGTCTAGGTACCTTTATTGGAGATTCAAGAGAACTAACTTATTATATAAACGAAACAAACTTAGAAGGAAAATATGAAATATATCTGGTAGTGAACAATACTGAATATAATACCTATCAACACGTTGTATTTGATTAAAATAACTATTGATTTCTAAGTATTCATATGCTATAATTACTTCGCTGTAAACCATAAACAAACTTTGCTCCGCTTCGGAAGTTCCTTATGAGCAATAGTAAATCAAAAGGAGTTGATATCATGTCTCAGCAATTACTTAAAGATCTTACAATGGAATATCAAAAACCTGAAGTTCCCCAATTTAGAGCTGGAGATACTGTTAAAGTATCTGTAAAAATCAAAGAGGGTAACAGAGAAAGAATCCAAGGATTCGAAGGTTTAGTTATTCAAAGACAAGGTGGAGGAATTAGTGAAACTTTCACTGTAAGAAAAGTATCTTACGGAATCGGAATTGAAAGAACATTCCCAATCCATTCACCACTAGTAGAAAAAGTCGATGTACTTAGAAGAGGTAAAGTTCGTAGAGCTAAATTATTCTATATCAGAGGATTATCTGCTAAACAATCACGTATCAAAGAACGTAGATAACAAAAGACGCCCATTGGGTGTCTTTTTTCTTTGATGAAAACACCGCATTGATGTGATGGGACAAAGACGAAAAGAAGAAAAAAAACTTTTAAATATGCACATTGCACAAAACTATGAAAACTTTTCATTAATATTCTCATATTCATTGAAAACATTTTCATCTATGTTATAATCAGTGTATTGAAAGAAGGTGCTATATTATGAGTAAAGCGACTATTTATGACGTAGCTGGGGCAGCTAGAGTTTCTTTAGCAACAGTGTCACGTGCAATTAACAACCCAGAAAAAGTTAAACCAGAAACAAGAGAAAGAGTTCTAGGAGTAATTGAAGAACTTGGATATAAACCAAATGCATTTGCAAAAGGATTAGCTTCACGTAAAAGTACGACTGTCGCAGTCGTTGTACCAGATATGACTCGTGCAAGTATTGCTGAAATGATGAATGGTATCGCAGATATTGCGAGAGTATACAAATATTCTATCTTACTATATATCTTAGAAAGTGAAGATGCTAGTGAAGAAGATATCTTAAGAGAAATCATCGCTGCGCAAGTGGATGGTATCTTATATTTAAATGATGAAATTACAGAACCACAATACGACTTCTTGAAAACAATTAAGAATACATATCAAATCCCTGTAGTTTTAACAAATACGTTCTATCCAGATGATAACGAAATACCTAGTGTATCAATTGATTATGAAAGAGCTGGATATGAAATTACTAAAAAATTAATTGAAGAGGGTAGAAAAAACATTTATATGGTTTCTACTGTAAGAAAATATATGGTTAACGATTTGAAAGAAGCTGGTTATCTAAGAGCAGTTGAAGAAGCAAAACTTCCTTCGAAAATCATGAGAACTAGTGGACGTATATCGATTAACACAGAACACTTTAACGAGTACTTCAAAGACAATGATGTAGATGGAGTTATTGCGGTGCGTGACAGTATTGCAATATCATTTATGAATGTTGCATTTGATAATGAAGTAAGTATTCCTAAAGATGTAGGTGTAGCAGGATTCCAAAACACAAAATATGCAAGATTAGCAAGACCTCAATTATCTTGTGTTGATGTACCAATTTACGATTTAGGAGCAGTGGGAATGAGACTGTTAACTAAATTAATGAATAAAGAACAAGTTGATGAGAAAATTATTAAACTTCCTCATTCAATCGTATTAAGAAAAACAACTTTATAGGCATAGATTAAGAGAGAATATAATAAAGCATTTAAGAGACTTAGTGGTTGGTGAAAACTAGGATGTGGTTTATATTTATACACTTATGAGCTTCTATATGAAAAGTATAGACGGTGATTCCGTTATAGTCATTGAGTGCTAGAGAAATCTAGAATTAAGGTGGTACCGCGAATAATGTTCGTCCTTTTACAGGACGGACATTTTTTATTAATTATAAAGGAGTGAATTATATGAATTTATTACAAGAATTAAAATGGAGAGATTTGTTATACGATGTAACAGATCCTGAATTAGAAAATGTATTTGAAAAAGAGAAATTGACATTTTACGTAGGTGCAGATCCTACAGCAGATAGTTTACATGTTGGGCATCTTATATCATACTTAGTTTCAAAGAGACTAATGGATAAAGGACATATTCCAATACTAGTAATTGGTGGAGGAACAGGATTAATCGGAGATCCAAGTGGAAGAAGTAGTGAAAGACAGCTTTTAACACTTGAAAAATCTATGGAAAATGCTGATGCTATTATCAAACAAGTTAAGAACATACTACCAACTGCAACTGTGGTTAATAACTACGATTGGATAAAAGAATATGATATTATCACATTTTTGAGAGATTTAGGAAAGCATTTCAACATAAATCATATGCTCCAAAAAGAGAGCGTAAAATCAAGATTAGATAATGGAATTAGTTTCACTGAGTTCACATATCAAATCATTCAATCTCTAGATTTTATGGAATTATACAAACGTAATGATTGCCGACTTCAAATAGGTGGTCAGGACCAATGGGGAAATATTACCGCTGGATTAGAATTGATAAGAAAAACACAAGGTAGTGAATCAAAAGCATATGGTTTCACATGGCCTTTATTAACAAAAGCTGATGGGTCAAAATTTGGAAAATCAGCGGGTGGAGCAATATGGCTAGACAAAGAAAGAACCTCAGTTTATGAGTTCTATCAATATTGGATCAACACACCAGATAAAGACGCAGTAAGTTTCCTTAAGAAATTCACTTTCAAAAGTGTCGAAGAAACAAAGGTAATCATTGAGGAGTTTGAATCGGCACCACATCAACGTTTAGCTCAACAGAAAATAGCTGAGGAATTAACTGTCTTAGTTCATGGTAGAGAAGCGTATGATAGTGCTGTTAAGATTTCTAAAGCTTTGTTTAGTGGAGATATTAAAAGTTTAAACAAAGAGGAAATAGTTGATGGATTCAAAGGTGTACCTAGCATTTCTGTTTCTGAAGATATGTTATTGGTTGATTTAGTTATTAAAGCAAAGTTGGCTTCTAGCAAACGTGAAAGTCGTGAATTTATTAAAAATAATGCAGTTAGTGTAAACGGAGTAAAAGTAAATGACCTTGAGTTTGTGGTCAATAAAGATAATGCTTTATATAATGAATTTACAGTTCTTCGTAGAGGTAAAAAGAAATACGCAATGGTTAAGCACTAAGAGAAAATCTCTCTCTCAAAAAGGATACGATAGTATCCTTTTTATTTATAATTAGTTTAGTTAGGGTTACATAAATTAGTTTGAATATCAAATTAGTGCTATAATTTTTATATACGACAGCAAAGACTACTCTTTGCTGTTATTTCGTTCTAAGGAGGAAAAAAATGAAAAAGTTATTAATTTTAATTACTTTACTTGTATTTATTCTTACTTTATCTGCCTGTGATCAACTAGGTGGAGATTCTGACGAGACTGCTCCTGTATTTGATGGTGTAAATGATGTAACCATTGATGCTGGAGGAACATTCAACATAATGGAAGGTGTAACTGCATCAGATGATGTAGATGGAGATATAACAAGTAGTATTTCGTATATTATTACAGATTCAATAGGAAATGAAATTCCAATTGATCTAAATGTAATAGGCACGTATATTATTAAGTACACAGTAGAGGATAAGGCTGGAAATGTTTCAACATCCGAACGTACATTGACGATTTTGGATCCAGCTACATCAAACGAGATTTTAAATGTTTGGTTAGGTTCAGTTGCAGAAGCCAAATCTAGATTGGAAGAATTTTACTCTGATGTCTTTGGTACTGCTTTATCTGCCGAGGAATTATGCCAAATTTATATTGGTGATGTACCATTTCCGATTAATAATTCTACAGTAACTGAATGTACTGAAGGTATTTCAGAAGTACGAGGAGAATTCATTTCTGTTAATGTAGAAAGTGTAAGTTCCGCATCATATGAAGGAGAAAACGCATATGATGCAGAAGTAATATTAACCAGAACAAATTTAAGTATAAAAGAAGGTGTAGTTGTATTTACTTTCCTACAAAAAGAAGGAGATACAGATAACTACATTCATTTCTATGAGGATCCATTTATTCACGAAGATGGAGAGGGATTCAATTTAGAGAGTGCAAAACTAGAGTTAGAGTTATTCTACGATAGTTTCTTCGATATTTACTATATGGCTGCAGATTTCTGTAACGATACAATAGGCTATATGATGGAATTAGACCAGTGTATTAATCTTGTTGAAAAAGCAAGAGAAAATATTACTGGAATTACAGTTATGCAAGTTGATTATACGCAAGTTACATTCCCTGATGGAAGTAATGGAGAGGGTTATAAAGCAGAAATTAATACCACAGTTGATGGTATAGAGTATACATTCGAGCTTCATTTCTTCATTTTAACAGAACCTGTTACGGGAGAAATCATTCAACTTGTTCCAGTTGGAGATCCTTTAGGAAATCTTTTTGGAGGAAATATTAATGTTATTGAATTACCAACAACGGTAGCGAGATCGTTAATTGAACCATTTTATATGGAATTGCTAGATCCTGTAATTTCAGTTTATGATGTTTGCTTAGACTACATTAGTGAAATACCATTCCTTGGTCCTAATCAAGTTGAATGTGAAGAAGCAATCAATGAAATGAGAGAAATTGTTATTGATTTAGATATTTTCTTATTAACATTCGCAAGCATTCAAGTAGACCAAGATATTTATTATAATGGGTATGACGTTGAAATTCATTATACAGATGGTATAACTGATTTCATCGCTATTGTTCCAATTATCTTTGTTCAAGGTGAAATTGAACCTGTTGTTGTTTTAATGGGTCACCCACTAGGGTTAGATGATCATGGGGATATGGAATTAAAATCTATTCCAGTTCTTGATGCAAAAGATCATTTGAACAATTTCTATTTCACTGTTGAAGATGAAGGTATTAGTTTAATTGATTATTGCATGGAAATGATGCAAGGTTTACCAATAACTGAAGACTATCAAGAATGTTCTGAGGGGTTAAATAACCTTAGATTGGGACTAGATATGCATAACATAATAAACGTTTATAATATGTATATCGATTCTGATGGATTCTACGGTGATGGTTTTGAAGCTGAAATCCAAATGTTTGGATTCAATAATGAACAATATACAATATTTGTGAAGTTTGGATTTGTTGATACTGAGTTTGGATTAAAGATGATTATCTTAAGTAATCCAGGTGGAGAAGATCCGG
>SDWO01000013.1 GCA_004195325.1 Candidatus Izemoplasma acidinucleici | reverse complement strand
AGATGTGTATAAGAGACAGATATATGTAAACGCTGCTGTCAAAAAACTATTTCTAAATGACCAATACTTATTTGAGCACATTACCGCTACTAAAACGACATGTACGAGTACAAGTGCAATAGCAAATACTAAACCTATGTAATTCTTGTCTACTGCACAAATTATTAAAACAAAAATCATGAGTAATATGTTTACGCTTCTAAGTTGCTTAATTGATTTCCTGCTGAAATTCAGTTTGAAAGTATTCATAAATCGTTTTATGTTATCAATATTCATAATTCTTACACTCTCCCTTTTAGTGCATAGAAAAAGACATGTCTTTTCTGCAACTTATTGTTCCTCTATTTAATTATAACATTCAAATTTGATTAAAAAAAGGACGAATCCGTCTCTTTTTTTGTTTGTTTTTTACCAAATGATTTTCTACTCTGAGAAAAACTCAAAGTCAATGGTTATAAGAATGGATCTAAAATGGTTCATTATAGCATCCAGAATGTTTATATGAATTGAGAACTATGGTATCCTACAATTATAAGAGGAAGGATGAGGCATATGAGTGAAAACAGAATCAAAAAGCAAAACTGGATTGAAATAGATCAAGTTATTGAAAAGGGGTGGTATGTACTTAAGCTAGATGGATCAAGCTTCAGGAATTTAAGAGTACCTCGCATATCATTAAAAACACTTGTGAAATATTATGATATCTTATCTGCAGTTTCACAGGAAGTATTTTTAAAGTTCAAGTATATACAGATGTGTTATTTAATAGACGATGAGTTTCATTTCTTATTTAACTCCGATGATGTTAAAGAACCTGAATCAAAAGTATCAAAACTTGTAGTTTTAGTAACTTCATTTGTGACTGCTTTAATAAATAGCTATATTACCTCTGAAACAATCATATCTGATCAGCCAATTCAATATGGAAAATTATGTTATGATGGAAGATTAATTAAGTTAAGTTTTGATGAACTAAGCAATTATTTTCTTGAAATATCTAATCACGGTAAATTATTTTTGGGAAATCAAATAACTGGAGATGGAATTCCATATTTGAACATAAGTATTTCTAATATTGTGAAACGTGCCGAGGAATTAAATATTTCTGTGGAAGAGGAACACAATTTATTATTTGGTAGACTCATAGATAGATATGGGGAAACTCTTTTAATGGAGAATTTCGATTACGAGATATATTGCTATAATTTGACAAAGCAAATAGCAAAGTATAAATCACTTAATAAAAAAAGAAACTAATCAATAGCTTCCTTTTTGAGCGCTGAACACATCTCCTCCAAAACTCATTACATCATTTGATGTTTTATCATTCCCCAGTGATAAGTTAGTAGTGATGAATACAATTTAGGTCATGATGTCGTTCCCAACAAACCGTATTACGCCTTGAAACCTCAATCATAAAAATGAACATTCAAAGAATGTGGTGTAAACAACACAAAACAAAAAGAAAAAGACTAATATATAGTCTCTTTCTTTCTTAATAGTTATACTGTTTTGTTCCTTATCGCTTTTATTATCACAATGGTTATGTAGGTATAGCTAAATGAACCAAGACAAATCACTGAAAGTAAAGGTTCGTATTTAGACCCCTCATAAAATTGATTTGTATAAACCATTAAAATAGCTCCTGGGATAAGTAAAGAACCCATTATTAATTTGATTTTCATAGTTTCTCCTTACTCATTTATAGAACTCATAAACTTAATTATATTCTTGTGTATATCAAAAACAACCATTACTTAAAAATTAAAAGACACAATACAATTACTGAAACTATAATTGCAGTATATCCAACGAATTTCATAAATATGTAGAATTTTTCATTGTATCCATTATTAAGAGCAATAGTTATCCTTCTATTAAATGTAATCACGAGTACACCATATATAAATATACAAGTATATAAGATTATTAACATTTTAATCCACCTTTTTCTTAAGGGATTAGATTTTGCGTACACTTTTGAAGCACCCTCACAACGGAATTATATCATATTAGGAGATTTGCAGAAAGGACAAATCCGTCTCATTTATGTTGTATATCTTTTCCCCAGTGATTAGTTGGTAGTAATAAATAGGAGAGTTTATAGTTCTAAGTCATGATGTCGTTCCCACCAAACGTTACTAAGCCATAAAACCTCAATCATATAAAAGAACATGCAAAGTAAGTGGTGTAAACAACACAACACATAATTGGACATATCTGTCTCTGCTTTCTTTATTAGTTGTGATATAATACATTAATGATTACATGGAGTATGATGGAAATGAAGATAATTAAAAAAACCAATGCATATTCATCTATTAGGGTTATAGTTTTTCAGCACTTTTAGGTTATTTAAGTTATTTACGGAATTATTTTTTCAAAGTGAAATAAAACAATGGGATTATAGAATATCCCAATTATGCAATTTGGAGGTAGACATGGAAAGAGCAATTAGTATAGTAATTTGGGGAGTTTCAATATTACTTATTAGTTATTTATCTGGATTATTTATTGATAAGGTAATGAAAAAGAGTTCGGATAATAGGAAAAATGAAACAGATAACCCTATATTAGAAGGAGAAATTACTCATTCAAGGATTTGGGGTAGATATGGTATTGGAGTAATAGTGTTTATAGTGTTTGTATTTATAGTAACTTACATAACTGATAGAGATTCAATTGTGGATGCATATATATTTTCAACATTAATAATCATAATTCCTCTTGTCACAATTCCATTATCATATAGATTTAAGATTAAATATAGTAAAGACTATCTAGATATTAGGTCATCGTTTGGATTAAGATATAATAGGTTAT
>SDWO01000040.1 GCA_004195325.1 Candidatus Izemoplasma acidinucleici | reverse complement strand
TAATGTTTGCCATGTGCTTCACCTCCGTTTTACAAGCGATATAATTTTACCAAAAAGAATGGGAAAATGCAACTATTTATTACTATTAATTAGTTTTATCAAACTATTCTTAAAATCAATATTGTTTTGCTTGGTTCTTTTTTTCGGACCTTTCATATTTTTGTGCCTTCTTATTTTTTGATTCATTGCTCGATTTGTGAGTAACGACATAATATTATCATCATTATATATGAGTCCATTTTGATTAATTGGGTATCCTTTTTTACTTAGAGCCATTGTAGCAACACCATAATCCTGTGTAACAACGATATCTCCCGGGATTGATTTATTGATTAACGCGTAATCAACTGAATCAGCACCCTTATCTAATATGTAGACAGTACTGTATCCATCTTCATATACATGTGCATTGTCAAAAAACATATGAACTTCCATATTCTCATTCTTTGCCACTTCTAATATTTCACTTTTTACAGGACATGCATCTGCATCTACTAGTATTCTCATATTATCACCATGTGTATTATAGCATAAAAAAAGAGGAATTTTCCTCTTTTAGTTATTCGAATTTAAATATGTATTCTCTAAATACATCATCAGTATCCATATAAACGATTATTCTTTCAATTTCATCTTCTAGCATGATTATAACTATTTTTCCAAGTCCTTCTTTAACTTCTTCAATTGTCTCTTCAAGACTCATTTCAGACTCTTTGTAGTAATCTTGAAAAAAAGGAAGCCTTTGAATAAATGCATGTATACCTTCTGCAGTCATTGTATAAGTGAAATCATCTGTTTTCACAAAATCATCTGGTAAGAAGAATAAGTAAAAAAGTATATTTGATATTTCATAATCCTCTTTCATGTTTCCAATTAAATCTCCCTCACCGTACTCAGGACAATTTAAATGTTGTTTATTGACATCGCATTCAACTGGAGTCCCAAGTCCATTAGCTAGCGTAAGGGAATAATTAAGTTCGAATGAGCCAATATCTTCTAATCTGTCAATTCCGGTTTTTTCAGCACAAGAGGATAAAAATAGTATTAGTGTTATTGTAAGTAGCAGTTGTAGTTTTTTAATAGTAAACCCTCCCTTTATTATTCGAGTTATATAACTGATTCATAAAATGCCTAAAAACTAAAAGTATATGTAACTAGCGATACTCCATCGCTATTTATGACAGTTAATGTATTGATATAATTATTGTCCATCGTAATAACTAGTGACCCTAGTCCTTCAAGTGTTTCTATAATTGCCTCATCGTTCGTATATTCTCCAGAATCTAATAAAGTTTGGAAATAGGGTAATCGTTGAACAAATTTTCTTTTCCCATCTTCAGTAATGAAATAATCTCCATTTAATTCCGAAAAGTCATTTGGTGATAAATATAAGTGAAAAAGAATGTTTGCAAAATTATCCTCTGTAAAAAAAGATTCATCAAGAATATTATCGTTAGAATCTGTACATAACATATTCTCATTATCGAAATCACAAATTATTGAGTTGTCTGTAGTAGCAATGTTTATAACAACTGAGTATTTTGCTGAATAATCTCTAAAATTATCTAATACTTCTATCCCTTTGTTTGATGTGCACCCTGAAAGTGTTAATATGATACCTAATAATACTATTATTCTAATTTTTTTCATTGTTCGCCCCCTCTTACTTCCATTATTATAACATATTATCTAGATGTGACAATGAACTATATGTCATAAAAAAAAGCACCCTTTTAGGTGCTTTTAATTTGTTATAAGATTCCCATTCCAAACAATGAAGCAAATACTAAACTCATTGTTGTCATAAGTTTGATTAGTATATCAATTGCTGGTCCAGCTGTATCCTTGAATGGATCTCCAACTGTATCTCCAGTAACAGATGCTTTGTGAGCAACGCTACCTTTACCACCATGATGTCCTTGTTCAATATGTTTCTTAGCATTATCCCAAGCACCACCTGAGTTAGCCATGAAGATTGCTAACATGATACCTGTGATTAATGTTCCGGCAAGCATACCACCTAATGCTTCAGCACCAAAGATAAATCCAATTATCAGCGGTGAAGCAATTGCTAATGCAGCAGGGAAAATCATTTCTTTTAACGCAGCAGTAGTAGAAATACTAACACATTTTGCATAGTCTGGTTTTGTAGTTCCTTCTAAAATACCAGGCATTTCTTTGAACTGTCTACGAACTTCTTCAATCATTTTATTTGCAGCGCGTCCTACAGATTTAATAGTTAAACTACTAAACAAGAATGACAACATACCACCAATCATTAAACCAGCGATAACTGGAGCTTTTGTAATATCAATACCATTGATTTGTTCTGCAACAGGAGCACTAAGGTTATAAGCTTCTATAAAGGCAGCGAATAATGCAAGTGCAGTTAATGCAGCACTACCAATTGCAAATCCTTTTGCAATAGCAGCAGTAGTGTTTCCGACACTATCTAATTCATCAGTAATTTTTCTTACTTTAGGATCCATGTTAGCCATTTGTGCAATCCCACCAGCATTATCTGCGATAGGTCCATATGCATCAACACCAACTGTCATACCAGCAGTACCTAACATACCAACTGCAGCTAATCCGATACCAAATAATCCACCGAAGTTAAATGCTAATACAGTTCCAATAGCAATTAAGATAACTGGGAACGCAGTACTTTGCATACCAGTTGCTATACCACTAATGATATTTGTTGCATGCCCGGTTTCTGATTGCTTTGCAATCTCTTTTACATATCTGTATTCAGCCGAAGTATAGTACTCACTAATAAATGCGATTAGTAGCCCCACACCAAGCCCGACAATAATACTGTAGAAAGGTCCAAACGCATAAGGAAGCTTATCAGTAGCTACAACAAATATTCCTTGTTGTTCGAAATAATAAGTTAAACCAAATGCCATTAATACAAATAATAAACCACTAGAATAAGTACCGATTTTTAACGCGTTATGAGGATTTGATCCTTCTTTACCACGAACAAATAATGTACCAATAATACTAGCTAATATTCCAACAGCTGCAACAATTATAACAAATATAGCACCTTCAATTCCGTACCATAATGCACCAATTGCTGAAGCACCAATTATACTACTAACGTAACTCTCTAATAAATCACTACCCATTCCAGCAACATCACCAACGTTGTCTCCAACATTATCTGCAATTACTGCAGGATTTCTAGGGTCATCTTCGGGAATTCCCGCTTCAACTTTACCAACTAAGTCTGCACCTACATCAGCAGCTTTTGTGAAGATACCTCCACCAACACGACCAAACAATGCAATACTCGAAGCTCCTAAACTGTATCCAGCAGCTATTGCAACAGCTTCAACTGCTTCAATATCAAGTAAACCAGTTGTAACTAAGAGAACAATGATTAATCCTAATAGTCCAAATCCAACAACACTCATACCCATTACACTACCACCTTTAAAAGCAATAGTTAAAGCTTTCTGCATACCACTTCTTTCAGCGGCAGTAGCAGTTCTTGAGTTTGAATCGGTTGCACTTTTCATTCCAACCATTCCAGCAGTTGCACTAAATACTGCACCTAATAAGAATGCGAATGCAGTCAGCATGTTAAGACTCCACCAAATCAACGGAAACGCAATAATTACAAAAACAACAATAACGGTGTATTCTTGTTTTAAAAATGCAGCGGCTCCTTCTTTAATGTAGCCACTAATTTCAGCGACCCTCTCACTACCAACAGGTTCTTTGATAACCTGACGGTATAAATAAAATGCATACAGAATTGCTAATAAACTCAATCCTAATGCGACATACAAAATATAATCCATATAATTCCTCCTACTCTATTATTCTATAATTATACAGTAAAACGCTTTCACTGTAAATAAATGTTTAAAGAACAAACAAAAAAGGCCGTACTTGGCCTTTTGTAGTTTGTATATCAAACCATTTTTAATGACTTTTTGAGTCTTAAATGGTTGCTTTTTTTATGTCTTTTCAGTTAATCTTCACTTGTGAATAATTCTTGTAAAGCATAGTAAGCAGGTCTAGGATTACGATCAATATCTAAGATGCCCCAGTATTCTTCATTAAACACATTATCGGGATATGGTCCGGATCCAGGAGCACTACCACCATTATCATGTGTGTCTAATGTTCCGCTACCATCTTTCCACCATTCATCCGTGAACTCGAAGATTGTACCACCAATACTAACATTATCAGAATCTAATACAGAGCTATTCTCCATAATTAATTCTGTTAAAATCCTTGTTGCCTCAGCTTGTGCATCTTCATCTAATTGTCCTGTAGAAGTATTCCAAGCATCTGCTCCATATTCGGCAATAAACATTGGTTTATAACTAGTCATTTCCCATACATCAAAGACACTACCAAACGTTAAACCACTATACATATTTAGTCCCCAAATATCAATATCTGGCATATCATTAATCGTTGCTCCAGTTGGCACATGTCCATATACTGTTGCAACTGGATGATAAATATCTATATCTTGTATTAATGCCGCAACTTCATTAACTCGATCTTTTGCCTCGTTGAATGTCATATCATTATATAAACCATTATAATTCCATTCATTTCCAATAGACCACATTAATATCGCTGGATGATCTTTAACCATATTTACATATGATGAAGCACTTGTTACTGAGCTACCTCCATTTGAATAAACTGTATTAATAACATAAATTCCGTTCTCGTATAAAACATCAAGAACATCATTATCTATAATTGGTGCATATGTTCTTACGACATTGATACCTGCTTCACGCATCAATCTTGCGTCTTCTTCAACAGTTCCTAAATAATCTAATCCCCCAGGATGAGATTCTCCTTTAGTAACAGGATTCCAACAAACACCTTTGATATAAAACGGTTCTCCATCTACTATTATCTGGCTTCCGTTTAGAACAACAGAAGTACCTCCATATTCATAGTATGGTTCTTCACATGTTCCATTAACTTCAACCCATCCAGGGATACAAGTTATCTCGTCATCAACACAAGTATCACCTACAAGCGTCTGATTCGAATTACATTCAATCTTCTTATTTTCATCTGTTGGATCACATCCAGCTGCGCCAAACAGCATCAGGATAGAAACAAACAATAGTATCATCTTCTTCATAAAAACATCTCCTTCAATCTATATTAATTTAAAAAACATTGTATAAATAATATCAACTACAAACACTAACAATAACAATCTAAAAATATTTCTTCTAATAAGTCCAGGCATCACATCTATCCCTTTTCTTAAAAAAGGATGAATCAACACAATAACTAAGAAACTCAATACTCCAAACAAAGACGTCGGGATAATTCCTACATATTGAAAACTAATGGGAAAGTAATCTCTATAATCCCATAATTGCAATTGATAGAAGTGTGCCATCCCATACCCAGTCACAGCTTCACTAATTCCGGTAGTGATTATTGTAACCACTAACAACAAACCATACTTTAAGAAGTTGTTCGGAATGTGCTTAATAAAAAAGTCATACACAATAATAGCCATTAATATTCCTGCTCCGTATAAAGGTTGATATGGTCCTACTAAAACAGAATTATCATAAAATGATCCCAAAAAGAACAAGTTGATAAATCGTTCTAATATAAATCCACCAACAGAGTAAACCATTAAATAAATAAAATACTTTCTCATCAGATCACATCCTTAATAATATTATACTAAAATTGTTTACTTTATCCACTCTTATTACTATAATATTTAAGGTTAGTTTGCTATAATAAGATTGAGGTGATACCTATGGCACTTAAACTAGGACAAATGAACACACTTGAAGTATTAAGAGAATCAGATATAGCTTTCGTTTTATCGGATGGATTTGAAGAAATATTTCTTCATAAAAGACAAGCAACTAGAAAACTAGAAACGCAAGATAAAATCGAGGTATTTTTATATTACGATAATCAAAGAAGAATCACAGCGACAATGAAAAAACCAATTATTGATGCAGATACACCTGGGTTTTGTGAAGTAATAGACACAAACAGCAGACTTGGAGTATTCTTACATACTGGTATTCAAAAAGATTTATTATTAAGTAGGGATGATTTACCATTTAAAAAAGCGGAGTGGCCTATTGAAGGCGACTTGATTTTTGCTAAAATAAAAGTCTCTAAGAATCAATTATCTGCTAAAGTAATAAACAGATATGATATCCAAACATACTTAGTACCTACAGTTGAACTAGAAGAAAACCAAGAAGTTTCAGCAATAGTTTTATTCTTTGCTGAAGAAGGAATTGTTCTTTCAACAAAAGAAGGTCATTCAATATTTGTTTACCACAAACATATTAGAAAGCAACATCGTTTAGGTGAACAAGTAAATGTAAAAATTATTAACGTGAAACAAGACTTTAAATACAATGGAACAATGATTAAGCAAAAAGAATTAATGATCGGTGGAGACAGTGAAATAGTCTTAAAGTATTTAAAACTACATAATGGAATTATGGAGTTCACTGATAAATCAAGTCCAGAAAAAATTCTAGAAGCTTTTCAAATGAGTAAGTCTGCATTTAAAAGAGCAGTTGGGAAATTGTATAAAGAAAAAGCAATTACAATTCACCCTGATTCTATCGAATTAATCGAAACTGAAATTGAACCAACTGAAAACACAATTGAGAATATAATTGAATAATAAGCTTCAATACTATATAATAATTAACAGTTAAAATATTAAGAAACGGTGATATTATGGGAAGAAAGTTTGAAGTAAGAAAAGCTTCAATGATGAAAACAGGATTAGTTAAAAGTAGATTATATTCTCGATTTGGGAAAGAAATCTATATGACTGCAAAAAATGGTGGGGCAAATCCTGATAGTAACATGTCATTAAAGCATTTAATTGAGAAAGCAAAAAAACAACAAGTTCCAAACGATGTTATTAAAAGAAATATTCTAAAAGCTGAAAAAGGTACTGGTGAAGATTTTAAACCTATTCGTTACGAAGGATTCGGTCCTGGTGGAATTGGAATTATTGTCGACACATTAACTGACAATGTAAATAGAACGGTTTCTGAAGTACGTAACTGTTTCACAAAAGTTGATTGTAAATTAGGTGTAAGTGGAAGTGTAGAACACGGATACAAACATTTATCTCACATATCAGTAACAGGTATGGACGAAGAAGAGGTTTTAGAAACATTGTTAATGGCTGATCTAGATGTGAATGAAATTGAAGAAGATGATGGAATGGTTGAAATCGAAGCTGATGGTTACGAAGTAGATAAAATCCAAACTGCTTTAAAAGAAGTTGGAGAACATATTGAAATCGTAGACGCTGAAAGCGGATGGTATCCACATGATTTTATTGAGTTAGACGAAGATCAAAGAAGAGCCTTTGATAAATTTATGGGCTTAGTAAACGAAGTCGAAGATGTACAAACAGTATTTCATAACGCAAAAGAAGAGTAAATCTCTTCTTTTTTATTTACTTATTTAGAAATTTATTAGTTTATTGTTTTGGAATTTTTACAAACTAAACTATAATTAACACAAGGAGTGATAAAATGAAAAAAATACTATTATTATTAAGTATAATTACGTTGTCTTTTGGATTAAGTGCATGTGGTAATAAAGAAGCATTTGATCCACTTGAAGATGGAGTATTAACTGTAGGAATGGATTTAAGATGGGCTCCATTTGAAACTAAGGATGACTTAGGAAATCCTTCAGGAATTAGTGTCGATGTTGCTGAAGCATTAAGTGAATATCTTGGTGTAGAAGTTGTAATTGTTGATTTGGAATTTGGTAGTTTAATCGCAGCTTTAAATACTCAAGAAATAGATTTAATTATTGCTAGTATGAGTATTACTGAAGAAAGATCACAAGCTATTAACTTTTCAGATCCATATTTCTTTTTACCACTTATCACTGTGTTGAATAAAGATTTTCAGGATTTACATAATGTTCAAGATAAAGAAGAACTATTTAATATTTCTGGTGTAAGATATGTTGGACCAAGAAGTTTTGTTAGTTTGAGTATTCCAGAAGCAGAAGCTTTAAATCCTGTTATTCTAGAAGTTAATGATTCTACTGCAGCTGTTTTAGAAGTTGTTACAGGAAACAGTGATGCATTTATTATAAGCGCAACAAGCGCTGCAGGTTATCAAGCTGCAAATCCTGATACGACTGTCCTTCTTTGGGATCCAATTACGTATTCTCCAATTGGTATGGGAACAAGAAAAGGCGATGTTACATCATTCCTAGATAGCATAAATGAATTTATTGAAATGATGGCTGATCCTGATGGTTTATATGACCAACTAGGCGTTGTATATGATAGTATTATCGCTGAAGACTTACCAGGACAAACATTGGAATTCTATCTTGGTGAAGATGAATAAGTATATGAAAAAAACATTATCATTAATCGCAGCCCTGTCCTTTTACGGGCTGTTGATTTTTGTTATTGTTATGTTATATCCAGGAAGAAGTTACTTCAACATGGGAGCAATGTTCACTGGTACTTACCCGAAATTTATCATTTCTGGTTTTTTATTAACGATTTGGATTAGTATATTAACCTTAATTGGTAGTTTGATATTTGGTTTTATATTGTATTTAATGAACAACAGCAAAAAAGACACGATTAGATATATTGCAGTTATATATAATGAAACTGTATTTGGATCACCTTTGATTGTCTTTGTTGTAGTTGTTTATTACATGGTTTGGAACTATTTGCCATTTGAATCAAGATTATATGGAGGAGTAGTTGCACTTATCTTATATATGGGACCTTATATGAAAAACTTATTTGAAGGTGCCATAAAAACAATTGATGATCTTCAATTTCAAGCAATGACAGTGTTTGGGTTTACAACCTTTCAAAAGTATAGATATATTATTCTACCCCAATTACTACGAGTTATCGTTCCACCATTGATTGGTAACCTAACTTTTATTATTAAAGGGAGTAGTTTATTAAACTTTATCGCAATTCCTGAATTGTATTATCAAATTACTGGTATCCAATATGACAACTATCTAGCAGTAGAAGGATACTTGTTAATGTTTGTGATGTATTTAATGATTACTATTCCATTAATACGTGTTACAAAATTCTTTGAAAAGAAGGTGGCATCATGGAACTAATATTAAAGAATGTTGTAAAAAAATATGATAATTTAGAAATATTGAAAAATATAAATATTAATATAAAAGGAAAAACTGGAATCGCAATAATTGGACCTAGTGGTGCTGGTAAATCAACACTACTGAGATTGCTTAGTAAAATAGAGGAACCTGATAGTGGCGAAATATTCGTTAATGACCATAATCTAGAAAATACAAATCCAGCAGAATTTTACAAGCAAATAGGATTTGTATTCCAACAACATACGTTATTCCCTCATTTATCTGTGTTAAGAAATATAACTTTAGTACTTGAAAAAGTACATAAAATTGAAAAACTTGAAGCAAACCTTATCGCAATGACTTTATTAGAAAAATTTGAACTACAAGATCATATAAATAAATTATGTTCACAATTAAGTGGAGGACAAAGTCAAAGAGTAAGTATCGTTCGTTCATTAGCTATATCACCTGAGATTATGTTTTTGGATGAACCAACATCAGCTCTTGATCCTGTTTTAACTCAGGAAGTACTTAAAACGATTCTTCAATTACGAGAAGAAAAAACTAATTTCGTTATCGTAACCCATGAGATTTTATTTGCAAAGAAAGCCGCAGATTTTATTATCTTCATGGAAGATGGTAAAATTGTTGAAATGGGCGATGTATCAATATTAGGAGAACCACAAACACCTGAACTTAAACAATATTTATCAAATGTATTTGTATCTTAGAAACTCTAGTCTAACTAGAGTTTTTTAATTGTTTAATTTTCTTATTATGGTATAATTTGATTGATGTTTTTAAAAGGAGTACACTATGAGGATATATACACTACTACAAGGCATTCTGCACAATGAGGAAAAGATGATTTACAAAATTTTTCACTCGATGAAACGAACAATTTTTATATCAATCTTGTTATTCTTTATGATGGGATTAATTCATAACTTGGGGCATCCTATTACACCGGGACTTCTAAGAGAGTTAAAATTGCCTGATTATCTATTTGGTACATATTTTGCCTTGATGAGTTTTGGACTTGTTATAGGTGGTCCATTTTGGGGAACTTTAGGTGATCATAAAGATAAAAGAAAATTAATATTCGTTGGTTTATTAATATATTCAGTAGGACAATTTGTATTTGGTAATGTCCATAACATTTATATTATGGCGATAGCGAGATTTGTTAGTGGATTTGGAGTAAGTGCTATTGTTACGTTATTGATGACGTACTTAATTCAAAAATCAGACCCTAGTAAAACCAAAAGAAATGTTGCCTTCGGACTAGCTGCGATGGCTTTAGGTGCAAGTGTTGGATATAAGATAGGTGGATTATTACCTGAGTTACTTCAATCAATTAGTGATACTAGTGCTGGAGAGTCTATATTTATGCTCCAGGCAATTATAAATGTATTCCTAGGTATATTAGTGATGTTTGCTTTACAACCTTGCACAGACCAATTAACTACTAAGAAACCAAGCTTCTTTCAAACTATTAAAGGGATAAAGGATTTAGATAGAAACTTACTTATATTTCTTACCAGTTTAACGTTTGTTTCAATTGGAGCAATTAACATTAGTAAATACTTAGAAGTATATATTCAAGATATTGGACAAGGTAGCAAAGGAATTGGAGATTTTGTCTTTGTGACAGGGATTGTTAGTATCACCGCGACAGTCTTAATCGTTCCACAAATAATTAAACTTAAAAGAGATATCTATATAATGATAATTATCAATATAATAAGTGGGATTGTAATCTTTGCGGTCTTTCAGATTAGTAATATTATGTTTGCCTTATACAGTGTATTTATGATTTATGTTGTTATGAAAGCAATATACGCACCTCTTGAAACTGCGTATATATCTTCTTATGCAAAAGACGGCGAATATGGAAAAATAATGGGAATCAGACAATTCTTCTTCGCAATCGGATTTGTTATTGGTCCATTAATAGGTGGATTCATCTACGGGATAGAGGAAATATACGTCTTTTACTTTAGTGTTATAATGTTTATTATTGCTGCAGTTTTAGTTTTAAGTGTATATAAAAAAATAGATGTCCCAAAAAACGATGAATAGAAGAATAAAGCCGTTGTTTAGACGTTACATTTATGATATAATTTTACTTGAGGTGATTACATGAATTTACCAAATAAAATAAGCATGTTTAGGGTCTTATTAGTCCCTGTATTAGTAGTTTTTTACTATCTAGGATCAATGGATTTTGTATCTATGGAGATATTTGATTATTTCTTAGCTCCAGTATTCATAATCGCATCACTTACAGACTTCTTAGATGGATATATAGCACGTAAATACAATTTAGTTACTGTGTTTGGAAAGTTTATCGATCCACTTGCAGATAAATTAATCGTAATGGCAGCTTTATTAGTTCTTAATAATGCTGGTGTAATTCCAATTTGGATAACAGTTGTTATTCTAAGTAGAGAATTTATCGTTACTGGAATTAGACTAATTGCAGTAGGAGAAGGAAAAGTTATAGCAGCAAGTAATTTGGGTAAATATAAAACAGCATCAACAATGATTGCTTTAATATTATTACTCTTAATTCCTTATACTGATGTACTAG
>SDWO01000104.1 GCA_004195325.1 Candidatus Izemoplasma acidinucleici | reverse complement strand
ATTGCTAAATATCTAGTTAATTGATTAATTTTTTGTTTCCCTGTTTCTCCCTCTTCAGTCCATTCTTTTAATAATGGAATGATATCCATTTGTAAAAGTTGAACGACGATAGAAGCCGTGATGTATGGTCCAATCCCTAAGGCGATAACACTAAATTGCTTTAATGCGTTACCTGTAAATGCGTTGGCAATTCCAATAAATCCATCATTATTCGCTTCGAAGAATGAAGTAATTGAAGTTGCGTCCACAAGAGGGACAGTAATATAAGTTGCTGCTTTGTAAACTAAGAATGCTAATAAAGTAAATCCAATTTTCTTTAGTACACTTTTATTTTTAAATACTGCAACGAAATTATCCATTAGATTACCTCTGTTGTTCCACCAGCTGCTTCAATCTTAGCTACAGCTGACCCTGTGAATTTGTTTGCTTTAACAGTAAATTTTTTCTCTAAATCACCGTTTCCTAAGACTTTAACACCGTCTAAGTACTTACGAATAATTCCATCTTGAAGTAATAACTCGGGAGTAATTACTGTTCCTTCTTCGTATTTGTTTAACTCACATACGTTAACAATAGCGAATTCTTTTCTAAATCTGTTAGTAAATCCTCGTTTTGGTATACGTTTGAACCATGGAGTTTGTCCACCCTCAAATCCTAGGCGAGTACTTCCACCTGAACGTGAGTTTTGTCCTTTTGTTCCACGACCTGCTGTTTTACCAAGTCCTGTACCGACACCTCTACCTAAACGTTTTCTTGAATGTGTTGAACCTTCTGGTGCTTTTAAGTTATGTAATTCCATGACTATACCTCCTTAACTTCCACTAAGTGAGCAACAACGTTAATCATTCCTCTTATAGTCGGAGAATCATTTTTTATGACAGTTTTTTGTAATTTAGTTAGACCTAATGCTTTTGCAGTAGCTCTTTGATTTGGTTTAGAAGCAATTACACTTCTAACTAGTTTAATTTGTAATTTTGCCATTAGTGTAAAATCTCCTCTACAGTTAATCCTCTTGTACGAGCAACTTGATCCGCAGTTCTTAAGTTTTCGATTGCGTTAAAAACAGCTCTTACAATATTGATTGGTGTAGCAGATCCTAAGTTTTTACTTAAAATATCTTCTACTCCAGCTAACTCTAAAACGGCACGAACTGGCCCTCCAGCGATAACTCCTGTCCCGCCTACAGCAGGTTTTAAGAACACGACACCGGCACCAAATTTACCTGTGATTTCGTGTGGTAATGTAGTTCCATACATTGGAACTTTAACTAAATTACGTTTTGCTTCTTCAATTGCTTTTTTAATTGCATCTGGTACTTCTTGAGCTTTCCCAGTACCGAATCCAACTTTACCTTTTCTATCTCCGATTACTACTAATGCGCTAAATCTGAAACGACGTCCACCTTTAACAACTTTAGTAACACGGTTGATATTAACAACTCTCTCTTCGAAAAGTTTTGGTTCTCTTTGACGACGAGGTCTTTTGTTAGATTTTCTTTTTTTATCGTTTTCCATGATATACCTCCTAGAATTCCAGTCCTGCTGCACGTGCAGCTTCAGCTAATGCTTTAACTCTTCCGTGGTAAAGGTAACCACTTCTGTCGAACACAACATTTTTTACTTCTTTAGCAGCAGCTCTTTCTGCTAATAATGTTCCTACTGCCTTCGCAGCTTCAACGTTTCCACCATTTACAATTTTGCTATCTTTTTCAACGCTAGTTGCGCTTACTAGAGTAACACCATTTACATCATCAATAATTTGAGCGTAAATGTTTTTACTTGATCTAAATACACTTATACGTGGTTTAGAAGGAGTACCGATTAAAGTACTTCTGATTCTTTGATGTCTTTTTTGACGTAAGACATTTCTTGACGTTTTCTTAATCATCTATAATCACCTAACTGCTTACGCAGTTTTCCCTTCTTTGCGACGAACATGTTCATCAACATAACGGATACCTTTTCCTAGATACGGTTCAGGTGGGCGGACCGCTCTAATCTTAGCTGAGAATTCCCCAACTAATTGTTTGTCAATTCCAGAAATAATCATTTGAGTATTTTTAGGAACTTCTACTGAAATTCCTTCTGGTATTTCCATGTTAACTGGATGACTATATCCAGCTAATATTACTACTGTATTTCCTTTAAGGGATGCTCTGTAACCTACACCCTTCATTGCTAATTCTTTCTTAAATCCTTTAGTCACACCTTCTACTAAATTGTTAATTAACGCTCTAGTAGTACCATGAATGGTTTTGTGTGCTTTAGAATCTGATGGTCTTTCTACTTCTAGCACTGCATTTTCAATTTTGACTGTTAATTCGTCTCTTACAGTTAATGATAAAGTTCCCAAAGGTCCTTTAACTGTAACAACGTTTAAATCGTCAATAGTAACTTCTACACCACTAGGTAGTGAAATCGGTTTTTTACCAATACGACTCATCTGTTACACCTCCGTTTATTTTACCAAACGTACGCTAGGATTTCTCCGCCAACTTTAAGTTTGCGTGTTTCACGGTCTGTAAATAGACCTTGTGAAGTTGAAATCACTGCGATTCCTAAACCATTTAATACTTTAGGAATTTCGTTTGTTTTTGCATATACTCTAAGACCTGGCTTAGAGATTCTTTTTAATCCTTTTATTACTCGTTCAGTTTGTAGATATTTTAGTGTTACGCGCAAAGTATCTTGTACATCTGCTTTGATTGTTGCTACATCAGTAACATAACCCTCTTTCTTCAAAACTTCCAAAAATTCTTTTTTCAGTTTCGAAGCAGGCATATCCACAGTTTTGTGTTTCATTTGGTTAGCATTTCTGATTCTAGTCAGCATATCTGCGATAGGATCTGTCATTACCATATAAGTTTGCCTCCTTCCAAATTACTTGGAAAATTATTTTTTACCAACT
>SDWO01000139.1 GCA_004195325.1 Candidatus Izemoplasma acidinucleici | reverse complement strand
GATTGAATATGGTGCTTAACAATACTTGAAATGAATTAGAAATTACCACACAATTCACAAAATACAAAAAAATTGCAAATATTTTACATAATATGCAAATAAAATTGACATTTTATATATAATATAAGATAATAATAGGTAGATAGATTGATAGACAAGGAGAAATATATTATGAATGAAATGTTCTCTGTTTTAACTCGCATGGGAGATGCGATAGCAAAAACTTTTGGTGATAACTGTGAAGTAGTTGTACATGACCTTAATAAGGAAATTGAAAACACGATTTCATATATTAAGAATGGACATGTATCAAATAGAAAATTAGGTGATGGTGCTTCAGCATTAGTATTAAATGCTTTTAATCATGCTGATATTAACCATGAAGATAAATTGAATTATATTATTAGGGACGGAGATAAATACATTAAATGTAGTTCTCTATTTTTTAATGAAAATGACACTATGAGATATATCTTTGCAATAAATTTTGATATTTCTCATTTAATTAGAACTCAAGAAGCAATAAATCAACTTATTGTTCATGAGCAGGAAGAGCAATTTGATACGTTCCCAGTTGATGTAAATGATATGTTAGACAGATTGATTTTACAATCTGTTGATAAAGTAGGGAAACCAATAAACGAAATGAATTATAAGGAAAAGTCTGTTGCTATAAAATTTTTAGATGAATGTGGTGCCTTTTTAATCAAAAAAGCAGGAGACAAAGTAGCAGAAGTTTTCGGAATATCAAAATTCACAATTTACAATCATATGAAATAATTTTCTAAGAGAAATGAAACTGAAGTAAGAAAGAAGGAGAACAAATGAGTGATTTTAATTTAATTGATTTAGAGATTAACGAGAAGAAGTTAGTTAATGCAATTAGACAAGCAAAAGAAAAAGGAATCATTATTCCAACGTATGCTCAAATGAAAAACCCGGATTTAATTCCAAATGAAATTAAAGAAGAACTTAAGACTATTGGGTTAAATGATTTAAACCCACTAAATCTATTCCGTATCAACTGGCACAATGATCCACTTGAAACTGGTGGATTATTTGGAGAAGGTAATTACGTTGTATTACCTAAAGAAGTTACAGGTGTAGATGCAAAAATAGTTGCAATCAGTGGGAAATACTTCCCAACTGGTGCACACAAGGTTGGTGCAGCATTTTCATGTTTAGTACCAAGATTAGTAACAGGACAATTTGATCCAACAACTACAAAAGCAGTTTGGCCATCAACAGGAAACTACTGTAGAGGTGGAGCTTATGATTCTGCTTTACTAGGATGTGAATCTATAGCAATATTACCAGAAGGTATGAGTAAAGAAAGATTTGAATGGTTAGAAAAAGTAGCTGGTGAAACAATAGCTACTCCAGGGACAGAATCAAATGTTAAGGAGATATTTGATAAATGTTGGGAACTAAAAAAATCTGGACAAGATTTAATGATTTTCAATCAATTTGAAGAGTTTGGTAATTACCTTTGGCATTATGAAGTTACTGGATCATTCATTGAGAGTGTTATAAATAAAGTTGGTGGGAATTATAAAGGTTATGTTTCAAGTACTGGTTCAGGAGGAACAATCGCTGCTGGAGATTACTTGAAAAAAGTATGGCCAACATCAAAAATTCTAGCTTCAGAAGCACTTCAATGCCCGACTATCTACATGAATGGGTTTGGGGAACATAGAATCGAAGGAATTGGTGACAAACACATTCCTTGGGTACATAATGTTAAGAACACAGATGCTGTTGTCGCGATGGATGATGAAATACCAATGAATATGATTCGTTTATTCAACGAACCTGAAGGAAAAAAACTTTTAAAATCTAAAGGTGTAAGTGATGATGTAATCGCTAAATTACAATGGGCAGGAATTTCAGGATGTGCAAACATCGCTGCCGCTATTAAAATGGCTAAGTACTTTGAAATGAAAGAAGACGATGTAATCGTTACTGTGCTTACTGACTCTATGGATATGTATGGTTCAAGATTAGAAGAAATGACTGAACTTCATGGTGAGTTCACTGAATTAGAAGCATACAGAGTATATCACCAATACTTACAAGGTATAAATACTGAATACATGAAAGAACTAAACTATAGAGAACGAAAAGCGGTTCATAACTTAAAATACTATACTTGGGTTGAACAACAAGGAAAAACACACGAAGAGATTTGTGAACAATGGGATAATGATGATTATTGGACAAGTATTCCAAAAAAATTAAAAGACCTAGATAAATTAATTAATGCATTCAACGATGCTGTTAAAAAAATATAATCAAACTATATAAGGAGATTTAAAGATGAAATTCGATTTAATAAAGAAACAAGCAGAACAATATGAAAAAGAAATGACAAAATTCCTAAGAGATTTAATCGCTTTACCTGGTGAATCTTGTCATGAAGAAGCAACTGTTTTAAGAATCAAAGAAGAAATGGAAAAAGTTGGATTTGATAAAATAGAAATTGATCCTCAAGGTAACATCTTAGGATTTATGGGAACTGATGGACCATTAATTGGTTATGATGCTCATGTTGATACAGTTGGTGTTGGAAACTTAGATAACTGGACATTTGATCCATTTATTGGATATGAAAATGATCTAGAAATTGGTGGGCGTGGATCTTCTGATCAATTAGGAGGAATCGTATCATCAGTTTATGGTGCTAAGATTATGAAAGATTTAGACTTAATAAAGGGTTACCGTATTGTTGTAACTGGTACAGTTCAAGAAGAAGATTGTGATGGACTTTGCTGGCAATACATTATTAATGAAGATAAAGTAAGACCTGATTTTGTAGTAATCACAGAACCTACAAATGGGAATATCTATCGTGGACAACGTGGTAGAATGGAAATACGTGTTGATGTAGCAGGTGTCTCTTGTCATGGTTACCTACAAATGGGAATATCTATCGTGGACAACGTGGTAGAATGGAAATACGTGTTGATGTAGCAGGTGTCTCTTGTCATGGTTCAGCTCCTGAACGTGGATCAAATGCGATCTATAAAATGGCTGAAATAATCAAAGAAGTTGAAGCATTAAATGATAAATTACATGTCGATGCATTTTTAGGTAAAGGAACACTTGCCGTATCTGAAATCTTTTTTACATCTCCAAGCAGATGTGCGGTTGCCGATTCTTGTGCAATCTCAATTGACAGAAGATTAACTGATGGTGAAACTTACTTAGGTGCAATTAAAGAAATACAAGACCTACCCGCAGTTAAAAAATGGAGTGCTGACGTTACAATGTATAAATATGATAGACCAGCTTATACTGGTTTAGTTTATCCAACTGATTGTTACTTCCCAACGTGGGTTATAGGTGAAGATGAAGCACCAACCCAAGCTATGGTAGAAGCATTTAAAGGTATGTATGGTGAACCAGTAGTAGATAAATGGACTTTCTCTACAAATGGTGTTTCTATTATGGGACGTGAAGGAATTCCTTGTATAGGATTTGGTCCTGGTAAAGAAGAAGAAGCTCATGCTCCAAATGAAAAAACTTGGAAAGCAGATTTAGTTAAATGTGCTGCAGTGTACGCTGCAATGCCTGAGCAATATTTAAAAATAAAATAATAGGGAGATATTTAAAAATGAAAAAAGATATTAAAGCAATGATTGCTGAATTAGGAAAATTAGATCATTCTAAAATGTTCAATGAGGATTTCTTATTAACATGGGAGAAAAC
>SDWO01000131.1 GCA_004195325.1 Candidatus Izemoplasma acidinucleici | reverse complement strand
GTTACAATATTAGAAATCTTTATGGAATGGAAACTTTACGATTTATATATTAGTTTAGGAACATTCTTAAGTTTAATCGTAGTAAACTGTTTAATCCTTGGACGAGCAGAAGCGTTTGCTTCTAAAAATGGTCCGGTTAAATCAGTTCTCGACGGACTTGGAATGGGTATTGGATTCACAGGAGGAATTACGTTAATCGCAATCTTCCGTGAACTACTTGGAAAAGGAACAATTACAATCTGGGGAGACTTATCATTTACGTTTATCCCTGAAACATATACAATCGGTTTATTATCTAGTGCTGCTGGAGCTTTCTTAGTGTTTGGGATGTTAGTATCTCAAATTAACAGAGTTAAGTTCAGAAGAGCAGAAAGAAGCGAGGTGGCATAACATGGATTTAATAGCAATTGCATTCGGAGCCATATTCGTAAATAACGTTGTATTAAAACAGTTTTATGGTCTTTGTCCTTTCTTAGGAGTTTCGACTAAAAAGTCAAGTGCGATCAGTATGGGTATGGCAGTAACATTCGTTATTACTTTATCAGCAATGATTTCACATCTGATTTATGTTAATGTATTGGTAAAAGATATTAATCCTAATCTAGAAGGAGTTCAAGACTTAAGATTCCTATCTACTATAATATTTATATTAGTTATTGCATCATTTGTACAGTTAGTAGAAATGGTTATTAAAAAATTCTCTGCTACAATCTATAGTGCACTTGGTGTTTACTTGCCACTTATCACTACAAACTGTGCTGTACTTGGAGTTGCAATCGATATCACTAAAAATAGTGAAGCTAAATTCGGATACGCTGACCCAACATTAGCACAAGTAACAGTGTACGCACTTGGTATTTCATTAGGATACGCATTGATTATATTCTTATTCAGTGCAATACGTGAAGAAATGGATGCATATCCAATCAAACGTAACTGGCAAGGTATTCCAATCGCTCTTATCACAGCATTCATCATGGCAATGATCTTTGTTGGATTTGGAGGTATTGTTTAATGACTACAGTAATTATTCTTAGTGTTGTAATTAGTGTTGTACTTGCATTATCATTATCAATAGCTTCGGTATTATTCTATGTTGAAGAAGACCCAAGACTACAAGATGTTGTTGATATGCTTCCCAACCAGAACTGTGGGTTATGTGGTAACCCAGGTTGTAAGGCAATGGCACAAGCTATTCTAAATGAAGATTCAAAATTAACACAATGTAAACCTGGTGATCAGGACATGAGAGACGATATTAAAGAATATCTAGAATCTCATCCAGATGAATCAGGAGAGTTTGTTAAAGTAAAAATGTAGTATAAAAGAGTGTACAATTTGTACACTCTTTTTTTTGTCAAAATATAGATATAAAAAAAGCGAACCGAAGTTCGCTTTTAGTTTTAAATAATATTAATCAACAACTACTGGAGTTGCAGCAGTTAATGCTTCTTCAATTGCGATTACCCAGTTTTCGATTCCTAGTGATACACCAGCAATACCGTCAACTTGGTCGAATCTATCATGTTCACCCTCAGCACCAGCAATGACAACCCATGAAGAGTCCCATTCTTGGTTATCTAAGATAGCAGCTTCAAATTTAGCAGCTTGCTCGAACCAGTTTAGATATGTATGACCTTTAACAACTGATACAGTTTCACCTGACCATTCGTCACCTAGCCAAGATGTCCAACCAACGATAACTGGTTGTCTGCTAACAGTAGTTGTTAAGAAATAAGGATTAACAACTTGATCTGTATCAACAACAACATCACCTAATAATGCAGTGATTTCTTCTAAACTAACGTCTTTTAAGTAAACCATAGTTTCAACTGCAGTAGCTAATTCAAATACTAATTTCCCTTGATCAACTGTAGTAACTTCAGTCATTTCAAATTCAATTACGTATTCAGCCCAGTCAGTACCTAATGTATGAGTAGATTTAGCAGCATAATCAGTGAAGTATGGATCTGCATCTAATGCATCACCAAATGCAACAACGATATCTTTTGCTTCATCTGCTTTTGCAGAGAATGTAATTCTGTAGAAGCTTCCATTAGTAACAGCGAATCCTTCTTGATAAACTTGAGTAGCATACGTTGCAGGTGCTATAACACCCTCAGCAAACATAACATCAACTCTTAATTCTGATTTATTTACATATTCACCATTTACAGTATGCATGTTCATTGGATAAGTAGTAGTACTTAATTGTTTTTTCATATCATCACCATTTAATGCATCTAAGAATACATCAATGATTTTACTATCTACAACAGTTACTACAGCAGTATATCCGTCTTCATAACCAACAAATACACCATCGTTGTAATCAACTACAGCGTCATGTACTGCTACCCATTCATCTGAAGTAGGTACGTCAGCAATAGCAGTTCCGCCAGCCATTTCAATAGCTAAGTTCCATGCTAATACAAAACCTTCAACACCGATTGAAACTCCAGCAACAACGTCAACACCGTCATGATTAATTTCAATAATATGACTTTCAGCGTTTAACATATTCATACCAGTTAAGTCCATAACATCTAATACGATTTCTCCCCAACCTTGGTTAGCTTGAACGTAAGTAGCTAATTCAGCAGCTTCAGTTTGCCAAGTAATTCCAGATGCTAATGTATATCCAGCACCTAAAGTGTTTTTAGTAGTTCCGTGATACATAGCATCAAATACTACGTCTTCAATGTATCCACCAGCACCAACAACGATTGTTGCAGTGTATTGTGTTTGAGGATCTACAGCGAAGTAAGTACCAGGAGTGAAATCTCCACTCTTAGGATGGTTTAATTCAAATGTACCATCACCTAATACTTTGTTATCACCAGTGTAAGTTGAAATTCCACCAATGTTAATAACGTTCTCATATCCTAAGTTTTCTAAAGCAGCTTGAACAAATCCAGCTCTTGCTCCACTACCACACATTAAGAATATTGTTTTACTATCATCAAATAATCCTCTTAAAGCAGCTTGATCTCCGATAGCAGCAACTTCAAATGACCAGTCGCTTCCAGTTCTAGCTAGAACTCCTGTTGCCTCAAGATAATCAAAATATGGAATCATTTCGAATCCAGCAATGTACCCAGAGTTCATTTTGTCGTCAAAGTTTCTTAAATCAACATATTGAACGTCAGGTCTTCCTAAAAATGCATCTACCTCATCAATGCTAGCAAATGTAGCAGGTATTGCATCCAATTCTGCATCTACATAAACAATTACTTCAACTTCATCAGGTGTACAACCTACTAAAGTTAGAGAAAGTGCTAATGCAGCAATAAATATTAAAATCTTTTTCATAATAATTTCATTCCTCCTATATATTATTTTATACGTTAATTATTATAAGGTATTACAATGCATAATGTCAACTAATAAAATATGAGAAAACGTCTAAATTAAGCGATATTACGATAGTTAGTACACTAACTAGGATAGGGGTAATATAGTTAGTGTTCGAACTATGGACACTGTGCTAATCATTAAAGATTATAGCGAAGCCATTTAACTCATTTACGAAAACTTTCGCAAGTAAATCTATTTAATTTTATAATAAATATGGTATAATTTTATACGAGGAAAAAAATAGGTGATTTTATGAAAAAAACTGATATTATTCTACTAGTTGCAATTACAGTACTCGCTTTAGTAGGTTTGTTTGTGGTGCGAACTATACAAAAAAACACTGCCGTGCCAAATGGGACAGCATATGTGATTTACAACAACAAACCAGTGTTAGAGATTGAACTGTCTGATGGTAGCTATACAATACTACAAACACAATATGTTATTGACGTAGATGAAGAAGAGTTAATATATATTGTTCAGGGAACAAATGGTCCCGTTACAATTGAATATGATGATGGAAAAGTACGCGTTATTGATGAAACATCCCCGAAAAATATTTGTCAAGATCAAGGATGGAGTAACAGTACCGTTAAACCAATTACATGTTTACCGAATAATTTAGTAATTGTTATTAAGGATAACTCAGTCCCATCAGAAATTGACGGTACAGGTTAATGGATAATTATTTCTTAATCATCGAAGTGATACTGTTTTTTGTCTTTATCCCTATGGTATACAACATTGCACAGGCAATTGATCTTTCAAGAGTCTTTAAAAAAGGGTATACCCGTGAAATAAAAGTCTTCCTTGTATTGTTTATTATTATCTTTTCATATTTAGCGAGTCATGCAATCGTTTATATCCTTGAATTATCATATAATGTTATAAATTAAAAACGGATTCTCATCCGTTTTTTTATATGTATTTTTTCTCAGTTGATAATATTGAAATAACTGAACTTCCTTTTGTTCTTTGCGTGATTTCATTTTTAAGGATATTGAGATTCTTTGTTGTCGTTATAGTTTCGTAATGAACAAAATCATCATATAAGGTATTAAGTAATTTTGTATTATCACGAAGATACTTCTCACAAACTCCGATGTGTTCAAATGCTACACTGATTTTCACAGTTGTAAATGACTCCTTATAAGATGGAGTACTTGATTTAACACAAGTAGCACATCCTTTTGTATACGCTCTAACCAAACCTCCAGCACCTAATTTAATTCCTCCGAAATATCTTACACTAATATGAATTATATCAGTTAAGTCATTTTTCTTAAGAACCTCAATCATTGGTAAGCCAGCTGTTCCACTTGGTTCTCCATCATCACTGTGCTTTTGAATTTCTTGGTTGTCACCAATAATATAGGCATAACAATGGTGGTTCGCATCTGGATATTTCTTTCGTAAAGAACCTAAATATTCTTTCGCTTCCAAAACAGAGTGAATCGGCATTAGAAAGTTAATGAAAGTTGATTTGTTTATAATGATTTTTTCTATGACTTCTTTTTGTATACTTTTCATGATATCACCGAAATCATTATAACATAGGACTTGATTTAACAAAATATAATGATACTATGGAAAATTGGTGATTGTTATTGTATAATTTTAATGGTGATTTATATGAATGAGTACATTAATCGTGGTAAAGAAATATTACGAGAATTAAAAGCAAATGGATACGAAGCATATTTCGTTGGTGGAGCGGTTAGAGATTATCTTCTAAATCTTGATTTTAAAGATGTAGATATTACGACAAACGCCTTGCCAGAAGAAGTTATGAATGTATTTGATACTGTCAAAGAAACAGGAAAGAAATACGGTAGTGTTACAGTAATTCTTGATCAGTTTAGATATGAAGTCACAACCTATCGTTTTGACGGTGAATATAAAGATAATAGAAGACCTGAGGAAGTAATGTATTCTAAGAAGGTACTAGATGATTTATCGAGAAGAGATTTTACGATGAACGCTATTATCATGGATGAAGATGAAATTATATATGATCACTTCAATGCCAAACAAGATTTGAATGACAGAGTCATTCGAACAATCAATGATTCGACGAAACGTTTTTCAGAAGATGCCTTAAGAATGTTAAGAGCGTTTAGATTTGTTTCTAAACTTGGATTTGATCTTGATGATAATACATTAAAAGGAATTAAGAACTGTAAACATTTGGTTCAAAATATATCAATAGAACGAGTTATGATTGAATTAGAAAAAACTCTGGTCGGACCTTACAGAAATAAAGCATTAAAATATATGGAAGATACATTGTTTGATGAGGAATTATATGGTATAAAAGATGGACTCAGATATTTGAGTACATTAAAACAAGTTTTATCTCCTGTTGAGTCTTTTATTATTTGTTTCATAAAAGGAAGCTGGGATAGTAGTTGGAGATTTAGTAATAAACAAGGAAGACTAATCAAGCAAGTTATGAATTTGCATGAAGTGACAAGAGAAGATTCATTTAATGAATTCATCTTATTTGTCAATACAAAAGAAGTATGTCTACTTGTAAATAAGATAAATGTATTACTTGGATATAAAGACCAAGAAGAACGTGTTACTGAAATTGGAGATAACCTAATTGTAAAAGCTGTATGTGACCTTACATTTAAAGGACAAGATATATTACAACTAACAACATTAAAGAAGAGAAGTGTCATTGCCTTGGTAATTGACGATTTACTATATAATGTAATTATGGGTATATTGCCTAATGATTATGATATATTAAAAGAGTTCGCTTTGAAACGTGTTGATGAACTACAAAGAAAGAGTGATGTTGATGAATAAGTTTTACTCATACTTAGATGATTTTAGCCAAATCACTATTATTGTCCCAACCGAATACAGAGAGAGTGATAGTCTATCATTCAAAGTGGTTGGAAATGATGAAGAAATTGAATTAGAAATTGAAAATGTTGAAGTAATAGGATTTGAGAAGAAATACACTGCTAGATTTGACGGGTACATACTGTTAAATCAAATGTACTATGTTTTTGACGATCAAGGCATATCTAGTGAACTTTTCACTGGAAAGATTGTTAGAACCGAATTATTCGATGATATCTATTATTATGAACAAAGTGATTTAGGGTCTTCTTATCGAAGAGATAGAACGAAATTTAAACTATGGACTCCAGTTGCTAAATACATTAAATTAGAGTTAGTTGATAAATCGGGCACTATTGAAGTTCACGATATGGAATATGATAATCAAGGTGTATGGTATTTAAGACTACGTGGAGATTACGAAGGATTCAAATATCGCTATATTTCTTATGTAAATGGGAAAGAACATAAACTGACAGATCCATACGGAATAAGCAGTAATGCAAATGGTGAATATAGTTATGTTGTAGATCCAGGTAAAATATATAAAATGCAACATCAAAGACCTAAGTTTTCAGGAGTTCCAACAGATGCTATTTTATATGAAGCGCATGTTAGAGACTTTACGATATCTGATTCTATTTCAACAAAGTCCAAAGGGACGTATGTTGGGTTTATGGAAGAAGGGGCGAAAACAAAACAAGGTAATGATGCTGGAATTGATTATTTAGAACATCTAGGAATTACACATGTACAGTTGTTGCCAATATTCGATTTTGGTGGTGTAGATGAATTAAATAAAGAGAAATTATATAACTGGGGTTACAATCCAGAACAGTATAATGTTCCTGAAGGTTGGTTTAGTACGGATCCTGATGATCCTTATGCTAGAATCAATGAATTAAAGCAATTGATTGATACACTTCATAAGAAGAACTTAAGAGTTAATATGGATGTTGTATTTAATCATGTATATAATATTAAATCATTCCCATTCGAAAAAATCATTCCTGGGTACGGGTACCGTTTTGATGAAACGGGACATCTAACAAACTCAAGTGGTTGTGAAAGTGATTTAGCAACAGAACGAAGAATGATTCGCAAATTTATAATTGATAGTATTATGTATTGGGCTAAAGAGTTTAAAATTGATGGATTCCGTTTTGATTTAATGGGATTAATTGATATTAAAACAATGAATACATTACGTCAAAAACTAGATCGCTTTAGAAAAGATATAATTGTATACGGTGAAGGTTGGAGAATGAAAACTGAAATCGGGTATGAACAAGCAGCACATATGTATAATAAACATTTATTATTCAATATTGGACACTTCAACGATAAGACAAGAGAAACGATAAAAGGAGCAACATTCAATATGAAACATAAAGGATATGCCCTTGGAAGTAATGCTCATGTTGATGATGTTAAGAATATAATACTAGGGAGTTCGCAAAATAAATTCCTGTTTAGATACCCTTCACAATCAGTGAACTATGTTGAATGTCATGACAACAATACTTTTTATGACAAAGCTGTAATGGCATTACCAAATTCTTCACCCGAGGAAATAAAAAGAAGACAAAGATTAGCAACATCAATTGTCATCTTGTCACAAGGTATTCCATTTATTCATGCAGGACAAGAATTTTATCGAAGTAAACAAGGTATTGAAAATAGTTACAGAGCTCCAGATAAAATTAATATGATTAACTGGGATTTATTAGATGAAAACTATGATGACACACAATATGTAAAAGAGTTATTTAGAATTAGAAAAAAATATGATTTACTAAGATTAACTGCTCCTTCTAAAGTAAGAGATTATTGTTCTGTACAATTTAATGATAATGGAACAATCATCTACACATTGAAAGATGCAACTACTGAATTAAGAGTAATATTTAAAAACAACGATGAACGAGAAATGATTCATTTTGATGAAAAATTCACTTTAATATTTGATGGTGAGAAGCGCTCAAGAAGAGTACTATCTAAATTAGAGTTAAATGAAATCACAACGTACATCTTGAAAAGGAAATAGGTGAAAGCATGAAATTTTATGCAAAAGTAGATTCAATTAATGATACGACATATGATACGTACACATTAAGTGTAATCACAGATAAGAACGAAAGAATTACATGTCGTTTAGACAAAGAAAAATCAGTGAAATGGAATTCAGTATATTTCTTCGATACAGAACCAATTGTATTCAAAGAACGTGACCAATATCTTATAAAAGAATATAGTCACATTGATGATATGGAAATTGATTTCGGAGAAAAAGCAAGACTAATGGAGCTGTTTTACGAATTTGCTCCAGTAGATTCAGTAGCCGTAAAAGAGACTGTAGAATCATACATTTCTAGTATTGGAAATACAGTGATAAAAGAAATAGTAAATCATCTTTATGAAGAAATGAAAGATTCATTTTACTTATATCCAGCTGCAACTAAATTCCATCATGCTTATATTGGTGGATTAAGTTATCACACATCAACTATGCTTCAATTAATTGATGGGTTTATGAAAGTGTATCCATTCTTAAATAAAGACTTGCTTGTCGCAGGTATTGTATTACACGATATCTATAAAACAAAAGAACTTACTAATTACGCTGGACCTGAGTATTCAAAAGAAGGACGTTTATTAGGACATATTACAATGGGTATCAAAGGAATAGAAATCGCAGCTCAAAAATTAGGACATGGTGGATCTGAAGAATCATTACTAATTGAACATATGGTGTTATCACATCATTATCATGGTAATTATGGTTCTCCAAAAAAACCGATGATTCCTGAAGCTTTAATCGTTCACTTCATCGATAATATTGATTCTAAAATGACGGTATTAAAGGAAGTGCTTGATCAAACAGAGGTTGGGCAGTTTACTTCACCTATACCTGTTGCTGATAGAGAGAAATTTTATAAATCAAAACTATAAATCAAAACTATAAAAAAAAAGACCATTTCTGGTCTTTTTTATTTATCTTTTATTCAGCAGTTTTGTCAAATAACTCTGGGAATGATACATCATAATACGTATCAAGCATAACTTCTAATATAGTAGCTAATTCATCGTTATCAACAAATTCGATGTTGTGATCAATCATGTAGTCTGCCATTGCGATACCAAATCCTGATGTACCAACGTAAACGTTGAATACAGGTTGGAAGTAATATACGATTGCAGCTGTTACTTCATCAGGTAATTTAACACTTGGATCTAACCCTTTTGAAGTTTCTACTTGAATTAACATCCAAGCTTCAACTTGTGCTTTGCTTGGAACAGCAGAAGTATTTTCAACACCATCTACATAGTATCCTATTTCTTCTTCTTGACCTTCATCATCATAAGCAAATTGTGCACTAGGCATATCAAATGCTGCACCTTTTGTAACTCTAACAATGTGAACACCGAAGTCAGTTTGGATTAAACGATCTGCGATTAAGAATGTTTTTTCTATTTCAGCAAGTTCGTTATATAAATTGTGTAAACGATACATTTCATCTGCGAATACTTCGTCATAGTTTTGAATATTGTTTTGGTGAATTTCACCTAACGCTTGTGTAGTAATGAATAGACCGTATTCTTTGAATTCAGTCCATATATTGTCTCCACCAATTTCAGCGTTTTTATAATCTAATACGATAGTAGTGAAAGATTTATTTTCATCACTTAACTCAGTTAAGATTAGAGTTTCTAAATCAACCAGCATTGCATCGTATGCATCTAATTCTACTTGTGATAGTGAGTCTTTAAAATCACTGTAATCATCAGGACTTAAATCTGCATCACGGTCTACATATAATAATAGATGAGAAGCATTTAAGCTTATGAATGTATCTACTTGATCTTGCATATGAGCAACACTTGCTTCATATACAATTGTATCAATGATAAATTCAGATTTTAAATCTCTTACGACAAATACGTTTGCAATTACTTCTCTAACAGTTTCAACATTGAATGCTAAGTAAATGAATTCGTCCCAGTCTAATTTAGCAGGATCGAAATTATATTGTGAAATGTATGCACCTTGTAAGAATGCATCTTCGATACCTTGTAAATCAGTATCTCTTAAGGTAACTAAGTTATCATTGTCACTATCTAATACATCTCTATCTGAACCAAATTGATCAGTGAAATAATCAGAAGCGTTTAATACTTTGATTTTAGCTAATTCAATACCATATTGAGCTCCAACTTTACCCATCATGAATTCAAATAAGTCATCAGGAGTAATATATGTATCTGCAATTTTAGCGATATAATCTTTGTTACCATCATCGTTTAAATTGTATAGAACGTTATTACCTTGTAAACCAGCTTGATATTCTAATGTTAAACGGAAGAATGGATCATAGATTGTAAAATTATTCTCAATTCTTAAATCTTGAATCAATGAACTAATAATTGCATCACTTGATAATGCTTCAGCGATTTCTTGTTTTAATTCAGTTTTCTCAACAACAGTTAGTGTGCTAAATTCAACAGCTGGTGTTTGAGATAATTTGAATGACATAATCATGAACTCACCAAATGTATTCGAGTGAGAATAAGTATAAGGTATAATTCCTTCTGTGTCTAAATCAACAGTATCGAAAATATAAGTGGCTAATGAGTAATATGGATCATCATTTCCTTTACCATCTATCATTTCCGAATAATCTTTAATAGCTAAGTCTGCTTGATTAGTACAGAATGTTAATTGAGTTTCACCTTCATCAATTGGAGTTTCCCAAGTATTAATGAAATTCCAAATTTTAATATAGAAACTAAACACTTCATCTTCAGTTAATAATACTGTGTTAGTATCATCGAAGTTTGCTCTAGTTTCATCTTCGATTGGTGTAGGTTCATCTTCACTGTCTAAGTTTAATGCAGGATCGTATAGTCCAATACCTGTAGTTCCATCTTCGTCAGTATAACTAGTTACTAAGTTGAAATAATTAAATACTTTCTTAGCTTCAACAGAATTTGAGAAGCGAAGTTCTAACGAACATGCAGTCCCTTTGCTTTTTTCTAAGTAATATTCTTCCAACATTTCATCAGAGATAAATAATGTTTCTCCGTCAACAGCTGACATTACTTCGTTTTGTACATATTTCATTTTAGCGATACCCAGTGTAACAAATTCAGTTAGGCTATCGATATCATCAGGATCAAATCCTAATAACTTTACGTTTTGTTCAAATGTATCTAGATATTCTTGGTGTAATTCAGCATCTGCTTGAATTTCAGCAATAACATCTTCATCTAATGTTAAATATGTTAACAATAGAATTTCTTCCTCTACATCTTCTGGTTCAACCAATAAAATGTAATCAGCTAGTAAAATACCATCTACGTATTCTTCTAGATATGGAATCCCTTCAACATGCTTCATAACGTCCCATAATTCTTGGTAAGTTACAGTAACACCGTCGTCAAGTGTTAAAAATACACTATCTGGATTTGAAATAGGTGCTACAACTGCATCTTTATTAAAGATTGCCTCACAACCTAATGCCACTCCGATAATGATTAAAAATGTACCTAAAATTAATGATGCTCTAATAATAAATCCTTTATTCATAATATTCACTCCTTAATATTTTACGCAGTATTTATACTGTCTCTTATACACATCT
>SDWO01000188.1 GCA_004195325.1 Candidatus Izemoplasma acidinucleici | reverse complement strand
ATTTCCTACAGTCCATGTTACTCGGGCAATATCATTATCTTCACTTTCACCTATGTAGAATTTATTGTGACCTTTTTTGATTTCCATAATTACCTCCTGTTATATATATACATTATAGTTGAATATCCATTTACACACAAACAATTAACTTGTTTGTTTTCCATGTTGTGATATAATTTTATTCGGTGATAACATGAAAAATCTAATTTTAAAATATAGAGACAAAGAAAAATACGATTATAGTTGTAGTGAGACAATCTTAAAAGCCTCAAATGACTATTTTAATCTTGAATTGCACGAATCAGCTTTCAAAATGATGGCTCCCTTCAGTGGAGGTATGTTTGAAGGTGAAATGTGTGGAATACTAACTGCATCTATTTCAGTTTTGGGAATTCTATTCACAAATGGGGTAGCTCATACAAGTGACTCATTACGAGATGCTGTCTTGGAGTATAAGAACTTGTTTAACCTGAAATTTAAATCAAAAGAGTGTAATGTTCTTATAGGGTATAAACGAAACGAAATAAATGGATGCACTGACTTAATTGTTGAAGGTGCAGAGCTCTTAGTAGAAGTGGCGAAGAAATATGTCAAATAAATCTAATCAATTCAAAGGTATTGTTTTTCTTGTTATTGCAGCCTTAGGATTTGCATTTATGAGTCTATTTATTAAACTAGTAAAATTATCAGGGGATCCGATACCAACAGGTCAAATGGTATTGTTTAGAAATCTTGTTTCTGTTGTAGTAGCGATTATTTTAATAAGAGTAAAGAAATCCAGTTACTTTGGAAAAAAAGAAAACATTAACTGGCTATTATTTAGAAGTGCATTAGGAACTGCGGGTATGTTACTGTTTTTCTATTCTCTTTCTAATTTGAATTTATCAGATGCTAATATGTTAAATAAACTATCTACTTTCTTTCTAATTATATTTAGTGCTCTATTCTTGAAGGAAAAAGTAAAACCATATCAAATCATAGCAATTATTGTTGCATTTATCGGATCACTATTCATTATTAAACCCGTATTCAATATAGAAATATTACCATATGTAACTAGTGTTTTAGCTGCAATGTTTGCAGGAGCAGCATATACAGTCTTAAGAGTATTAGGGAAAAAAGAAGAGTACTATACAATCGTCCTATTCTTTTCAACATTTAGTGTAGTTGTTTTATTACCATATGTCCTAATCTTCAGTAATGCACCAATGACAGTGCTACAAACAGTATATTTGATTTTAGCAGGAGCATCAGCTACTGTTGGACAATTTGGAACTACACTAGCATATAAGTATGCACCAGCAAGAGAAATATCAATCTTCAATTATACCAATGTAGTATTCGCTGCATTATTAGGGATTATGTTCTTAGGAGAAATACCTGATCCAATATCTTTAATAGGTTATCTAGTAATATTTGGAGCGGCATTCTATATATTCAAAAAAAAATAAACCTGTTTACAGGTTTTTTTGTTATAATTATTTTGAGGTGAGTAATATGTTTCCAAAAATGAGAAGATTCAAAAATGAATTATCAGAGAAAGAAACGTATCAAGTACTAGAAAAAGGGATTGATGGAATACTAGGAACAATATCGTATACTGGATATCCATATACCGTTCCGGTTAACTATGCTCTTGTTAATGGGAAAATATATTTCCATTGTGCAACATCAGGACATAAGCTTGATAACATAAAAGAAAACAGCAATGTTTCATTCACAGTGGTTACTAGAAATGAAATCATTCAAGATGAGTTCACAACCGATTTTCAAAGTGTAATTCTATTTGGTAAAGCTAAATTAATTGAACCAAGTCAGGAAATTTTAATGGAATTAATTAAGAAGTATAGTTCTCTATTTTTAAAAGAGGGAAAAGAATATGTTAAGAACTCATATATGTCAACACAACTAGTTGAAATTACAATCGAACATATTACAGGAAAAGAACGAAAATAAAGAGGGACTTATTGTCCCTGTTATTGTATTTATAGATAATTTGAAGTAAAATACTTGTATAGTTTTCTTAAGGAGAGTCATATGAAAAGAACATGGAAAGATAAACTAAAAGATTTTAGATTAAACGTTATAAGAGTATTTGTTGGAGTATGGTTATTTTTTGATTTTAAAATAAAATATATTTATCATGATGGATTTAAACCTAATCGAAAAGAACCTTATGTTATATTAGGTAATCATACATTTATGTTTGATGTAATTCATTCGCAATTGAAACTCAAAAATATCCCGTATACAATAGCTTCTAGAATTCTATATACTAGACAACCAACGAAGTATTTACTAGGAAATATCGCTCACACAATACCAAAGAGCAAAGGTGAAGCAGATATTAAAGCAGTGAAAACAATATTCAAGATGATTAAAAAAGGATATCCAGTAATTATTTACCCTGAAGGTGACACCACTTTTTACGGGGAGACCAATTATATGGAAGAGTCTACCTATAAACTTATAAAAAAGTTAAAGGTGGATTTGGTGACAGTTAAGGCTCAAGGTGGATACTTATCTAGCCCAAGATGGGCAACAGGTAAACGTAAAAATAGAAGAGCTGAATTTCATTATCATGTAACCATCAAAAAAGAAGATTTAAAAGATATGACTGTAGAAGAAATAGCAGAGGTTACAAAAAAAGCATTATATAATAATGATTATGATTATCAGCGAAAAGTTATGATAAAACACAAAGGTAAAAAACTTGCTGAAGGATTCGAGAATGCTACTTATATATGTCCGAATTGTGATTCAATAAACTCAATAACAACATCTGGAAATACAATTACTTGCAATAACTGTAATACAGTTGGTGGGATAAATGAATATGGGTTCATTGAAGGATTCAAGTTTGACAATTTAGTTGATTGGGACAAGTACCAGAGAAAATTTAGAAGTGAATTAAGAAAGTCGAAAATAGAATCAACAGCAGTATTATATTATTCAGATTTTGAGACTGGAGTTAACACATTAGTTGGTAACGTTACTCTCAAATACTCTAAAGGACAATTTATCTTTTCTGGTGCTTTAGAAGAAGTTATAGAGGCTGAAGATATTCAACATCCAATGTTAGCACTTAGAAGAGATCTTAACTTTACATACAATAAAAAAAATTACTTTGTAAAACTAGATAATTACACAGCATCATTCGTCAGAGTTTTACAAGAGAAGTATTAGGTGATACTATGAGTGTTTTTGAAATACTAATGTTAATATGTTTTGGCGCAGCTTGGCCATTTTCAATTATTAAAAGTTTGAAAACGGAAACAAATGAAGGGAAAAGCATTATATTTCTTTTCGTTATATTTTCTGGATATGTTTTTGGAATTACCCATAAAATACTACACAGTTTTGACTTTGTAATTTTCCTTTATGCGATTAATCTATTAATGGTAGGAACTGATTTAGTAATCTATTTCTACAAGAAAAGAGAACTCATAAAAGAATAACTAATTACGTATTTAATAGGAGGACAACATGGAATACACATCACTAGTAACTTTTATTTATTATCAAGATTTTGAGTATGGAACAAAATTTATAGAAGAAATACTTGAGTTGTCTCTTGTAATGGATCAAGGGTTTGCAAAAGTTTATCAAGTGAGTAATAAGGGACTTTTAGGTATCGTTTCTAAAGAAAACCGTATAGGTATAAAAGAAGATACTTTGATTAGTTTATCTACAAAAAATGTAGAAGAAGCATACAAAAAAATAAAGAATAAAGAAGTGTTCGATTTGTCTGATATAAAACAATTCCCACAAATACCACTTCAGTCATTCTTCTTTGAAGATAAGGAAGGTCACCATTTTGAGATTCAACAATTCTTAAATGAAAAAGACCTATTGATATTTTAGAAAAAAAGAATATAATATTGTATTGAGGTGAGAATATGGACGACATTCTGAGATTATTATTAATGGTATCTATTGGAGGGCTTATTGGTTATGTGACAAACAAAGTAGCAATTAAAATGTTATTTAGACCAGTTAACCCAGTAAAAATATTATTTTTTACTTTCCAGGGAGTATTCCCAAAGAGAAAAGATGTAATGGCAATTAGTTTGGCTGAGACGATAGAAGAAGAATTACTAAGCACTGACACTATCATGAACAAGCTTTTAAATGAAGAAACTATTTCATCAATGAAAGAAAAATTAATAACGACTATTACAGAAAAAATAGCTGAAGCTATACCACCTATGGCAAAAATGTTTCTAGGTGATAACATCGATACAATGATTCAAAACTTCATTGATAAAGATGGAGATAAATTGTTTGATGAACTTATTGAGCAGCTTAAAGCACGAGGTAAAAATCAATTGGATATAAAATCTCTTGTTAAAGAGAGAATTGATGAACTTGATTTTGTAGAATTTGAAAAAATCATTTTTGGTTTAATGAATAGAGAATTAAAATATATAGAAATAATTGGTCTAGCTCTAGGATCACTTATAGGTCTATTACAATACTTCATAACAATTTGGATATAGAAAAAGAGGAAATTTATTCCTCTTTTTTTTGTATTGGATTTACTCTTCCTTTTATTACATTTTCAAAAACCTGAGCTACCTTCAATAATCGTTCCTCTCCAAATTCCGACCCTAATAGATAAGATCCTACTGGGATATTATCTTCAGCAATACCAATTGGTACAGTCATTGCAGGATATCCACAATGTGGTCCGAGTGAAGTATAGTTCGCAAAATATATTGCATCTAAGTTATTGTCTTTGAATGTTTTATGAAGCATACTTCTTAAAACATCTCTTTCTTCTAAACTTTCGATGTACTCTATTTCATTACAATGTCCACTTGTTTTATATTGAGCTTCTTCAATAACTACTTGTCCGTATTTCAAACATTCTTTTTCATGAGTTCTATTATACAATATTAATTCATGAAGTGTTTTGATTCTTGAGGCAGTTTTCAATGAAGCTAAGTAGTTATTAAATACTTGCTTGAATTCATGTAGCATTACATGATAAATCTTAGTAGATGGTTTTAAGTCTAAAGCTTCTATCAAAGTAACTTTCTGGTTAAGTAGTAATTCTAACATATGCTTGAATGCATCTTTTCTTTTACTTGATAGTATATCAAAGTTACTTTTGTCAATTCCTACTCTTAGTGATTTTGGGTTAATATTATTTAAACATTTTGTATAATCTACAAATATATTCTCTTTTATATTTGTTATAGGATCTAGAACATCATTACCTCGCATTGCGCTTAGTAAAAGGGCTGCGTCATATACGTTTTTAGCGATTGGTCCAGGAATATCAAGTGTAGATGATATAGGTACTATTCCTGTTCTACTACATAGACCCATTGTTGGCTTAATTCCAACTACACCGTTTTGCATACTCGGACTAATAATACTTCCACCAGTTTCAGTACCAATAGATATTGGAGTTAAGTTTAATGAAACACTAACTGCACTCCCACTACTACTACCCGATGGATCTTTATCTATATTATAGGGACATAGTACTTTCCCTCCTAATGAACTATAACCATTTACCATATTCTGAGTCATAAAATTCGCTAACTCAGTTAAGTTTGTTTTACCGAGAATAATTGCGCCTTCTTCCTTTAACCTTTTTACAATGAAAGCATCATAAGGAGCGTAGTTATTTTCGAAAGCTTTTGTACCTGCGGTGGTATGCATTTTACCTAGGGTGTTAATGTTATCTTTTAATAAAATAGGGATTCCATGTAGAATTCCTTTGTCTTTTCCTAAGCTACGTTCATGATCCTTGAGTTCAGCTTCAAACAAAGCATCAGGATTAATCTCGAGCACACTGTTATACTTTATAGGACCTTGATCAATCTCAGATATCCTTCTTAAATAAAGTAAGATGAGTTCTTTTGAAGATAATTCATTAGAATATAAAGCTAGTTTAATATCTTTGATAGAACACTCTAGTAAGCTAAACATATAACCACTCCTTTCCACTATTATAACAAATTTGTCTTAAAAGAAGAAATTAGATCTACTTATCAGAAAAAACTATTTATACTAATATCAAATCCACCTCGAGTAGAGATAACCTACTCTTTTGTTTTTTTCTTTAAAAGTCTTAAAATATAAGATATAATATTACTGGTTTGGAGTGATACCATGAAAGCAGATTTACATACACATACAACATTTTCAGATGGAACAAAAACAAACATAGAACTTCTTACAATGGCGAAGGAAAATGGTCTTGATATAATAAGCATTACAGACCATGATACTTGTAGTAATGTAGAAGAAAATATGAATGTAGCAAAAGATCTTGGAATTACATATATTCCAGGAATAGAATTATCTACTTTAGAGCGAAACAAGAGTGTTCATGTTTTAGGGTATTTTACTGATAAATCTTATGAGAATAAGGAAATGAAAGATTACTATGTATTCATTAAAAAAAGTAGAGAAGATAGAACAAAGAAATTCATCGTTAATTTAAAACAACACTTTAATATAATCATCACATATGAGGATGTATTATCTTTTTCTGAAGGTATAATCGCAAGACCACATATCGCAAAAGCTATTAATCTAAATTATCCAGAATATTCATTTAATTACATATTTAGAGAATTTATTGGTGATTATTCTAAAGCGTATGTTCCTTCAAGTAAACTAAAAGTAGAAGAAGGTATTGAGTTACTACGAAGAAATAATTGTGTAGTAGTACTAGCTCATCCGATTTTATTAAAACAACATATTAGAGAACAAGTCCTATCATATAATTATGATGGAATTGAAGCGAGATACTATAGAAACAATGAGCAAGATGAAGATTTATTCAAAGCATTGGCTTCCAAAAGAGGAATGTTTATAACTGGCGGAAGTGACTATCATGGAATTGAAAATGATGAAAAACACGGTACTGTGGGAGACTACTATATTGGTGATGACATCAAAGACTTTTTAACATTTTATAAGGACAAGGTACAGCTATGAAAAAAGATCATATAATAACATTAGGAATCATTCTTTTAACACTATCATTAGTGTTTATAGTTACGAGAGATTTTTTCTTATCTTTTGCGAAAAGTTACAAGTATCTAGGTGGATTCACAAAGTTCTTTTTCCTAGCTAGTATTGGAGATATTATTGGAAAACGAATTAAAACAAAAAGTTGGAGTGTTCCAAACGGTTTCCTATATAAGGCCTTAGTATGGGGGTTTATTGGGGTATTAATCGTTATGGTATTTGGATTGTACGACGAGGGAATTTGGTTTTTACAACGAAATAACTTATTGCCAAAAACAGAAATAATATTCGTTCATGCTATATTAGTTTCAGTAATTATGAACCTTACATTTGGACCAATGATGATGGCATTTCATCGTGTCACGGATACATTTATTGAACAAAGAATGATGAAGAATAAGGTATCATTCTCGGACTCAGTTAACCTGGTAAATTGGCCCGCATTTATCTCATTTGTAATGTTTAGAACAATACCATTATTCTGGATTCCAGCACACACAATTACATTCTTATTGCCTGAAGAGTATAGAGTTATCTTTGCTGCACTTCTAGGGATTGTTCTAGGATTACTATTAGGAATGTTCCAAGACAAGAAGGAAACAGAATGAAAAAAAGAGATATAATAAGAGAACTAAAACAATTAGGTAAATTGAAGAGAAACACAAAAATACCAACACAATATGTACTACAGACTGAGAACGATAAGTACATGGTATTTATAATCAAAACAACTTCAACAGTTCAAGTTGGTATTAATAGTCCTAAAGTTATCGAGATTTCAAAAGGGAGACTTTACGGAATTAAATATAAGAAAACAAGCTCACTATTATACAGATGGGACAATAAAGAGCAAAAAGTATTAATAGTATTATTGGATACTCCATACAGAATTCTTAAATACATTAACGAAAATGAATTAGTAGATATTAGCGAAGAAAAACAAGTGCATAATATACAGTTTATTCGCCTAATTAATGAAATTCAGTCAATAGTAAAATAGACCAATTTTGGTCTTTTTATTTTAACATTCTTAATCAACTTAAAAAATGGTATAATGTACATGAGGTGGTATAATGAATATCTTAGTTACAGGCTTTGAGCCATTTCAAAATAGCCAAGAGAATCCTACACAAGAAATAGTAAGATTATTACCAAAAGGAATCAAAGGTCATAAGATAATTCCTTTAGAACTTCCTGTTTTATATAAGGAGTCATTTTTGAAACTTAGAGCAGAGATAGAAAAACACAAACCAGATGTTGTAATTTGTTTAGGTCTCGCTGCAGGTAGAAAAGGAATCACTCCAGAACGAGTTGCAATTAATGTGAATGATTCTAAATACCCTGATAACTCAGGAACGGTTTATTTTGACGAAGTAATTATCGAAGGTAGTAAAAATGCTTATTTTTCTACGTTGCCAATTAGAGATATGATTTCAATAATGGAAGAAAAACATATTGATTGTAGCATATCAAATAGCGCAGGACTTTACGTATGTAACGATATTATGTATCGCTTACTACATTACATAGATGAGAATAAATTAAATATAATGGCAGGGTTTATCCATGTTCCTCTAATGAGCGAACAGGATTATAAAAACAATTACCATATGCCATTAACTACAATTCTTGAAGGGATCATAGATTCTATCAAGACATGTATATAGGAGGGAATTATGGAAGAAAGAAAGTTTGAAGTAGAAGGTAAATTTGGAGTAGTACTTAGTGTTTTTGGGTTTGTACCTGAAGAAGTTAAAGGTGTTATTCACATTTATCACGGAATGGGTGAACATAAAGAACGTTATCAAAATTTTATGAAATGGATATCTAAAAAAGGATATGCTGTTTTTGCACATGATCATCGTAAACACGGAAAGAGTATTGATGAAGAATTTTATAAAGTTGGTGAGTTCACTGATGCGGATCGCTTTGAGTATCTAATTGATGATGCACATTATATCGTTAGACAACTAAAAGATGAATTCAAAGATGTACCATATATTCTATTAGGTCATTCTATGGGTAGTATCATCGCAAGAAGATATTTAACAAAGTATGCTACATATATAGATGCTGCTATTATTATGGGGACATTGCCAATTATAAAACCTAGTAAAGTGTTCTTACCAATATTCATCGCTAAAATGATCAAAACATTTAAAAGAAATAGAATCTCTCCTTTCTTAAGTGAACTGCTAAATAAACCACTGAAAAAAGGTGTCAAAGATGCAGTAACTGATTTTGATTGGTTATCTACTGATGAAAAACAAGTCCAAAAATATATTGATGACCCACTATCTGGATATGCATATACTCCGCAGTTCTATATTGAGTTTTTAAATATGTGTGTCAAGGTTAATAAATCAGAAATCATTAGTGAAGGGAAAGATATTCCAATGTTGTTTATAAGTGGAAAGGAAGACCCTGTTGGTAACTTTGGTGAAGGCGTAAGAGATGTTTATGAACTGTATAATGCACATGGTTATTTTCAATTAAAGTTAAAATTAATTGAAGGGTTTAGACATGAGGTATTAAACGAGAAGAAGAAAACGACCACATATAAAATGATTGATGAATGGTTAGACACTTCTTTGTAAAAATAAAAAGTTTATTTAAAAAGTACTTGTCACAAAAATAATATTGTGATAATGTTAAGTGGTATAAAATGAATATTCAAAGGCAAATACGTGGAAACATGTAGACGCAAAGTCACGGGGCTAATGGAAAACCTACGCCAGCCGGACCGCAATATGATGATTAAACTTTTTTAGAATCACGGAATAAAAAAGGTTTTTTTAGTTATACTAATATTGTGATTTAAGCGTCCTTTGTTTAGGGCGCTTTTTGTTTATTTTATACCCATTATAAATTTAGAAGGAGGCTTATATGAGCGAGAACAAAAAAGGAAAGATTAACGTAGGCGTTGATCTTGGCACATCTAATCTCCTAATTTATGTTGAAGGACGAGGTACAGTCTTTAATCAACCAAGTGTTATTGCTGTTGATAAACAAAGCAACACAGTAGTATCGGTTGGAACTGAAGCAGCTGAATTAGTGGGTAAAGTGCATGACAAAATTGAGGTTGTAAAACCTTTGAGTGGAGGAGTAATATCAGATATTGATATGATTAGAAAGTTATTGTTGTTTACGTTTGATCAATTATTTGTTCAATCTGCGCAACAAATCAAAAGACTTCTGATATGTATACCTTCAGAAATCACAGAAACAGAGAGGGCTGCCATCTTACAATTAGGTTTAGAATTAGGGATTGATGATGTTAGAATTGATGAAGAAATCAAAGCAGCTGCCATTGGAACAGGTATAGATATCTATACTCCTAGTGGAAATTTAGTAGTAGACATCGGTGGAGGAACAACAGATTTTGGTGTTCTAAGTTTAGGCGATGTTGTATTAAGTAGAAGTATTAAAGTAGCAGGTGATTACTTCGATAAGCAAATCACAGACTATGTAAAAGAAGTTCACAAACTTGAAATTGGTCCTCAAACTGCTGAGAAAATCAAAATCAAATTAGCATCACTTACAGGAGATCTACCAACTGATGAAGAAGGTAATGTTGTTGAATTCCGTGCAATGGGTAGAGATTTAGTAAGTGGATTACCAACTCAAGTAATAGTTGAAGCAAAAGATGTTAGAGAAATCTTGCTGAATTGTTTTGAGGCTATTAAATCTACATTAATCGCAACACTGGAAGCAACACCACCCGAACTTGCTGGAGACTTAGTTGAAAATGGTATCCTAGTAACTGGTGGAGGAGCACAAATTAGAGGTATTAAAGAATATTTAGAAGAAGTAACGAATGTTGAAGTAATAATATCAAGTAACCCTATGACCGCGGTTGTAAACGGTACAAAGAAACTATTAAAAATGAATAAATCGCATTTCTTTGGGGAGTTGAGAAGCTAATGGCTGAACGCATGGGATTAGGTATTGATTTAGGAACTGCAAACTTATTAGTTTATCTTGAGAAAAAAGGTATTATCTTTAATGAACCAAGTGTTATTGCTTTTGATAGAGAATCAGGAAAAATAGTAGCAGCAGGTGTGGATGCTCACAATATGCTGGGAAAAGTACATAGTAAAATTAGTGTTATTAAACCATTAAAAAATGGTGTAATTAGTGATATGAAAGCAGCGAAAGCTTTAGTTGGATATGTATTAGACAAAGTATCTAACTTAACAGAACGCGAGCTTTCAAACAGTACTTGTGTAATTTGTTGCCCAAGTGAAGTAACAAATATTGAAAGAGATATAATGATCGAATTAGCCAAAACTATGGGTATAGGAGATACATTTATCGAAGAAGAGATCAAAGCAGGTGCACTAGGTGCAAATGTTGATATCTTTCTAAGTAAAGGTGTAATGGTTGTCGATATAGGTGGAGGAACTACCGATGTTGGTGTTCTATCTTTCGGAGATATCGTACTTAGTAGAACAATCAGAAAAGCTGGTAACTTTGTTGATCTTGAAGTTGCAAAACATGTTAAGGTACATGACAAAGTAGAAATAGGTGAGTTAACTGCCGAAAGAGTAAAATTAGAATTAGCTGATTTACGTGAGGACGCGCCACAAGTCGTTAACCGTTATGCAGGTAGAGATATCGTTCGCGGTATACCTAAATGGGTTGAAGTTTCGACAAGTGATGTTAAAGCTGTCCTTGTTCCAATATATGAAGATGTTGTTAAATTAATTGCAGCAGTACTAAAAGATACTCCACCTGAGTTAAGTGCAGATATCTTCGAGCATGGTATATTAGTTACTGGCGGAGGAGCATTAATTAAAGGTGTAGAGGAATTTATAAACAAACGCATTAAGGTACCCGTACATGTAGTAAGTAATCCTTTAACATGTGTTGCTGAAGGATCAAAATTCTTACTTAAAAACAGAGGGGATTATTTAATTAATCCA
>SDWO01000064.1 GCA_004195325.1 Candidatus Izemoplasma acidinucleici | reverse complement strand
AATATAAATTGTAAGGTTGTCATCAAATTGATAGTAGTACTTCGCGTTCAAGACTATTAGGTTGATATTACATAAATAACAAATACTTATATGCCATCAACTAAAATGATGGTATTTTTTTATTCTTTTTGAAGGGAGAATATGATGAAAACATTGGTGAAGAAGCTTTTAATTTTAGTACTTCTTTTTTGCTTTGTTACCATAACTAAATCAAAAGCGGAAGTAGTAAAAATTACAGATTACGAATACTACCAGGAGGCAGTATTCGAAGAAATTAAAGGTGGTTGGTTTTCCAATGCGGGATTAACCACTGATGGTAGATTATTCACATGGGGATATAATGATAAGGGACAATTGGGGAATGGAACATATGATCCAACTTACGTACCGGAAGACATAACTCCAGGAATGAATCTAGCAAGTGATGAATATGTAACACATTTCGATGTGACACATTATACGATGCTAGCTACTACCAACAAAAACAGAGTTTTTGGATGGGGGTGGAATAACGCAAGAGCTATTGGAGATGGTACAACAACAAGTTCAAATGTACCAGTGGAAACAACTTCTAATTTCCCATTAAATGTAGGTGAAAACATTATTGATATAGACGCAGGTTCATCAGCTGGATTTGTGTTAACAGATGAAGGTAGACTATTTTCATGGGGTCTGGGTTATTCAGGAGTACTTTGTAATGGAGTAGGAGCTTCTGTAAACTCACCAACTGATCATTCTAGTTGCTTAACATTAGGTGTAGGAGAGTATCTTGTTGATATCGATGTTCAGTCAGGGAATGCTCTAGCTATTAGCAATCAAAACAACCTATATGGTTGGGGTTTAAATAGTAATGGAGAATTATTCTTAGGTGATACAGCAATAAGGTTATCAGCAGAAAATCTTACAGCTGAATTTCCTTTAACTGGAGGAGAATTAATTGTCGATATCTCAAGTGGTGATGGGTTTAGTGTTGTTACTACAGATTTAGGCAAAATATTCAGTGCCGGATTAAACTGGAAGAATATTCGGATTTGGTTATAATAGTGGAGGACTTATTGGACAAGGTCTTGGAGATACTGTTTCATCACCATATCCAATTGATACTTCAGTATTTGCAATTGGCGAATACGGGGTTGAAATAAAAATAACTTATGGAAACGTATTTGTAAAAACAAATCAATCAAATTTCTATTCTTGGGGAACAAACTATTACGGAGGATTAGGACATAGTTATGGAGAAGTAGCTTCCTCAATAACTCCTCTTTTGATACCAGTAAATTTTGACATGTTTGAAACTAGTAGTTACTTACCTCAAGGATATATGGATTTTAGTAGTAATTATGAACACTCATTAGCCATTCTTGATGATGGTAGATTATTTGTTTGGGGGAACAATGAATTGGGTTCTCTAGGAATGGGTCATCTACTAGAACAAGATAGACCAATACATTCAGAAACACCGGAACTTGAAGAAGGTGAGAACTATGTAGATGTAGATACAGGTGATGGCCATAGTGTCGGATTGACAAGTGATGGTAGGTTATTCACATGGGGTAGAAATACTTATGGACAACTTGGGACAGGTGATTATGTTAGTAGTTCTATAAGAATAGATATCACAGCGAACTTAAATCTAGGTGTTGGAGAATCACCAGCTAAAGTATTCTCAGGTAGATACAATACATTCGTATTAACATCTGACTCAAGAGTATTATCCTTTGGATATAATCCAGATGGACAGTTAGGAGATTTAACACTAATAGATAGAAACTTACCTGTCGACATTACATCAAATCTAGGACTAGATCCTGGCGAAGTAATAATCGGAGTATATCCTGCGACAGATCATACTTTACTCTATACCAGTGATGGTAGAATATTAGCATTTGGTAGTAATCAATATGGACAATTAGGTATGGGGACATTCGATGTTAATCATACTATTGTTGAGACAACAATTAGTAATTGTATTACTGTCGGTGAAGATACCATTATAGATATTGAAGTAGGAGAAACATTCAGTGGGTTCATTACAAACACAAACGAAGTATGTGTTTGGGGTGAGAACCAATATGGAAGTTTAGGTGAAGGTGGACTTCTCAATAGAAATCTTCCATACTCAATTACAAATCAATTCTCAATTGATCCAAGTGAAAATATTATACAATTAGCGATTGGATCTTGGCATTCAATGATTTATACAGATTACGGAAGAACATATAGTTGGGGACAAGGTAGTTATAGTAAATTAGGTAATGGATATAATTTTGATGAAGAATATCCAGATGAAGTAACAGCGGACTTTGATCTTGGTTCAGAAGACATCAATAACTATTTTCTAGGAGAACATACAACATTTATATTTTCGACAATAGATAATCTTTACGGATTTGGTAGTAACGTTGATGGGGAACTAGGAATAGGTAGTTTAAGTAGCTCCGTTGATGTCATTCAAATTAATAGAGATATTTCTAGATTGAATAAGATTAAATTCATTTATATGAATGATGAGCAATATCTACTTAATTCCGATGTATATATCGATTTGTATTTTGAATATGATATATACGATGATTTAGTAAGTATTGTAATAAACGGTACTACATATTCAAAAGCATTTATGGAAGAAGATGTTGGTAAAATCACTATAAAAATACCGAACACTTATGCCCTGAATGATCCATTGGATTATACAATTGAGACAATCAATTTTAGTGCCGGAAGTATCGCTCCAAGTGGTGCTGCTGATGTGTTTGGTGTAATGGTAGATGACAATGAATCACCATCATTTGAAACAATTATCGATCAATCAATTCCATCAGGGACTAGTCCTATTGATTGGGAAACTTATGTATTGAACTTATATGATAATAGTCCAGGGATAATCTCTATATTAGTTGAAGATTATATAATTTATAATGTCCCAGGCATTTATACTGTATCAATCACAGCAGAGGATGAATCATCAAATTCTTACAACCAAGAATTTAATGTAGAAGTAACAGATATAATAGCCCCTGTTATTACATATACTGGGGTAACAACATTAGAAGTAAACACTGCAAATTATGATATTAGTACGCATGTTGCTGCTAATGATAATATTGACGGAAACCTTTCTCCGCAAATAATAACGAGTGGAGCAGTAGAATATGATCAAGTTGGTGTTTATACAATTACATTCACAGTTACTGATTCAAGTTTGAACGAAGGAACATTAATTGTTGATATCAATATTGTTGATACAACACCACCAACATTTGATTTGATTCAGGACTTAGAGTTTGAAGTTGGAGAGTATTCAAGTTTTGACTTTGAAAGTTTAGTAGTAAATGAACTGGATAATAGTAACGGTGTATTAACGTATACTGTAATTGAATCGATAGACTTTTTCGCATTAGACACTTACCAAGTAACAATAATCGTCGAAGATGAAAGTGAAAATTCAACTTCAGATACATTCTCAGTTACAATATCAGACAGTGTACCACCTGAAATATTTATATATAACGAGCCTATTGTCGGATTAAATGAAAATCTGAATGATACAAGCTTTATTGAAGCGATTGATTATTTCGACGGTGATGTTACATATAATATCACTCTTGATGATTCATTAGTAGATTATTCAATTGTCGGTACTTATACAATTACTCTCTATGTATATGACAGTTCAGGGAACAATGCATCAACACAAGTAACGTTGCACGTTGAAGATTATTACGCACCGTATTTTGATCCAATTGATACAGTTATTATTGGATTAGGTGAAACAGATATTGATTGGGAAACATATATAGAAGGATTGACAGATGACTCAGGCGAAATACCAACTATCAGTGTAACATTTGATGATGTAGATTACTCAGTAGTAGGAACGTACTCAATTACATTAGAGGCAACAGATGAATCAATGAATTCATTTGAAAGAACATTCAATGTTACTGTTGAAGATAATATTGATCCAGATGTTACTCTTATAGGAGAACAAACCTTGTATCACGAATTAGGAGATGCATATCTTGATCTTGGAATTGAATGTGTCGACAATGGATTAGATGAGTGTATTATTGAAGTATTAGGTACTGTTGATTCTAATACATTAGGAACATATGTAATTACCTATAATGTAACTGACAGTGCTGACAATCTAGTTACATTAACAAGATCTGTAATCGTAGAAGATACAACAGCACCAGTAGTGATTTTAGAATCCTCTGTAGATACAATATATTCCGATTCTGTATATACAGATGAAGGTGTTATAGCAATTGATTTACAGGCTGTTACTATTTCAGTATCAGGTACTGTCGATGAAACAGTGGTTGGCGTGTATCAGATCATTTATACAGTGACTGACGCAAGTGATAATGAAACTATTGTTAAAAGAGTGGTTACTGTAGTAAATCCAATCCCATTGGTAGTATTTGAGATTGGGGAGGCAATCACTACAATTAAAGTAAATTCAGTATTTAATGAAGGTAGTTGTGATGTCTATGTTGATATTACTAAATATACATGTAGTGTAGATTTAGATAATCTTAATACAGCGACACCAGGTACTTACAAAGTTACCTACAGTACACCAACTTCTTCAGGTGTAAATTATCAATACGATGTAGTTGTCGTAGTGGTATCTAAGGAAGTAATAGAACTTGTAGCTTTCAAAGAAAATGAATTTGAGGTGGTATTATGAGAAAATTATTAATCATTGTTCTATTAATGTTTGTAATAGTATTAGCAGGTTGTAGTGATAAAAAAGAAGATGAAGAAATCACATTACAACTAATAGAGGGAATAGATACGATAGAACTAGATGAAACATGGGTAGATAAAGGAGTCTTATATACTACCGGAACTACTACAGTTACAATCTATTCGTCAGACACTATTGATAATTCAGAATTGGGAACACAAGAAATAACTTATCGTGTTACATCAGAAGGAACAGAATACGTAATTACTAGATATGTATCAGTCCTAGATCAAACAGATCCAGTATTAACAATACTTGAAGGAGTGGATACAATACTTCTTAACGGTACTTGGACAGATAGTGGATGTGATGTAATAGATAACTCGGGTGAAACCTTAACATGTACAAAAATAGGCACAGTTGATATTACTTCAGTAGGAGTATATGAAGTGACATACATAGCGACTGATTCTAGTGGGAACGAAGGAGCAATAATTAGATACGTTAACGTAATTGAATAAGTATAAAAAAGGAAATCCATTGGGTTTCCTTTTTATATCAAAATAACTTAATAAAGCAGGTAATAATTACTCGATGTCATCAAGAAAATGCTTTCATTGGTTTAAAATAGTCTTGGATATTGACTAATGATTGATTTGAATGTAAAATAAAACAAATCTGAAAGGGGCATAAACATATGATTATTATAGGGTATCAAGGAGTAGAAGGCTCAAATTCAGAACAAGCTGCTTTAGAATTTGCATGCAAAAGCAACTTCAATAATTATCAATTATTACCTCTAGTCTCTTCATTCAACGTTTTAGATAACGTTATTAAGAAAAGAGTAGATTTTGGAGTTGTTGCAGTTAGAAATTCAAGTGGAGGAATAGTGAAAGAATCTGAGATAGTTTTAAGTCATTTAAAAATTCAAAGAAAAGATGAAATCACAATTTCTATCAATCATTTCCTATTTGTTAAAAACGAATCAACTACTATTAAGGACATTGATTCTGTAGTATCTCACCCTCAGGCATTTAAACAATGTAAAAACACATTACATAATGACTATACGGATTTAAAACTTATTGCGGATGAAGATACAGCTACAGCAGCAAGAAAATTAAGTTTAGGGATTTTAGGAGATAACTGCGGTGTTTTATGTAGAAAGAATGCTGGAGAGATGAATAACTTATTTTTACTAAAAAGCAACTTAGAGGATAGTTCAGATAACAAAACAACATTTGAAGTATATTAATCTGACTTTAATTGAGAAGAGTATCAAAATATAATTATAATTTAAAAGGAATATAAAAAAAGAGTCCTAATGTTACTATTAGAGGCTCTTTTGTATGTAATGAATAGATGTTATAGTGAAAAAATCTATTCAATTATATATATATGAAAACACGCTCATTTGTAGTAAAATATTGATAATGATATAATGTACTAAATGGGGGAATGATTATGGAAAATAATAAGCTAATTGAAAAGACAAAGAAAGTCATGGAGACACAAAAAGAATTAAGTGATTTGGTACTTGATCTTAAAAATGAAGTTAGGGATGTTTACTTTGGTAATAAGAAACTTCAAGAAGAGAACCACAGACTAAGACTTGAACTTAGGAAGCATACCGAAACTGAAACAGAAACTGTAATTACAAATGAAGTTCCAGAAGTCCTAGTTAAACAAGAAGTTAAAAAAGAAGCAGTAACTCAAAAGTCTGTTGAACCAAAACATCAATTTCAAAAAGTTGTACATACACCTAAAAAACCGAGTCCCTTGATGGAGTTTTTTCTAGGTAAGAACGTAATAGTAAAAATAGCAACAATTCTAATATTCTTAGGAGTAATCTCATTTGGACAATTGGCATATGTGAACTGGTTAAATGAATTTGGTAGAGTATTACTTATCTTCTCTACAGGTGCTTTTATCTTTGGACTTGCCTTCTTTGCTGAGAAGAAAAAAGGAATTGTCTTTAGCAATGTGTTTTATGGTTTAAGTTTATTTGTCATGCTCTATAGTTTTATATTAGCTAAAGACGGATTTGGCTTAATTGATAGTCATGTATTAACTTATCTATCGTTGATACTAGTTATAGGTAGTTTTGCCTATTTTAGAGCAAAACGTTATGAATTCTTAGATGTTATACTATTTGCTTTTTATTTCCTAAGTGCATTACTATTTGTTATAGAAATAGAACCCGGAAATAGTGTTAGTTTATTCCTTGAGTTCTTAATCTATACAACTGTACTTGGATACATTACATATAATTACGCAGTGAATTATTTTAAAGACAGCAAGCAGGCTAGATTGGTTTCGTTTTTAATTAATAGTCTTATCTACGTCGTGATTGTAGTGTTCTTCATTACTACAGTGCCATTAAATATTGGTTCTGTTGTATTTGGAATGTTCATCCTTGGATTGTTTGGTACATTCTTTGGATATGTGACAACAATCTATGCAAGTGATAAGTATGATCCTAATGCACGTTTCCTTGTGGCATTTCAAACAACTGTAATATTGTTTGTTAGTTCATTATTAATCGCTGAAGGCCTATCAAGTGGATTTGGATTAACTGATGGTAGTAATACAATACTCGTACTAATCATCTCGTTTATTCCACTATATGTTTACTTATATAAGCAGCAAGCAAAAGTTGTTACTGATTTTAAAAACTATTTTATAGTAATTATGGCAGGTCTAGGAATACTTTATACCTTTACTGTAGGTAGAGGTTATTCAATTACCGAGGATGATTTTGCACTTAGAAATCTTTTATTAGTAATAGAGGCAATAATATTCTTTGTCCTAGGGAAGTTCACAAAAGATAATATTCACAAGTTTATTGCTTATGTGGTTGGCGTTTTAGTGATTTTAACTAATGTCAATTTCCTTTATCAAGATGGTACATTTACATTTGAACAATCAAACATCATCTTTATTACAATGATGATGGGAGTTCTAATGATTGCCATTAACACGTTATTTAAACATTTTAAAGAAGATGATAATAAAGAAGATAGTATCTTCGCCCATGGTGTAATGATGGTTGTTTTAATTCCTGTTGTTACCACATTTACATATGATCTACTCAGCACGGATATAGCATACTTACTAGCATCTGTCTTACTACTATTTATTGGATACCGATATTTGGCTGTATTGAATATTTGGAAAGTACAGTATAGAAAGAATTTTGTATTAATTGTTAATACAGCAATTGTTCTACTGACATTTTCTATTAATCTAGTATACTTTGATCATGATTTCAGTTTATTTAGTGATGTATTCAAATTTACATTTATGTTTGTGATGAATGGATACATAATCATTTCATTGCGCGAAACATACAGAGATTTCTATCAAGAAAAGACAGAAGAGAAATTCTTTATCATATTGTTTGGAATTGGTGTACTTGTTCAAAGCTTCTTCATTCATAGATACATCAACATTGAATTCGATAAAGTAATCTTGTCAAGTTATTTCTTGATTGCTTCAGCGGTAGGTATCTTATTTGGATTTAGAAAAAATTGGACAATGACAAGAAAGATTGGATTAGGTTCAATTTACTTTAGTTTAGGTAAATTCTTTATCTATGATTTCTACAGTCAAGATTTAACAACATTTGTTAGAATGATGACGTACTTCATCTTAGGATTTATCTTACTTGGGATTTCGTTCTTATATGCCTACCTAGAAAAAACATACGCAATACAAAAAGAGGAGTAAACTCCTCTTTTTTTTATGTTTTGTAAATTATAGCTATTTTGTGATGTTGTAGTCTTCAGAAAGGTTACTTGCTTTATCGTAAGCAATATTAATACAGTTATCGAAGTTTCTAACAAAATCTTCCCAACGATAAACAGAGATGAATGAATCATAGTTTATGTTGTTTTTATTTTGAGTTACTTTTTCATTCAGCATATTCAAAGAGATAACACTAGGTAATTTCTTCTTATCTGCTTGCCATATCCCTTTTGAGCCCTTTTTCATGATATAACTGTAGTCATTACCTATATCAGGAATAACGACACCTACGACACCATTAGGCTTTGATTCATTTTGTCCTTTTAATGAGAACCCAACTTCGTATGGAATCCAAGCAGCGTCTAAAATGCTTCTTGAGATTAATACGACAGTCACATCAGTACGTAATACATTCTTTTCCATTTTGATAACTTCATCACTACCATTTTTAAGTGTTGTAGTTACATCAAATGATTCTTCTGAATGTTTATATTTTCTTCCTTTAAAACGATCCATGATTTTATGTTTGTAATTCATCGATTCACTATGTATATTTGATATATAAATATTTCTTTTCATAATTAACTCCTCTTATACTTATTTGCTGTATTAGTATATCAGTTAAATTATCGACATACAACACAAATATAATAAAATAATGTTAATAAGGAACGTTTTAGTGTATATTAGGTAATGTAAATTATAGATAAATAAACTAAGGTGGAGATTCAGTTATGGAAAACCAAGAGAAACCATATAAAAGAAGAGTTAGATACAAAGGGAAATATCCCAAAGCATTTAAAGAGAAGTATAAAGAATTAAATCCTGATAAATACTCTGAAACAGTTGAAAGAGTAAAACTAAAAGGAAGTACACCAGCAGGAATGCATATCCCAATTATGGTGAAAGAAATTCTTGATTTCCTACAAATTGAACCTGGACAAATTGGATTAGATGCAACGTTAGGATATGGTGGACACACTCAAGAAATGTTGAAAAGATTAGAAGGTAAAGGTCATTTATATGCCCTTGATATAGATCCAATTGAATTACCAAAAACAAAAACAAGATTAGAAAAGGGTGGGTTTGGTGAAGATATTCTTACAACCAAACTAATTAACTTTTCAGATATTGATATGGTAGTGGATGAACTTGAACACTATAATTTTATATTAGCGGATTTGGGAGTATCATCAATGCAACTTGATAATCCTGAAAGAGGATTTTCATTTAAAACAGATGGTCCATTAGATTTAAGAATGAATCCAGAAAATGGTATACCAGCTTCTTTGCGTTTAATGAATTTATCAGCTCCAGCACTTCAAGGATTGTTAATAGAAAATTCTGATGAACCATATGCTGAAGAAATTGCCAATGCAGTTGTGGAGGCTAAAAGAAGTGGAGTTTATATAGATACAACTTCAAAACTTCAAAAGATAATAAGTGATGCTTTACAGTTTCTTCCAATAGATTCAAGAGAAAGAGATATCAAGAAATCATGTCAAAGATCATTTCAAGCATTACGAATAGATGTAAATCAAGAATTTGAATCAATCTATAACTTCCTAGACAAAGTACCTTATACATTAGCTCCAGGTGGACGTATAGCGGTATTGTCGTTCCACTCAGGTGAAGATAGATTGGTTAAGAAATCATTTAAACATTTATTACAAGAAGGAATATATAGCGAAATATCTTCGGAGATTATTCGCCCAACTGAAGAAGAATGTAGAATTAATAATAGAGCGAAATCAACAAAAATGAGATGGGCTATCAAAGCATAAGTAAAAGACAAAACATAAAGTTTTGTCTTTTTTTTTATGAACTTTCATTCAAAAATCCTTTGAATGTTTTGTGTTATTGATTTATGGGAATCCAATATTGTTCCAATCCTCATCAAATCTAGTTGCATCTCCAAGTATTGTTACTGTATACACATCCCAAGAATAGAATGAACTATTTTCTATAAATGTTATGCTTGCTGGTATTGTTAGATTTGTAATGTTAATGTTTGTAAATGCGTGATTGTTAATTGATGTAACAGTTATGCCATTTATTTCATCAAGAATAATTAAATCTTCAATACTGCTACCATCATAACCAACAATTGTACCACTAGACTCATCAAAGTAGTAATTACTAAAGTAAGTAACGTTAGGGTACAGTTCGATTGGGAATCCAATATAGTCCCAATCACTATTAAATCGATGTTCAACACCAAGGATTGTAACTGATTCAAGGTTGTAATCATCAAATGCATAATCACCAATCTCTGTAATTGTAGCGGGAATTATTACATTAGTAATATCCACATTTCTAAATGAACTATATTCAATCTCTACAACAGTAATTCCATTAATTTCTGATGGAATTGTTAGTGTCACAATTGATTCCAAAGCAGACCCAACAATAGTGCCTGAGAATGTATCAAATAGAATACCTTCAAATTCAATTACAGAAGGATTCATTTCGATAGGGAAACCAAGACCAGTCCAATTACTTGAGAATCTAAGCTCATCACCAAGTACTGTAATTGACTCAAATCCGTATCTATCAAATGCTGAATAACTAATATCTATAATACTTACTGGAATTGTAAGGTGTGCAATTTCTGTGTGATTAAACGCGTAACGTGCAATAGAAGTTACAGCTACTCCATTTATTTCAGATGGAATAAGATATGTTTCATAACTTAGAGCGCTACATTCCACAATCTCTCCCGTCAATAAATTGAAATACAGGTTCTCATATAATACTAACGCTGGGTTAAATTCAACTGGTAATCCTATTTCATCCCATCTGCTAGAGAATCTAAATTCATCTCCCAATATTGTTAAACTAACAATATTGTTGTTTGAGAATGCTCCATATTCAATATATGTAATATTTGCAGGAATCGTTAAATTCGTAATTGCTACATTTTGGAACACAAAATATCCAATTGTATTTACATCAATTCCGTTAAGTTGTGTTGGAATAACTAATGTCTCGATTGAAGTGAGTTCATAATCAACGATTTCACCGGTAAGAGTGTTAAATAAAAATCCATCCACAGTAATAACAGCAGGATTTAACTCAATAGGAAATCCTATTTCATCCCAATCACGATTAAATCTATTCTCAATACCGAGAATAGTAATTGATTCTAGGCTATAGCGATCAAATGCATCGTATCCAATATAGGTAACAGATGCTGGTATTGTTAACTCCGCAATTTCTGTATCTCCAAACACTTCATGCCAGATTGCAACAACTGGATAGCCATCAATGGTTGATGGAATTACTAAAGCAGTAACTTCTACCAAAGTTGTAGAAACAATTGTACCGGATAAGGTATTAAAGTAGAAACCACTACTTAATACTATATTCGGACTTAAGTCCATTGGCAATCCTATGTAATCCCAAAGATCATTGAATCTTTCCGAATCACCTTCAATTATAACAGTATCAATATCGTTATAACCAAATGCCATATGTTCAATACTTACTACAGAACTAGGAATTGTAATACTAGTTAAGTAGTTATTACTAAATGCTCTATATTCAATAATTTGCAAGTTTTCAGGTAAAGTGATTGATTCTAGTTCATTACCATTAAACGAATACCCTCCAATAACCATTAACGTTGAAGGAAGAGTAACTGAAGCAAGATCATTATCGTAAAAGGCATCATCATTGATTACTTTTACTCCTTCAGGAATAACAAGCTCTGTCAGGTAATTATATGCAAATGCATAGTACTCGATTCTATTAATTGTATTTGGTAGTACGACACTAGTAATTCCTAAGTCAGAGAATGAGTCTGAACCAATAGAAGTTACAGTCACACCGTCAATAGTAGACGGGATAACAACATCATATCCAAAACTAACATCATATCCTAAAATAGTTCCCGTACGTTTGTCAAAAGTGTATGCCCCGAATTGTTCTAACGGGAAACCAATGTATCTCCAATTCGTATCAAATCTAGTAGCATCACCGAGAATAGTGACACCAGAAACATCAAATGGATTTCTATCAAAAGCCCAACTATTTATATCTATAACACTTTCTGGAATAATTATTTCTGTTAAATTGTTCTGAGCAAATGCACCATATTCTATTGTAACTAAAGTATTTGGTAATATAACAGAAGTCATATTATTGTTAGAACTTTCAAAAGCACCTTCACCAATTATTAATACATCATGTCCGTCTATTTGTTCAGGTATAACAACGGCTGTGGTTGATTGATTATTATAACTAATAATGCGTCCATTAACAGGATCAAACAAGAAACCTTCAAATGTGATAAATGTAGGATTTAATGAATTTGGAAATCCAATTTCACTCCACAAAGTATCAAAACGAGTTTCATCTCCTAATATTAGTAAAGAATAACCACTGTTATAAGTAGAAAATGCATTCTCCCCAATTGTAAGTACAGTTGCGGGAATTGTTACGCTATCCAAATTATGATGTTGAAACGCTTCTGCATGTATTTCAACAACTGAACTAGGAATACTTACTGATGAAATCGAGGTATGTCTAAAGACATTTCTTCCGATAATCATTACAGATATTCCGTCAACAGTTTCAGGAATGGTAACTGATGAATCATATGGTAAATAACCATCATATACAACAAGTCTTCCGGTAGCTATTTCAATAATATAGTTGTTCTCTCTTGCATATAAAGTTTGATTTCCAACTGCCCATGGTAATCCTACATCATACCAAATAGCATCAAATCTCGTTGAATCACCATTAAGAATAATATTTTCAATATCAGAACTGGAAAATGCTGAGCTCTGTATAGTTGTAAGTGAAGCTGGTAACTGCAATTCAGAAAGGTAAATATAACTAAATGCACTTTCACCAATTTCTTCAATACCCTCAGAAACTATTATTGTAGAAGCATAAAACTCATCCATCTCATCAAATACATAACGTCCGATTCTTGTGATTTGTGTTCCATTAATTTCTGATGGAATTACTAATGTACCACTACTAAATCCATCATAACGATATATTGTTCCATTTCCTGGATGATAATGCCATCCATCGAATTCAAGATATGGTAATCCAATATCGTCCCATACATCGTCGAATCTACTAGAATCTCCAAGTATAGTAATATCTTCATATTTCAGTATTCGACTGTAGAAACTATATTCACCTATCTCTACAACACTAGCGGGAATTGTTAAACTTGTAATATACTGGTCATCAAATACTGATTCACCAATTGCTATTACAGTAACTCCGTAAATTTTATCTGGAATAATCAAATCAGCAAACATTGGACCAGAATACCCTGTTATTGTTTGGGTATCAATATTAAATATAAAGCCACCAACTGTGACAGTACCTGAATGTCCAACTATTACTTCTAAGATAATTTCCTCTGCAGTATTACCGTTAGTGTCAGAGATGTTAAACGTAATAACATAAATACCTTGATTAGTAATATCAACAGTATCTCCACCAACTACACAACTAAGATCAGTATCATAGTTGTCATTTACAATACATACTGGGATTGTAAATGGTTGATCAATCATTAAAGCAATAGTAGAAGAATCAACTGTCATTACTGGTGCAGTTTGATCAACAACATTAACTTCAAGTAATACCTGAGGTGAATTATTTAGTTGAGCATCTATCGCATCAAATGTAATCACATAAGTACCAACAGTATTCACATCAACCGTGTCTCCACTAATCGTACATGTCAAATCAGTATCATAGTTATCAACAACGATACAGTCCGGTAAGACAAATGCAGTTCCAACTTCAAGAATTTGTGTTTCATCATTAACACTAATCATTGGATCTTCATCATCAATTACAAACACTTCTAAAGTAACTTGTAAAGCATCATTACCATTAGAATCAGTAACATCAAATGTAATAACATAAGTACCAATTAAAGCAGTATCAACAGTGTCTCCACCAATAATACATGTTAAATTGGTATCATAATTATCACCAACTGTACAATCAGGGGTGATAAATATAGCCCCTACTACAAGTGTTTGTGTTGAATCATCAACACTAATAACTGGATCCTCGTCATCGACTACAAACACTTCTAATGTAATCTGTAAAGCATCGTTACCATTATTATCAATTGCATCAAATGTAATAACATAAGTACCAATCAAACTAGTATTAACAGTGTCTCCATTAATACTACAAGTTAGGTTAGTATCTAAGTTATCAAGTACAATACACGAAGGCATTGTAAACGTATCGCCAATTGACAAAACGATATCAGTATTGTCAACGTTAATCACAGGAACTTCTTCATCAATAACAGTAACTTCCAAAGCTATTTGATCCGCAGAGTTACCTGCGTCATCTTCTGCATCGAATGTTACTGTGTATGTTCCAACTGAATCAACATCAACTGAATCTCCACCGATTACACATGTAAGATCATCATTTTCATTATCTTCAACAGTACAATCTGGAAGAGTAAACATATCACCAAGATTGAGAGTAATCGACTGGTTATCAACTGTGATAACTGGAGCCTCTTCATCTTCTGCACACCCATACAAGAATAAAACTGAAAACATAGTTAATAGAATTAAATATGCCCTTCTCATAAAAAAATACCTCTTTCCTTATTTTATTTGTGTGTAATATATTATGTTCTTCATAATTTCATTATAGAATACAGTAGTTTGAAATTCAAACTATTAATAATGTATCTGACGGTATAATAATAATTAAAGAGGTCGTTTTACAAAAAGTAAAAAGAGTAATTGCCTAATTTCAAAGTGTAAGTTAAAGTAAAAAAACTCCGTCCTTTGGGATTAAGATAGCATTTCCTTTTTTCGTAATAAAGGGAGTACTTATTTTCATTTTCTATACACCGTGATATACTTATAATATAACTAAATTAATAAGGAACAGGTGGTTTTATGAAAAAGAATAAAGATCTATTCTTTAGGATAATCTTATATACAATTCTAGTTAGTACTTTAATTAAGGTTCCGAGTATGAATAGTGTATTCTACAAGATTGAACCTTATATCACTTACTCATTGTATGCGGTTGTTCTTGCTTTTGTGATATTAGATCTAAAGAAAAGATATAAGGAACTTGTAATAATAGTTATTGTAATTATTATGATGTTACTAGATGTATTCAATCTTATTGACAGTTATATCATAGTGAGATTGCTTGGATACTATTCAATTTTCGCTTTAGTATTATTGATTTATGTGGATAAAAACACAATAGCCAAGGAAAAGGTTAACCAAGTAGAATCTGTAAAAGAAGATTACTATCATATGATGTTAAAGTTTTTATCTTACTTTGCCTTCTTGTTTCTTGTTGCTTATTACTCAATTGGGTATATGTATGTAGTTGAAGGGGTAGGGACAAATACTTCAACATTTAATATATTCTATAATTTCGCTCAATTACTCAATGCATATAAGGCAATATCTCATGTTTTATGGGAAAATATTATATATACTGTAACGATTACAGTTTTACTTAGTTTAATCGGATATATATTTATATATATGAAAAAAACAAAATGGTCTCTAGATGAGCTTAACGAAAAACTTGTTAAATATATAGTGATTACATATTTCGCATTCTTTGTATTCATCCTTTCATTTGTAAGTACAACCAAGTTAATAACAAGTTACTCAGGAGAATGTTATGAAGTATCTATACTAATGCCAATAATTACATCATGCTTACTTATAGTTACTGTGATTGTAACTGGATTCCAATTTAAGAAAAAGAAGACTGGATATTTAAATGCAGTACCATACCAAATATTCCTGGGATTATTTATCTTAATGTATCTTGTGTATGTTGTAGCATATAATAATCAATTTGATAGTAGTGTCTTCGCCTGGATATTAATAGTGGTGTATATATCTTCAGTAGCTTCCTTAATCCTACTAAAATTAAGATATCGAACGTTAAAGATTGATCCTACAATGATTTTTGGATATCTATATATCGGATTAACATATTACGCATTGTTTGAATTAATAACGAAGAATTATATAATGTCTTGCACGTAAAAATAATTGATTATTCTTTCTGATAAGAAAAATCCAAAAGAATCTAATTATTATTCTTGCGTATTTCATATCAATGCTTGAATATAAAGAGTATAATAAGGGAAGAATGAATTGAATGTATGTTTTGTCTTATAGAAATCTGCATATCGACTTATCGAGGTCATTAGACTAGAAAGAGGTAAAAGATGGATAAACCAAAGATACTTGATTTCTCATTACAAGATAAAGAGACACTTATAAAAACTGAAAAATATGTAATGTTTCAATCAGGTAAAGGCAAAGAAGACAATAGTCAAATATTCATAAAAGCATATGAGTTTTCATTTTTAGAAGGTCTTATCTGGGATAAATACCGTGAATACGGTATGCGAAAGAAAACCAAAATATTATCTTCTGAATGTGAAAGAATTATTACTGGGTTTGATGAAGCGATTCTACCATTAACGAACTATACAGCTAAAGATGATCTGAAAAAAATATTGCAATTCGACCTGTTCAGGCCGCAGAACGATGTAAATGATGTGTTAGATTCTACTAAAGAAATCAAAGAACTCGTTTTCGAACTAAATACTTGGTTGTCAAAAGAGACAAAAGAAGAGAAATACGTATCAATTATTAAGAAATATCTATAAGATTAAATCAAACTGTATCCTATACATTGATCATAAGTAATTATGTGAAATTGGATACAGTTTTTATTTGAATTGCACTTGATCATATACGTAAAAGAAAAATAAAAAAGGAATCTAAGATTCCTTTTTTTAAATTTACTTAAATATTCCTGTTTGAATAATTGCCATAACCTTATCTACTATTTGACTTATATCCTTATTATCATTACCTAAATCAAGTAATATTTTAAGACCAATAAAATTTGATACTCCCATAAGGATATAAGAGACAAGCTCAGTATCAACATCATACATTTCACCACTATCAATGGATTGTTTTAAACCAAGTTCATATCTTTTGGCAAAACTAGTATAATAATCAATGAATAATTGCTTGTCAATATATAAGGATTCCCAAATAATATTATAAGAGTGAGGATTATCAACTGCGTATTGAATAAATGTTTTAATACCTTCTTTTTCCTTATTAAATCTTCCTTCAACTTTAGAAACTCTCTCAGCGATAGTTTTTCTAATATCATGTTGGAATCTATTAAGGATATATTTGTATAACACTAATTTATTTTTGAAATACAGGTAAAATGTTCCAGCACCAATACCTGCTGCATTAGTGATGTCTTTGATAGTAGTAGAATGGTACCCGCGCTCGTAAAACACATTAATCGCAGTATCAATAATTAAGTTAAAGGTAGCTTTTCCATTTCTAGTTACAGGTAGTTTAATTTGTTCATTCATAGTTGTCCCCCAATTTTATACATTTCAAATTGACAATGTAAGCGTTTTATGATAATATGTGAACGACCATTCAGGTTATGAGAAAGTATTCACATTTATATAGTATATCTTATTATATTAAACTCAATTATAAAAAGCAAGAGTGATAATAAATTAAAAAAAACAATAGAATAGAGGTAAATCAAATGAGTAAAGTTTACATTGTTTCAGCAAAGAGAACAGCAATTGGTTCTTTTTTAGGCGGTTTAAGTACAGTGCACCCTGCTGACTTTGGTGCTGATGTAGTAAGAAGTATATTAGAGGATTCAAATATCCCTAAGGAAAACATCGATGAAGTAATCAGTGGAAACATATTACCTGCTGGATTAGGACAGGGTGTTGGTAGACAAGTGTCTATTAAAGCCGGAATTCCAGTTACAGTACCTGCATATAGCCTAAACATGGCTTGTGGTAGTGGGATGAAAGCAGTTATGAATGCTGTTGGAAATATTAAAAGTGGAATTCACAATTTGGTAATAAGTGGTGGTACGGAATCAATGAGTATGGCTCCTACACTATTACCATCAAAAACTCGTAAAGGTATTAAAATGGGGAATATCGTTGCTATTGATCATATGATTTATGATGCTTTAACAGATCCTTTTAATCAAGTACATATGGGAATAACTGCTGAGAACATTGCTGATAAACAGGGAATCACCCGTGAAGAACAAGATGAATTTGTAGTTTTAAGTCAAACAAAAGCAATTAAGGCGATTGATGATGGTAAATTCAAAAACGAGATTGTTCCAATTATTGTGAAAAACAGAAGAGGGGATATCGTATTCAATAAAGATGAGTATCCTAATAGAACAACCAATATAGATAAATTAGCGAAGTTAAGAGCCGCTTTCAAAAAAGATGGTTCTGTAACAGCTGGAAATGCATCAGGTATAAATGATGGTGCAAGTTATATGTTAATTGCATCAGAACAAGCAGTTAATGACTATGATTTAAAACCTCTTGTTGAAGTTGTAGGAATAGGACAAGGTGGAGTAGAACCTTTATTTATGGGTCTAGGGCCAGTCCCAGCAATAGACAACGCATTAAAAGATGCGAAATTAACTCTGAAAGATATTGATTTGATAGAACTTAATGAAGCATTTGCTGCCCAAAGTATTGGGGTAATTAATGACTTGGCGAAAGATCATCAAATGAAGAAAGAAGATATCTTAAATATAACTAACGTGAATGGTGGAGCAATTGCTCTTGGTCATCCTGTTGGTGCAAGTGGAAATAGAATTACAACAACATTAATACATGAAATGATAAAAAGAAAATCAACATACGGCTTAGCATCGTTATGTATCGGTGGTGGAATGGGAACTGCTATTATTTTAAAGAGAGTAGAGGAATAAAAATGAGATTAAATGGTAAAGTAGCTGTAGTTACAGGTGGAGCAAAGGGTTTAGGTATGGAAATGGCATTGCGTTTTGTAGAAGAAGGAGCAAAAGTAATTGCTGCTGATATGAGTTCTCTAATATATGAGAATGATTCAGTTGAAGGATATAAACTAAATGTTGCAGATTCTGAAGAATGCAACAAGTTCTACAATTATGTTATAGAAAAATATGGACAAATTGACATCTTAGTAAACAACGCAGGAATCACACGTGATTCAATGACGAGAAAAATGTCGGACGATCAATGGAATCTTGTTTTAGATGTGAATTTAAAAGGTGTATTTAATTTAGTAAGATATATTGGACCTCAAATGGAAACAATTGGTGGCGGATCAATTATAAATATTTCTAGTGTAGTTGGTGAATTTGGAAATATCGGGCAAGCAAACTATGCAGCAACAAAAGCTGGTGTTATAGGGTTAACGAAAACTTGGGCAAAAGAATTCGCTAGAAAAGGTGTACCGGTTCGTGTAAATGCGATTAGTCCTGGATACATCATGACAGATATATTGAAAACGGTACCCGAAGACTTACTAAATAAATTTGCTGCAATGACTATGTTAAAAAGACTAGGACAACCAAAAGAAATCGCCAATGCTGCATTATTCTTAGCTTCAGACGAAGCAAGTTATGTGACAGGACACAATTTAAGTGTTAATGGTGGAATGAGACTATAGAAAATACAGGAGGTGATCATATGCCGGAAATCAAAATTGGAATCGTTGGTACAGGTATATATTTACCTACAAGTTATGTAACTGCTGAAGAAATAGCATCACAAACAAAAGGTATTTGGTCTGTTGATGCTGTGAAAGAGAAACTCGGAATCAGAAAAAAACTTGTTGCTAACAAAAACGAAGGAACACAAGAAATGGCTTATCTATCAGCCGTGAACTGTTTAGAAAATACCGGAGTTGATCCATTGGATATAGACGTAATTCTTTCTATAACAGAAGAGTGGAAAGAATACCCATTAACAACATCCGCTTTATATGTACAAGGAAAAATTGGGGCAACAAATGCTTGGGGTATTGATTTACAAAACAGGTGTTGTACTTGTGTGTCAGCTATCAAAATTGCAAAAGATATGTTAATAGCTGATGAAGATATAGATACAATCATGATTGTTGGGGGTTATCGTAACGGAGATTTTGTTGATTATGAAGACACAAATATGTCAATGATGTTTAATTTATCAGCGGGTGGTGGAACTTTGATTCTTAGAAAAGGACATGATAAGAATCTTATTCTTGGTTCACATATTATTTCTGATGGATCATTAGCTAGAACTGCTGGAGTAGAAATTGGGGGACAATGTAACCCAATAACAAAAGACAATATTGATATAGCATATAAATCTTTACGTCTTTTAGAACCTGAGAAAATGAAAAATCGTCTCAATGAAGTTTCAATGAAAAATTGGCTTCATTGCATAGATAAATCATTATATAAATCAAAACTTAAAAGAAATGACTTAGATTTCTTGGCTATTCTTCATATAAAACGATCAGGACATCTAAATATGTTAGAAGAACTAGGATTGAATGAAAATCAAACGATTTACTTGGAAGATTACGGACATATAGGTCAAATCGATCAAATCCTATCTTTACATCTAGCACAGGAACAAAATCTAATTAAACCAGGAGATAACATTTGCTTATTGGCTGCTGGTATCGGATATGTTTGGGCTTCTAGTATTGTGAGGTGGGGCTAGTGAATCTAGCACAGTTAATTTTCAATAGTTTGGAAACAGGTAGTATTTACGCTCTAGCTGCTTTGGGAGTTGTATTGATATTTAGAACGTCCAAAACAACAAACTTTGCACAAGGAATGATTGGGACATTAAATGCATATATTGCAGCTACTATATTAATGAAGTGGGATTGGAATATATGGGCAGTAACAATATTCGCTATTGGAACAGCATTTATTACAGGTATTATAATTGATACTTTAATTATGAGACCAGCTGCGAAAGCTTCAGCTGTGTCAAAACAAATAATTACTTTAGGAATAATAATGGTGATTTTAGGTTTAATACCATTTCTATTCGGTATAAATAATTTGCAATTACCTCACTTTATACCAGTATCTCCAGATACAAAACTTGCCCTTTTTGGGGCCTCGTTAAACTATAATTCAATCTTTACGATTTCATTAAGTTTAGTATTAATGGGATTCTTATTTTGGTTTTTAAAATATACACGTTGGGGATTAGCAATAAGAGTAACTGCATCAAATGAAGTTACCTCTCGATTAATGGGTGTGCCAACCAAATCAGTTACTATGATATCCTGGGCAACTGCTGCAATGTTTGGAACATTGGCAGCGATATATCTTGCTCCAGGGGGAAGTGTAAACCCAAATATGCTTGTTGATATACAAGTTAATGCGTTCTTTGCGTGTGTAATTGGAGGGTTTGGAACATTCTATGGACCTGTATTTGCTGGGTTCATGTTAGCCACAATTAAAAACCTATCACTTGCTTATGTGTCTGATGAATGGGGACACGTACTTGTATACATTCTAATACTAGTTTTCTTATACTTTAAACCATATGGTTTATTTGGTAAGAAAACAGTTAAAAAGGTATAGGTGAGATGATGAATAAGATAAACATACTAGATAAAGTAAAATCAAATGTCACTAATTTTTTTCAACCTAAAGGTGTTTTTGACAAGAACTTTGTAAAAAAACCATTGATAATGTATTTAATTTTTGGATTGTTACTATTAGCAATACCATTTCTACAAGAACAAGGTTATATCCAGTTTTATACCATGGGTGTATTTGGAATGATAATAATATACACAATTGTTGCGCTAGGGTTAAACCTATTACTTGGATACTCAGGTTTAATTAGTTTAGGGACAGCAGGGTTTATAGGATTTGGAGCGTACGGATTACCGTTTTTCAGTAATCTACTTGGATTGAATTTCACAGGAGCTTTAATTGTCACATTACTATTGTCCGCTCTAATAGGCGCTTTGATAGGTTTGTTTAGTTTGAAAGTTGAGGGTGTATATCTAGCAATTGCTACATTGTTTGTTGGTGAAATATTCTTAGAAATTTTTAGAAATGTTGAGTGGTTTACGAATGGATTTTCAGGAGTTAAGTTCCACTATCCACATGTGATATTGTTGTTTTTCCAGCTAAGGATAACAGTTACTAGCTTTATTTTGCTAGTTCTCTCAGCCTTAATTGTGATTGCATTAGGATACATCGGATTTAAGAAATACAAAAACAAACAGAAATCTAAAATTGAGAAGAAAGAGAATCGGATTACTAAAATAAAATCTAGATTGTTAAGTATTTTTAAAATTGCATTAATTATTTTGGGTCTTATGTTAGTGTTGCAAATTGTCCTCGGAGAACCACTACTTACATTTGTTCAAAGTGGAAATAGTATTACGACTACAGGATTTAGAGGATACTTAAAACTTGAAGAGTTTGATAGAAATCAAACATTCAGATTCATTTCCTTAATTCTAATAGCATCAATGTTTATTATCTACAATATTGTAAACAGTAGAACAGGCCGTGCTTTAATGGCTATGAGTAGAAGTGAACATGCTGCTCAGTCGATGGGAATTAGTTTAATGAAATATCGATTAGTAGCATTTATTACTGCTACAGTATTTGCCACTTTAGCTGGAACACTATATGTGTCTTGGTTTACAAGTGCATACCCAGATAGTTGGACATTAGGATTTTCTTTAATTCTAATTGCTGTTGTAGTTGTTGGTGGATATAAATCTATATTTGGAATGTTCCTTGGAGCATTAATTATTCACGGAATACCAACATTCTACTTAAAAGAAGCATTTGCAGATATTAATGGATTGCCTTTCATATTCACAGGAGTATTGATCATCGTTGTGATTTTGTTCTATCCATATGGAGCAATATATTTGAGACATGATATTAAAAGACTTTATAGATACTTGAAAAGTAAAATAATTAAATTCATTCACCTAATAAAACAAAGAATACAGAAATCTAACGATTCAGAGGTAAATGAAGATGAATAAAAATACAATTTTAGAGGTAAAAAATTTATCAATGTACTTTGGAGGATTAAAAGCTGTAGATGACTTATCTTTTGAGGTTTTTGAAAAAGAAATTGTTGGTTTAATAGGGCCAAATGGCGCTGGAAAGACAACAGTGTTTAATTGTATAACTCAGTTTTATAAAGAGGACAAAGGAGAAATATGGTTTAAAAACAAAGATGATGAAGAAATAAATCTTAATGATATAAAAGTTACAAAGGTGATAAATCATGGCCTTGTAAGAACATTTCAAAACATTGAGTTGGTGCCGGATTTATCAATAATTGATAACATTCTAATTGGTGCACATAATCAATTCAAGTCAGGAATATTAGAACACATATTAACTCTTCCACGAGCTAGAAGAGAAGAAAAAGAATTAAGAGAAAAAGCACATCATGTACTTGAATTTCTCAAACTTCATTATATAAAAGATATGTATGTTGCAGGACAACCATACGGAGTTCTTAAAAAGATAGAAATTGCCAGAGCATTAATGGCAAATCCGAAAATGATAATTCTAGATGAACCTGCAGCTGGATTAAATGATGTAGAAACGGATGAACTTGCTGGATTAATTCGTCACATAAGAGATGAATTTGACATAACTGTTATCCTTGTTGAACATGATATGGGATTTGTAATGGATGTATGTGATCGAATCTGTGCAATATCATTTGGAAAATTCTTAGCAATGGATACTGCTGAAGAGATTATAAAGAACAAGGCTGTTCAAGAAGCATATCTTGGAGGTGATGATTTTGAGTAATCTACTAGAAGTAAGTAATCTATCAGTTTCATATAATGTAATAGAAGCGTTAAAAAATGTAAGTATCAACGTGAAAGAAGGTACGATTGTTGCCATTCTTGGAGCAAATGGCGGTGGAAAAACAACTCTACTTAAGAAAATATCTGGTTTGATTAAATCAAATAAAGGTAATATTGTATTTAATGGCATAGATATTACAAAACTACCCGCTGAAAAAGTAACGCAACTGGGAATACTTCAATCTCCAGAGGGTAGACAAATTTTTACTGATTTAACGGTAGAGGAGAATTTGCGTATTGGTGCCTTTACCTTAAAGAAAACAAAAGAGTTTTCTAAAAAAGAAAGAATTAAAGTGAATTTGAAAAGAGTGTATAAGTATTTCCCTATCTTAGAAGAGCGTAAAACTCAAATAGCAAAAACGTTAAGTGGGGGAGAGCAACAAATGTTAGCAATATCAAGAGCTTTAATGGCTAGTCCAAAATTATTAATTCTTGATGAACCATCACTAGGATTAGCACCATTAATAGTTAGAGATATATTTGAAATCATCAAAGAGTTTAAAAAAGAAGGAACAACCATTCTAATAGTAGAGCAAAATGCACTGCAGACACTTAAGATCGCTGATTATGCATACGTTCTACAATTAGGTGAAGTAATCATTGAGGGGACATCAAAAGAATTGATGCAAAACCCTGCCCTGGTAGAAGCATACTTGGGTAAAAAAAATAAATAGGAAAAGATGGAGGATTTACATGAAAAAATTATTTTTAGTAGTTTCTATTTTCATAGTAGGAGTTGGATTAACGGCTTGTACAGTTGAAAAAGATGAATTAAATTGTGCGGAAGGTCAAATCATCGAAGACGATGCTTGTATTAATGACCCTGCATTGGATGTTGTTTCACAAGGTGTAACAGATACAGTTGTAAAAGTAGGAAACTCTGCAGCAACTTCTGGAGCATTGGCTTTTGTTGGAACACCTTATAACGCTGGTATTCAAGCATATTTCGATATGGTAAATGATGCTGGTGGAGTAGCTGGTAGAACAATTGATTTTGTTACATATGATGATGAATTTAATCCGGCAAATGGTGTAACATATGCTGAAAAGCTTTTAATGGATGATCAAGTATTTGCATTTGTAGGACACTTTGGAACTCCTACAGTTGGAGCTACTTTAGAGTATTTAATTGAAGCTGGAATTCCTCAAGTATATTATGCAACTGGTATAAGTGCATTATTTAATGAAGAGGCAACAGGTAATGAGAGAGCTTCATTCCCAGTGCAACCAATTTATGATGCAGAAGGTCAAGTAATGGTTGCTAGAGCAACTGCTGAATTTAGTGCTACAAAAATTGGTGTTATTTACACTAATGATGATGCTGGTAAAGGAATCTTAAACGGTGTTGAAATTGAAGCAGCAAACCAAAGTATTACTTTAGTTATTGAACAAGTTGCAGCAACTGCAACTGATATGAGTGCAGCAGCGTTATCACTTTTTAGTCAAGGTGTTGATGTAGTAATTGTTGCAGCAAATCAAATACCTGCAGAAATTGCAGTTAAAGCATTAAATGCAGCTGGAAACACTTCACCTGTAATAGTATCTTATGTAAATGCATCGCCTACATTCATTGCGAATGTTTCTGACGTATTAGCAAACTTTGATATCTATTCAAGTGCTTGGATAAATATATTCAATGACGATGCATCACTTACAGATGAATATACTTTGTTTGTAACTGAAGTAAGTAAAATTGACGCAGCATACGCAGCGAATCCTTATGCTATGGCGGGATGGATTGCAGCAGCATTCTTTGTTGAAGGTTTAGAAAGAGTTGGAACTGAAACTTTGAACTGGACTAACTTCATAAATGCAATGGAAGAAGCACCTGTAGTAAACCCACTTGGTGGATCAGTTGATTTTGCTGATGGTAGACGTGCAGGAACACAATCAATGTCATTATTAAAAGCGACAATTATCCCTGGAACTGATGGAGCAGACGATTCTTACCTATTCTCATCATTCAAACCAATGGAAACTATTGACGAAATCTTAGGAAACGAATAAACTTAATATAACAAGTAAAGTATAGGGCTTAATTGCCCTATACAATATTTGTTTAGGAGGAACAACATATGGCTGAACTTATTTCAATAAAACAAGCATTACAATTTGTAAAAGAAAATGATTACATAGTTGCCGGAATGGCAGCGAGTGAAGGTAGAGAATTCTTATCAAATCTACATAAAATTAATGATCGTGTAAACAACATCACTGTAGATGTTTGTTTGCCACTCTCGTCATACCCTTTTATGTTAGATCCCAAATATAGCGATACATTTACAGTCAATAGCTGGTTTTTCTCAAATGATCTTCGAAGATCTTTTCCAAACGGAAACATTAGTTTTATTCCTAATCATCTGCATTTTGCAGGTGTGAGAAGACTTGATCACAAAAAACCAAACATTTTTATTGGTATTGCGACGCTTCCTGACAAAAATGGAATGATGTCCTTATCACTATCAAATGTGTATGAAAAGAAAATGATTGAACAAGCAGATATAACAATGTTAGAAATTAATCCCAATTTACCGAGAACACACGGTGATTTAGAGGTTCATGTAGATGATATAGATTATTTAATAGAAGTAGATTATGACGCACCATTATTACCTGACACAATACCAAATGAAAAAGACAAACTTATCGGGAAACATATAGCTGAACTAATTAAAGATGGAGACACAATACAACTAGGTATTGGTGGTATTCCAAATGCGGTTGCTGATGCTTTGCATAATAAGAAAAATCTCGGAGTTCATACTGAAATGTTGACAACTGGTTTTATGAAGTTATTTAAATCAGGAGCAATTAATAATAGTAAAAAAACACTACATCCAGGGAAAATGGTTGCAGCTTTTGCTCTTGGGACTAAAGAATTATACGATTTCTTAGATGGTAATCCATCAGTCCTAATTATGGATGGGAATTATGTAAATGATCCTTATATAATTGGACAAAATGATAATCAAGTTTCAATAAATACAACAATAGAAGTTGATTTAACTGGACAATGTTGTTCTGAATCAATCGGAACAGTTCAGTTCTCAGGTACTGGAGGACAAACCGATACAGCAGTAGGAGCACTTCGTTCAAAGAATGGGAAAAGTTTTATTGCATTGTATTCAACAACGTATGCAAGAATTAAAAATTCCAATGAAAAAGAAGAAATATCTAAGATAGTTCCGACACTAAAAGAAGGTGCAGTTGTTTCTTTGCTAAGAAATGATGTGGATTATATAGTTACTGAGTATGGTGCCGTTAGGTTAAGAGGAACTAGCATTAAAGAAAGAGTATCATTGCTTATAAGTATTGCCCATCCAAAGTTTAGGGAACAATTAATTCAATCAGCTAAAGAGATTGGGTATATCAAATGATCTTCAACTATTTAAATCAAAAAGTTTATTATGAAATTGATGGCGATCTTCAAAGCAATAGGAAAGTAATAGTTATTATAAATGGAATTATGATGAATGTGAGAAGTTGGGATTCATTTAAAGAAGCATTTTCAAAAGAAAATGTCTTAATTCGGTTTGATATGTTTGATCAAGGGTTATCATCTAAATTAAATGAAAATTATAGACAAGAAATACAAGTTGATTTACTTAAAAATTTACTTGTTCATCTAAATATTGATCAAGTTAATTTAGTGGGCATTAGTTATGGTGCGAGTATTGCCTTGCAATTTAGTGTAAAATATCCTGACTTGATTGAAAAAATGGTTATCGCAAACGGTGTAGCTAAAACGTCTGACTGGTTAAAGGATATTGGGCATGGATGGAACAAAGTAGGTAAAACTAGAGATGGAGAGATGTATTACCATATTACAATTCCGTATATCTACTCTCCAGAATTTTATCAAAAGAACATTAAGTGGATGAATAATAGAAAAAAAATATTATTAAACATCTTCAGCAATAGTGAGTTTCTTGATGCGATGGAAAGATTAGTGATCAGCGCAGACACACATGATGTGTTACACGAATTGGAATCTGTGCAAACGGAGACATTAATAATTTCATCCGAAGAAGATTATCTAACTCCGGTGTTTGAGCAAAAAATATTAAATGAAAAACTATCAAATTCACATTTAGTAATTATACCTAACTGTGGTCACGCGAGTATGTATGAGAAACCAGAATTATTCACTTCATTATCCTTAGGGTTTATTAATAGTGAACAAGAAAAAGTAATATAAAGGAGAACAATATGAATAAGAAAAGTAAAGTATTACTCAATTACGAAAAATATTACTATATTGATGAGGGGACTTCTGATGATGTTCTATTATTTGTTCATGGTAATTTAAGTAGTTCAATGCATTACAAACCATTAATTGAAGAATATAGAAAAACATATAGAACTATCACTCCTGATTTAAGAGGGTTTGGGGATTCATCTTATAATACACCGATTAAATCATTAGAGGATTTAAGTGATGATTTGATTTTATTGCTAGATTCACTTAATATCAAAACCTTTACTATATTTGGATGGAGTACAGGTGGAGCTATTGCATTAAAACTTGCTGCAAAATACCCATCATACGTTAAAAAAATAGTGTTAATAGAATCAGCATCTTATAGAGGTTATCCTGTATATAAAAAAGATGTTACTGGTAATCCGATTGTAGGAGAGTTCTATCTAAGTAAAGAAGAACTGGCATTGGATCCCGTAAATGTGTTACCAATAAAACTTGCACTTGAAAATAATGATTACAATTTCATGAAATACATATGGGATGCATTAATATACAATCAAGGAACTCATAACCTAGAAGACTATGATATGTTGTTAAAAGAATCACTAAAACAACGAAACATTGTCGATATTGATTGGGCTTTAACGGCATTTAACATGTCTAATTTCACAAATGGAGTAACTATGGGGGATAACACTATAAAAGACGTTAGAGTTCCAGTATTGTCTATTTGGAGTGAATTTGACATCGTTGTCCTAGAATATATGGTAGATGAAACCGTAGAAGCTCTTGAAAATGTAACAAAAGTTGTTATAAAAGGTACTGGACATTCACCTATTGATACAAAGACAAGTACTTTAATCTCTTCAATAAATAAATTCCTATATTAATAGATTTAGATAAAGTAAAAGCCACTATTTGATAGTGGCTTTTACTTTATCTGCAAATTCATTTAAAAATTCTTGTTCATACTTTGAAATGGTCTTCTTATCTTTCACAATTATATCTAGTAAGTAATCTGCACTTATGTCGAAAAACTCACACAACAAATGAATTTGATGTGGGGTTAGATTTTGTTTATCATTTTCGATTTTTGAGTAATTTGGTCTTTGGACTCCTAATAAGTCTGCGACTTGTTTCTGAGGGAATCCTTTTTCATTACGTATTCTTTTGATTTTTTCACCAATTGATTTCATAGACATCACCATCTATATTGTAGCAAATTACTACAGTTATATATCGTAATGTATAAAATGGTTACTTAATGTACAATGTGTAGCATATATGCACAATCATTTAGTTGAAATGGTGATGTTATGACGGTTGAGGAAAATTTGCACTCGAATACAACTCAACTTTTAACTTATTATTTACTACAATTATTAGATAGACTAGTTTATAAGTAAAAAGGAGTTTTTATACTCCTTTTTTATTTGTAGCGAAGATGCTTTTGATATAATAAATATATAGAGTATAATATTATTAGGTGATTTTATGAAACAACAAATCGAAGAGATACTAACGAAGTATGTTGATACATATGGTTTCGTATCTACAATTGAATATCAAGAAACTAGATCCTCACTACATAAAGATGATATGTATGATGAGTATTCTTTTTTAGATGAATATAAGACAATCATTACACTTGGGTTAAGTTATCCAAGTGAATCACTTAAATGGGGTAAGAAAGGAACTGGGTTATTATCTAAGTATAGCTATGGTACTGACTACCATAAGGTATTTAGTGAGAAGCTAGATTCAGTTACTAAGGAATTAAATAAACTTGAAATAAAAACACATAGTAGTGTAGATACATATAAAATAGATGAACGATGGGCAAGCCATCTTGCTCATATGGGGTTCTTAGGTAGAAATCAATTTTTAATCAATAAAACATATGGTGGATATCTATACTTAGCCACGATCTTAATTGATCAAGATATCGATAAAAACATACAATTATTAGATACATGTGGTACATGTACAAAATGTGTTGATGCATGTCCTACAAATGCTTTAGATGGGGAATTCATAAGAGAACGATGTATAAGTGAAACAACACAATCTAAGAAAATCTTTAATAAGGATGAAATATCACAATTAAAGACAATGGTTTATGGTTGTGATATTTGTCAGAAAGTATGTCCTAAAAATAACGGGATTAACTATACTCATAACACAGAGTTTTTACCAACAGGAATTGAAAGTGTTAATCTTATAGATGTATTAAAAATGAGTAACAGAGAGTATATGGATATCTATAGGAACAATGCATCAAGCTGGAAAGGCGCAACCTTGATTAAACGCAATGCCTTGTGCTTACTGGGAAATCAAAAAGTATATGAGGCAGTAGATGAAATCAAAAAAAGTTTAGAAAAATATAAAGATGTTCTATGGTATAATAATGTTGCCTTAGAAGTCTTAAAGATGTTAGAGAGGAAGTAAATTATGAATAATATCGTATTATATCACCCAGAAATACCACAAAATACAGGTAACATAATGAGAACTTGTGCAGCTGTAGATATGAAGTTACATTTAATCAAACCTTTGGGGTTTGATTTAGATATTAAAAAAGTAAGAAGAAGTGCTGCAAATTATATGGAACAAGTAACGTATGAAGTATATGAAAACTTTGAAGATTTTGAAAGTAAAAACAAAGGAGATTATTACTTCATTACTAGATATGGACAATCGGCTCCAGATCAAATGGATTTTAAATCTTCAGACAAAGATACTTATGTTATTTTTGGTAGTGAAAGCAGTGGGATTCCAAAAGAGATATTACGTCCTCATTTAGACAAATGTTTACGTTTGCCAATGACAGATAAAGTACGTAGCTTAAATCTTAGTAATACAGTTGCTGTACTAGCTTACGAAGTGCTTAGACAACAAGGGTATAATGATTTATTTACACACGAACCAGAGTCGCTAAAAGGAAAAGATTGGCTTTTAAAATAAGCACTATTAAAAAGCATTATAAGTTGTTATAATGTAGTATAAGAGAGGAGTGAGTTTATGATTCCTAATGTGTATCAAAACATACAAATACATAGTTATAAACATGATGAAACACTTCATCGTATTTGGGAAAAAGCAACTGTATTAGAAGTGACAGAAGATTATATTATTGTTGCCAATCGTAGAACAAAAGTAATAGAGAGCAACGGACGTTTTTGGCATACGAGAGAGCCGTCAGTAACATGGTTTTTTAAAGACCACTGGTTTAATATAATTGGAATAATTAAGAACGATGGAATTCATTTTTATTGTAATATAGCTTCACCATATCTTATTGATGAGGAGGCTTTGAAATATATTGATTATGATTTAGATATTAAAGTGATCGATGATTTCAGTTATAACGTTTTGGACCGAAACGAGTATAATAAACATAAAGAACGTATGGATTATCATGAGGATTTAAAAGAGATATTAGAGAAAGAACTGAATGTACTGAAAGACTTCATAGATCAGAGAAAAGACCCATTCAATAAAGAATTAGTGAAAAAGTGGTATAGAACTTACGAGGAGAATGTAAAATGATAAGAGAACGTAATTTACGCATTATGATTTTTATTAGTGTATTCATAGCAGTAATTACTGCAGTACAATTTATTTACTTTATTGATCAATTCCCATTAGTTGGGACATACTCAGTAACTATGCAAAACATTGATTTACTAGATGGAAGTATTATTAGGAATAATTCTTTTCTTTGGATGTTTCTATTTATCGGATTCAATCTATTAACACTTGGGTTAGGTTATTTCTTCTTTAAACCAAAACAAAAGAAACTATTAGAAATAGCTTTATATAACGTACTATTAAGTATCTTATTTATAGTCGGATTATATTTATTCGTTTCAATGTTTTCAGAAACAGTAACTGGACCAGTAGAACATGGATTATTGCAAACTGAATTTACAGTGGACGGAGAACCATTTAAATCCGTTAATATAATTTATTTATTAACCGTAGGATACTTTATAATTAACACAGTATTTTTATCATTCAAAAGCGAAGATTAAAAACACCACAAAACGTGGTGTTTTCTTATTTTATTCACAAGTTTGTGTTAATATAGAAAAGAGGTGATTATATGGAACGTAGAAAATTTTGGTATTATGTAGGATTTGGAGTATTTCTTTTATTCTCTTTAATTCTTATCAGTAATATTATTAGCTGTCTCTTATACACATCTGACGCTGCCGACG
>SDWO01000098.1 GCA_004195325.1 Candidatus Izemoplasma acidinucleici | reverse complement strand
AGATGTGTATAAGAGACAGTATACAGAAACTGAAGATCTATTGGATATTGCTTTGGATCAACTAACCAGTGTTTCAAGTATTATTGGCACAAGCAATGAAACACTTGTTAAAAGTAGTGAGTTTCTTGTTAAACAAAGAAAGATTAGAAATATTGTGTTATTAATTATCCTACTTATAGGATTGTACTTCTTGAATGTGCACATATTTTTACTCAACATTGTAGCTGTAGGATTCTCATTCATTCCGTTTTTATTCCTATACTTACTGATAGATAGATTTAGAAGAAGATAAAGCTCAATTTTTGAGCTTTTTTTATTTGATTAGTTTATGATATAATACTCTTGTTCCGAAGGGGGAATTCCATGAAAAAAATACTTTTATTCATTACAATGATGTTAATTCTAACTGGATGTACTAATGAAGAATATACTATTTCATTTGTTACAAACAGTGATCAATTAATTGAATCAATAATGATTGAGGAAAACAATCAAGTCACACAACCTGAAGTTTTAGATAAAGATGGGTATGAATTTGAAGGCTGGTTCACTAATGAAACCCTTACTGAATCATACGATTTTGACACTTTAGTTCAAAATGATACATCATTATATATAAAATGGACACTAATAGAAAATACAGTTACCTACATAATTCTAGATTTTAATATGGAACCTATCACTGAGCTCATTAATTATGGTGATATTGGTACATTTCCAACACCGACACTAGAAAACCATACTTTTACAGGCTGGTATGTTAATGGGGATATGAGTGTTTTGGTATCGGATTATGCTATTACTGAGGATATCGTATTTTATGGAACTTTTATTCAAGATGATCCAATCCAAGAGATTGATATCGCACTAATTGTTGGTCCTGAGGGAGTTAATGATACCGGAATGTACCAAAATACATATGAGGGTATACAGTTGTTTTCAACCGAAAACAACAAAATATCTAAGTATTACAAACCTCTATCGTTACTTACTGATGACTTAATTTCAGCAGCTCAATTAGCTATTTCAGAAGGTGCTGATGTAATTGTGCTTCCTGGGTTCTTATACGAAAACACTGCTTTTTATCTTCAAACACATTATCCTGAAATAACAATTTTATTGCTTGATGGTGCGCCTCATAATGTAGTTGATTTTGCTACAATGGCAACCATTGATGGAGGATCACCTGAATTTACTACTGGAAATAATACATCTTCTTCTTTTTTTAGAGAAGATGAGTTAGGGTTTATGGCAGGTTATATCGCTGTAAGTGATGGCTATACTAATTTAGGATATATTGGTGGGATGGCTGTCCCCGCAATTGTACGTTATGGAATCGGGTATGTTGCTGGAGCATTCTATGCAGCAGATGAGCAAGATATTGATATCACATTTAATGATGGTACCTATTTATATGAACCTGTGTTTTGGGAAACACCAACACTGCAAGCAAAAGCGGAGTTTATGTATTCCATTGGAGTTGAAGTAATCTTTACTACTACAATGGAGGGAAGTAGATCTGTCGTTAGAGCTGCAAACTTATCAGATGCAAAAATGATTCATGCTGAGTTTGACAACATAACAGGAACAGAGAGTCTACTTACTACAGTTATCAAAGGATACGATAATTTAGTATATGCCTTACTAACTGATTACTATAATGACGAGTTAGAAACAGGAATGATTTCCGTATTTGGTCTTGAAGAAACTGCGATCTATATAAACTTTGATAATTCAAATTTCAGTAGTTTTAGTGACACAAAATATAATAATCTGATAAATAAAATTACAAGTGGTGTAATTGTTATACCGACGGATTATGATACGCTTGTCACCTTCTTAGGTGAAGATGCTGTTAATTTCGAACGAGATACTATTGAGCCAAATTAAAAGATAAAACAATATGTTTTATCTTTTTTTATATCATTTAATTATACTACCAAATACTCTCAACTAGAATAACAACTCCGCTGTAAGCTAGTAGTAACGCCATTGACACATTAAATATAACACTGTGTTTATTTAGTATCTTACTAAAGTATACTCCTAATAATCCCCAGACAATAACTGCCAGGTAACATAATACTCCCATTAGAAGAGTGAACATATAGATGTAGGATTTAGATAATCCCACTTCTATATAATATGTTGCAACAGTAATTCCGAAGATAATAGTTTTAGGATTTATGAAGTTAAACATAATAGCAATCATAAATTGCTTTTCTTTTTGATGAAGATTAGTTTTCTTAGTATGCTTGGTTGCCATAACAATACTTAAGTATATTATAAACAAACCTCCAATTATACCTACATACCTAAATGCCGTTTCCATGTATGTATATAATACTATATTAAGAAACGCAGTAATAACGAATATTAATGTAGTCCCAAGAAAAATACCAATCATAAAAGGCATTGTTTTCTTAAACCCAATCTTCGATGAAGAAAACGATGCATAAATGTTGTTTGGTCCTGGTGTAAAGATTGAAACAATGATATATATTATAAAGCCAGACATCTAATCCCTTCTTTCAAAAAGCAAGGATGCGTTATATTACTTGGTTTTTACTAGGTATAGAGTTGCTTGCGCCTCTTGTTCCAACACAAATAGAAGCTGCTTTTGTTGCTGTTATCAAAGATTGTTTTATTGATTCCCCTATAATGATTGAGCCAATGAAATATCCTAAGAAAGTATCACCAGCACATGTTGTGTCCATAACTTCTACTTCTTTTCCTGATATTTTGAACTTTTCTTTACTATCTAAATATCTAACACCGTCTTCTCCTAAAGTTACAACCAGCTTCACAAGAGGATATTCACTTCGGAAACGTTGAATAGACTCTTTGGTCCAATGAATGTCAGTGATTGCTTCTAATTCAGAACGATTCACTATCTGTCTCTTATACACATCT
>SDWO01000038.1 GCA_004195325.1 Candidatus Izemoplasma acidinucleici | reverse complement strand
CATACATACATCAAATTATGTATCAATGTAATTCAAAAAAATGAATATTAGTGTAATCTTACAAGTTATTTTAATAAACACTTCTCTAAAACAGTTATCTAAAAAGGATTCTCTTATTGAGAATCCTTTTATTTCATTTATAACTTATTATTTCAAATGTTTTGGTTATTGACACCTTAGTTTATTGAACTTTGTTTGTTACAACATTCCTTCCATTGGATCTATCCACTTTATAAAGACCATTATGTCTTCTGATGGCATAGTATCAAATACATAAGGAATAGTACATCCACTATCAGCATACCATCCACCAAATTCCCAGCCACCCACAGGTAAATCAGGAACTGCAGGAGTCTCTATTTCCGAACCATATATTCCTGTAATTTCCTCAACAAATATATAATTGTATCCAGTGTAGAATGTTATTGTTTGATTTATTTGCCATCTTGAGACTAGATTTAAACTCTCATCAATGTTTGCTGAATTTGTTAACTGTGAATCATTTATTGAATCTCCTTCAAACCAACCAATGAACGTGTATCCTTCTCTTGTAGGTATAGGTAAGGTAATTGTTTCATTATAAGGTACCAATGCAGGAGGATATGATTCTACACCTTCTGTAGGAAGATATGTAATCGTATACCATTCCATATCATATATATATAAAATATCTCTATTTTCTGTAACATCATCAGGATCACCAATTAACTCTGAAAAAACATATCCATCAATTACTGCTGGCGGTGGTAGAAATGTGTCTGATAGATAAGGCACCCAAAACACATTGTATAAAATAGGAGCCATTTCCATTTCTAGAAGTATATACATCTTGACAATATACATTGTATAAATAACACCTAGATTTTGTGTAGTTCCATCATCAAAATTAATGATTAATTCCCCAGCTTGAGAAATCTCTGTAGAGCTAATTCCTCTACCGTTTTCACCAACCAATGTTTCTATTTCAATTAGATTCGTCCATGATAAATCTCCAACATATTGCCATTGAATATATCCCTCTGCGACTTGGAGTAACACTTCTTCTCCATCCGTTCCATTTGTTCCATTTGTTCCATTTGTTCCATCAGTTCCATTTGTTCCATCAGTTCCATCAGTTCCATTTGTTCCATTTGTTCCATTTGTTCCATCAACACCGGCAGCTCCCGCTGAACCTGTTAATATGTTTAGTTCAATTAAATTTGTCCACTCTGTTTCTCCAATGTATTTCCACTGAATGTAACCTTCTGCGACTTGGAATAGCACTTCTACTCCATTTGTTCCGTCAGTTCCGTTTGTTCCATCAGAACCGTCAACTCCTGCCGCTCCAGTTAATGTTGTTAGTTCTATCAAATTTGTCCATGTAGCATCTCCACTATATTGCCACTGAATGTATCCTTCTGCTATTTGGAATAATACTTCTTTCCCAGCTTCACCTTGAGGACCTTGTATTGATTCTAACCAATCTTCATAAGTCATATCTTCAATGGCTTCTGCTTCATAAGCTGTATTGTAAATAGTCATTAGTCTTATTGTTAGGCCGTCCTGAATCGATACATTATCAATAATAACTATTGTTACAGATGTTTTTATTCCTTCATAAATGACATCTATTGTATGAGTTCCAACAGTAATAAGTTTATCTAAATCATTTGAGCTAATCATATCTTCTGTTATTTGAATATACTCGAATTTTCCATCTTCAAATTCTACTATCAATTGTAATTCTGATAGATCAAGTGAATCAATTTCATATGAATTCAATAATGAGTTTGAATCCATTGTAACTGTATCAATTACCATAGGAGAGTCTGACTCTCCACATCCAACTAATGTAATTGAAAGTACTACTAATACCATGACAACAAATATTCTTTTCATAAAAAAACCTCCCAAAGATTCTAACGGAAGGTTTTAAATCATAGGATACCCAAATAATACAAATATAGCTGTATCCCTACAGATAGCCTTCCTTTTCTAATACTATTTTATCACAGAATTAAAGTATCTACAAATTCTAAATTGTCGTTTAAGAACATCGAGAATCCATATAAAGTATATAACTACTCTACAAATTCTTGGTATGGTGTTTTAATGGTAGAGAATATAGTCTCAAAAGTCTTTATGTATACTTGTTCCATGAGGGATTAAACTTACAAAAAAAAGACGATATTAATCGTCTATTTTACTTAATATATTTCATAACCATTAAACAGCTCGCCATCCCAAATTGCCAGTATAACAACCTGATCACCAACAGAATAACTTGTTAATTCAAAATCATCTATAAAAGCTACAGCAACACTTGTTAGGTCATTCTCACTTGAATCGACTTTAAGTAAAACAAAATTACTTGTAATACCAGTTATCTCTCCTGTGACCTCAAACACATCAAATTCTTTGTTAGCTAAATCAACTGCATTGAAATCTATAGCATCCAATTTATGATCAATACTAGAATGAACTTTAGTAACTGTACAATCAGACAATTGTAAGATTGTACTACTCTGAACCTCAGCAGTTCCAACAACTGTAATCAACATGTGTTCTAATACATTTTCATCAATTTCATCTATCTCCATTTTACATGAAACAGCGCCATACAAATTAACACCTTCAAAAATATCACTTGAACTAAGTTTCCAGACAATACCTGTGAACTCTACTATCTTGTTATCGTATTTCTCAACCAATTCATCATTGGTTAAAGCACGGAAGTCATCCATATAGTTATTCTGATTTATGTTAAAATCACTTTGTATTTCACTTTCTTTACAACCTGTTAATATAACTGATAAAAAAACCAGTAACATTGATAAAATAATCTTCTTCATTTTCCCCATCCTTCTTAATTTACTTGGGTATATTATATCATATAATTTTTATTTGTGTCTACAAGAATTAATGATCATAAAGGAAAAGATATATCGGTCTTTTTGTTGATAAATTGCATTCAAAAACGAAAACCCTATTAAATTCAATAGGGTTTATTTTTATATAAATACTTAATTGCTATAACCAATACCAACCTATGTAATATTCATTAATATGTATCACTATATACACATCAGACAAATCATCCCAGTTGGTCGCCCATAATTCTGCATACTCTACTGGTGCAAAATTATCTGTTGCATACTCAGCGACTGTCGTGAATTCGTTATTTAAAGTAGATAGATATGTATTATCTAAAACACCTTGATCATCAAGTGGACCTGTTGCATCTACAAAATAGTTAGGTGCATTTGAATGAAACTTAATTGCATGTTCAGCAGTTAAAAACAACTCAAATTCTTCAAGATATTCATATTCTCCATTTTTTTCTGTAATGATATACAACGTACTCTCAAACAGTGAAGTTTTTGCAATTTTCGCGTGAACAGCATCTACTTCTAACTCTAATGCATAATCACTAAGTGCTTTTCCTATTAGTACTTCGGCAACAGTCGTACCATCTTCAATTGATAATAGTTGTTCATTTCTTAAATCAACTTTTGCAATTACGACATTTTCAGGAGTGCTGAATACAGTCTGCACAACACCGTTCATAATATATACTTTTCCTTTAAATGCTTCTGCTAGTGCATTGAAAGACCATAATTCATGTACAATCTCACCTTCAACATTTTCATATGATACAGGTACATTAACACTATGAGTATCAATACCAAAGTTGAATGTAAATCCAGTTGGATTATCATCTCTAAAGGTATCCAAGAATGATAATGGGCACATTAGAGATCCACTAATACCGGCAATCCCAATATCGAAATTTGCAGTTAATATAGAATTATCGTATCCGGTGAACGTTGGCTCCGCTAACACAATATCAATATTCACAAAGTTTTCATTATCTACTAATAGATTTTCATATTGCTCCTCTAAATTGGTAATCATATTACTATTGTATGGAAACCCACTACTAAAGATTAACTCAATAGTTGTGTAATTATCAGCTGTCCCTGCTGTGTAGAAACCATCAGAGATTGCCATAGATACAGCTTGCATAAAGTAATCGACTGCTTTGTTAGGATCATAACCATCTGTTCCATTACCGAAATCATCAACTATACTAGCGCCCGCATCTGTGCCACGTATCGACAATCCACCTTCTGAATCAACAAAATATGTTGATGTAAAATGTGTATAAGCAGGTAAATAGATTTTCCCAGTTTCAACTGCTAATTCGTTTCTATCTATACCGTATTGTAAGGCTTGTTTCATTTCTAAGTACATCAATATCGGTTCAGGTGTAAAGTCTTCATTTATCCCAAATTCAGGGTACTTATCAATGTAATCATCTCTGTGTTCTTCCGTACCAAAACCATTAATTGCTAATTTATATGTTGTCTGTCTAGTAGCTGCAAACATTCTTAAATCTGTTAAATATTCTTCAACACTAGTAGATGGTACAGATGAGACATCCAATGTACCTTCTAAAAATGCATCGAGTGCTTCATTATTGTCTTCATAAAAACTATAATCTAATCCAGTAAAATGATACATATCAGCATGAACATAATTATCATTTTTAGTGAAAGCTAACTTCTGTCCAGGTACCCATACATCAAATGTATAAATCCCGCTAGAAGCAATCGTTTCAGGATTTATCCCATAACCATTCATATCCAAAGATGTAAACAAATCTTCATTTAGTGGTTGCCATGAATCAGCCATTGCATATTTTACTTCATATAATGATTTTTGATTGATAAACTCTACTTCTATAGTATTATCATCAATAAGTTTTATACCAACTTCATCCCATGATACAAACCCTTCAATATAATCTTCTGCATTCTTAATACCACGTGAAATAAAATCTCCACCACCTGATACTGCACGGAACCAATTATAATCTAAAGCATTTTTCCAAGTCCATACAAAATCATTCGCATCCAACACTTCATATCCTGCATTAAAACTAGATGTATCTATACTAGGATGATAAGTCCAAGTTAAATTATCTTCTACCGTGATTTGCCACGTAGTAGCAAATTCTTTACCATTAATCATCTCTGGGTTCAGAGCAACAGGATCTCCTGTAGCTAATTCACCATTAATCTCATAACCAGTTTTTGATTCATCAAAGTAGAATGAATAAAGACTTCCTGTATATAAATTAATGAAATCTTCAGAGACCGAATCATCAGCTGTCCAAGGATTCAATGAATACGGATCAGTATTGTATGCTGATCTCCAAGTGTACTCATCTGCAGTACCATATGTACCATCAGACATTAGTACTGTTGAATCATCAGCGTTAAATTGGCTAAAAGGGTTACCAAACCCCATAACGCCATTATATTCTTCTGAAAATAGAATAGTACGCTCAGAATACATGTAGTGATCTGCACTCGTGTATAGTGGAACCCCACCAGTTACAGTGTGTAATAAATAACGTTCAGCTGCGGCAAGAATCATTGCCTTGCTTTCGGAACTCAAATCTCTCATATCAATTCCGGATAAATAGTTTGCTGGTTCCATTGATGGGTCCACAATGAATACAGTAAATATCACACTAAATCCTTCTAATTCCACTGTGACATTATGAATACCAAGAGTGCTTAGTTTCAAAATATCTTCCTCACTTAAATGACCCGTTTGTAACGGTACACTAACATTTATCTCATCTAAGTAGAATATCTCAATAGTGACATCCTCGTAATCAAAACCATTTATTTCATAATAGTCTTCTAACTCCTCTAAATTCAATGTAATTCCTTCTATAGTTCCCTCTTCGGGAACATTGTTGTCAAAATCACAACCAAACAAGGTAAATGATAGTAGTAAAGTAGTAATTAACAGAATTATTTTCTTCATAAAAAAGACCTCCTAATAGAAGGCGCTTAAAATAAATCCATTATCCTTTTTGCCTTCCAGTTACAAATATTATATCATAATTTAGAAAACCCTACAAATAAGAATGGTGCATAGCATCCTATTGGGACAAAGAATACATTATAACTGTCCTCCCAATAAATGTGATTTCAAATCAAATAAACTGTACAAAAAAAGAAGTCTAGATAATTAAATCTAAGCTTCTTGCGGTTTATTATCCTTGATGTACCTATCATAACTTTTATATAATTCTTCTTTTTCCTCTTTTGAAAGTCTATTCTCCTTGATCTCAAAAATCTTATTTATAATTATAACTAACACAGGATAGACAAAATAGGATAAAACAATAGCCCCCCCCATAAAAAAGGCAACTCTTGAATTCAAAAAGGTGGAAAAAGCATCAATATTGGTAATCCAGAAAACAATATATATTAGTGAAACAATAGCAAAAATGAAGAATGCTATTATAAATGGTATTACATATAAGAAACTGTGTGGGTGCAAAGCATCCAACTTATGCGGAAACAATTTGTGAAGGAAGCTACCTTTTCTTACTTTCGTTAATAAATCTAGACTTCTACACATAACTGGATTCCTGTTATCAAAAATAATGGCATAACTAAATAAAAATACTACAAAACTATCAATCAATAATAAGTACATATTATCATCTCCCCTATATATATTTTACCATATTCTATTAAGAATCAAGATTACTTTTTATGACAGTGCCAAAGTAGTTATATCCCAAGTTCATTTTAGTCATTTGTAATATGCTCATCTTATCATGAGTTAAAATAACCCCCACTACTTTAACTACCTCAAAAAATAAGACAAACTATAAAAGTCTGTCTTATTTGATATTTTCATCATCATATTCTGTCACAAAATCGTACAATTCGTTTGATACATCAAAGTAATAATAAACACCTTTATATGATTTAGCAAGAGTTGTGTTTTCATATATATGCCCAACAAATAGATTAAGCCCTTCTTCTCTAAAGCCGTCATCTCCTCTTTTATCAACTCTACTGATTTCAATAATATATTGCACTCCCCAATCTTCAGGAAAGTCTGCATCCTGTACTTCTAACCTTGAATGAGTTACATTATCTACACTCATATACTCCATTAATATATCCTTAATAATTGATTCATCAGTAATATGAGCACAATATCTACCTACTTCGTCTGTCTCATATGCACTTGAACATATATACATCTCGATCTCACCATGGTACTCAGACCAATCCGTGTAAAGGGCATCCCCCTCTTCATATTCCCACGGCATAAACATAAAGTAGTTTTTCATAAACACAAATGAACCTGTTAAAACCAGTATAATTGCACTACTAATAATTATAATTTTCTTCATTTCACATCACCTATGTACATCAAAGTATAGTCTTCTATTTAGTATTACTTCCAAAAACGGTTCATCTGTATCTGTATTCCATTCCTTAACAGAAACATCTATATAATCAGATTCGATAAACTTGTATGTTACTTTATAATTATACCCACCGTAATCTGGTTCAGGTACCACTGAAACCATTCCATCTTCAAGCGTTATATAAAGAAATCCCATGATATTATGCGTGGTACCTTTTTCAACAAAGGCAACGTTATTATCATATTGATAAGTTCCTCCATACGTAATATTAATTGTATCAGATGATACATCTTCATAATTTATGTTGTATTTACTATAGAAGTCTACTTTATTATAATCAGATTGAATGAAACCAACTAAAAGAACATTCGAAATCATAATCACTATGAAAATCACTATAGCACTAACATATTTATATATATTAATATCGATTAATTTGAATTTGGTTTTTGGATCTCTTAGTTTTTTTTGCAACATATTTGAGTACAGTTTCTTATAACCCTTTAAACATAGGAAATACGCTAATACCCCTATTCCTAATGTAATAATCAAAGCATTCCTGGTTCTAACATTTATTAAGTTATCCTCAATAATGTGTACTTCACTATCAACGAAGTCCTCAGTTGAAATGAATACTCGATTCAATTCATCGATATCTTCAGTTGATTTTATCACATTAAATTCTTGATAGAAGTATGAAAATGTAACATGTTCAGCATGTGCCATTCCTGCTGGAACTAACCTCATGTTCACTTTTACAATGTCTTCTGTTAGTTCTAATGAAGTACCAGTAAATTCTCCAATAAAGTCCTCACCTAAATCATATTCTCTCACAATGAAGTCCTCATATATAATATCTTCACCAAGTTTAAAGATTAATTCCATGTCTGACTGAATATTTGTTGAATAGTATATATATGTAACTTCTGTTGAGTAATCGTTATAAGCTGCTAATAGCTTAATATTCTCACCGTGTTCTGCATCAAAATCAACTATTTCTGTGTAATAATCAAATTCATTGAGTTTATCTTCTAGTACAGAGGATTCGTTTGAGCAAGCTGATAATGATATCGTGATTAATAAAACTAAAACTAAATAATACTTTTTCATATAAGCCCCCCTCATAATCCTATCCTACTCTTAAATATATTATAATAATTTCTCGATACTTCAATAACATCCTTATTACTCATTCTTAATATGAATTTTGTATTAAATGTTGGTTTAATTGCTTCAATGTGATTCTTATTAACAACATATGATTTGTGCACTCTAATGAAGCCTTCCTTTTCAAACAAAGCGTCAATCTCATATAACTTCTCTTTTATACTTAGTTTTCCTTGCTTTGTATGGCAGTATATTTCATGTCCAAAACTTTCCACATAAATGATTTGAGTAGGTTTTATTATAATAAACTCACTTCTATCATTCTTTCCAATTATTTCTCTCTTTTGAAAGGAGGGATCTGTGATTACTAAATCATAGTCTTCGTTTGAATGAGTTAATGGTTCATTTTTTAATCGTTTCATAATGTCTTCAAGTTTATTTTTATCAGCATTTATTTTTACCTTCATAGCAATCCCCCATTCGCATAAATAGTATCATCAATGAATACTTTGTAAAAGTCTTCTTTCACAACATACATCTATATAATCATAACATACGATTAAATGCACATACAATAGTCTGAATTCAATACTTGCTTCTAAAATGTATTTAGCATTTATGAGCGCAATTTTGTATTTAAACCTATTATTACAATAACTGTTCTTTTTTTGGCAAATTAGTTTTTTTATACTTTATATAGATCAATTTCCAAACAAAAAGACAGCACGATTATTTCACTTGTGTTGTCTCGTATTATCAATCATGTTGGAATACTACTTGTTCTTTCACTTTTAATTGTAAATAACTATACATTTAGAAAAATGCAATCTCTTGATTTACTTTGTTTTTTTGGACTCACTCGCAGTAGCAGTTAAAGTTTCTGAGATTACTTTATATATGTCGTACTTTCTAAGCACCTTTAGTCCAGCCTCAGTTGTACCACCTGGTGTTGCTATTTTGTTTATTAGTTCTTTTGGTTTAAAAGATGATTCTTGAAGTAATTTAGCTGACATTATCATTGATTCTGATACCATCTTTATTGTATCTTCATATGTGAATTCATTACGTAACCCATAATTAATCATAGAATCCATTATCTCTAAGTAAAACGCAGGTGATGAACCACATAATGCTGTGAACTCATCAAAACTATCTTCTTTAATCTCTACTGCTTTTCCAAATGAATTTAGAAATGTATCAATAACTAATGATTCATTTCTAGATACTCTTTTATTAACACAATAAGATGTTATACTTCTACCTATCATTGCTCCTATGTTTGGCATAGTTCTCACTATCGTTACATCTTTCTTTGCTAGAGTCTCTAGTTTATCCAAAGTAATACCGACAGCTACTGAAAATAACACGTGACTAGTTAATACTTTGGATAGCTCATCAAATACAGTTTCTAAGTCGTGCGGCCTAACCGCTAATACAATTACATCACATGTTGATGCAATATCAGTTATACTGCTAGCAACATTGACATTATAAACTTCGCTTAGTTTTAAAGTCTTATCAACATCTATATCATAAAGATAAATTGATTTTGGTAATTGATGTTCGCTTTTTACAAGTGATTCAAATATGGCTTTCGCCATATTTCCTACTCCTATAAATCCTATTCTTAAATTCATATAATCATCTCCAATTTTCACATGCAAACATGTTATGTTAATACTCTATGTGATTATATCACGAATTATATAAGTATATCAAAAAACAATACTAGATAATTGTTTGGTATTACTCTTTTCATTTTTGTGTTTATTAACATCTTTTTGTATACCTAAATAAGGAAATACAGATATTGGAGTAATGAATTCTTGATAAATAGAAAAGAAAGTGTTGGAAACACTTTCTTTTATTATGTGTAATAAATTTATTTACCGTAGTAAGTAGCTAATGCACTTTCTAGAGCATTATACATTTCTTCTAATCTTTGATTTGTTTCTGTTTCCTTTATTGCCATATTAATCATACCTGTATTTGAGTATGTTTCACTATTAGTATCTTGATGATTCCATGATTCAAAAATATCTGTGAATAGGATCTTTGATTGTCCATTTGATTGATATATCAATGGGTATGCAGCAACAGGTATATCCCAGAATGTACCACTTTCATATAAGTTGATTACTTCATGGAACCCAGGGAACTCAATTTCATCTTCAAATGCTTGATGTTCTCTTGCCATATACCAAATATCCATTTGTTCGTTAAATAAATCACCAGTTGTGATTGGTAACATTAGTCCGTTTGATGAATTTCCATTACTTGTCGCTGTATTGTATGTTTGATCAATTCTTGCTTGTAAGGCAGTAGTGTCTTGCGCAATAAACATGGCGAATAAGTAATTTAAATATATTTCTTTCATTTCTTCATCTGAACATGCCAAGTCACCATCATTTAGACATTGATTATAAACAACTAAAGGTTCAAGATCAATACCAATTGTATTACCTACATAATCAGTGGAAGGTCTTGGGTAGTAATCCCAATCTGTTATTTCACATTTAAGATAGTCAGAAGCAGATGGATCACCACAAAATTCTAATGCCCATGAATCTGTGTGGTTTGTGAATGCATATCCTTTCGCAAAGAAACGAAAAGACGTATGTCCCATATCCATTAATAAGTCTTGATCCATGTTTGTTCCATAGATAGAATTGTTTGTCCAATAAAGGAAATTTGATGCAATGTTTTCTACTTCATCGTTTGTATAAGATATTTGATTACTGTTGTTACTATATAGTTCTTTTGAGATTGAACTTGTACCTGTAATTAAGAAGTCATAAGGAGTAAGTGTTGTTCCGTAATACTCACCTTGTACACTGTTTGAGACTAATGCAGTAAATTCATCAAGTGTCCAATTAACATTGGGTACCGTAAATCCTTTTTCTGTAATTAGTCCTTTATTAATGTAAACTCCTTTGGCAACAACACCATATGGAATTGCAGCTTGAACACCATTGTAATTAAGCATACTCATTAGATTTTGATTAATACTTTGATATTTAGGGTCGCCACTGAAAACTGATAAATCTGCGACTATCCCCGCTGTCACAGATTCAACAGTGTTATTAGTTATATATAAACTAGGATGTCTACCAAACATATTCTTGTGTTCATTCATTACTGGTAACAATTCATAATTTGAAGCTGATGGATGGCTAACAGATGACATCATATTAATCACAACATCAGGATATAACAAGTTAAACTCTTTAGCTACTGCGTAATAAGCAGCATCAACTCTACTATATAAATCTATATCACTTATATCTAGTTTCCCTAAATCTTGATAATAGGTACCACTACCTCCATACACAAATAATTCTATTTCTGAATTATTTGGTAAATCAAAGGTAAGTTCATTACTTCCTTCAATCCATTTAGCATAAAGAATTAAATCTGTTTCAATAGTATTACTAAAATTAAACTCATTACTTAATTCTTCATCTGTATACCAACTGACAAATTCAAACCCTTCTTTTGTTGGGTCCTGTAGCACGGCCAATAAACTACCATTACTGATAGTCACATCATCAACAATACTCCCACCATTAGTGATAAAGGTTACAACACTTTGATCTTTATCTGACGCTTCATTTACACCTGTCTCTTATACACATCT
>SDWO01000177.1 GCA_004195325.1 Candidatus Izemoplasma acidinucleici | reverse complement strand
TTAGTAAGTAGTCTGCGATTAACTTCACTAGATCGAGATGTTCATTTAATACATCGGTAGCTATTTCATAACATCCATTGATTATTGTACGTACTTCGTTATCAATTTCTAACGCTACTTGATCACTAAACGATTTATCAACAGCGTAATCTCTACCTAAGAATACACTACCTCTTTGTTTTTCGTATTGGATAGGTCCTAATGAACTCATACCATATTCAGTAACCATACTACGAGCGATAGCAGTTGCTTGTTGGAAATCATTGTGAGCACCTGTTGATACTTCATTGAAGTTGATTTCTTCACTTACACGTCCACCTAGTAACCCAGTAATACGGTCTAAAAGGCCTGTTTTAGTCATTAAGAATGATTCTTCTTCTTCAGGTAACATTAATGCATAACCACCAGCATTACCACGAGGAATAATTGTAACTTTATGTACAATATTTGCGTTATCAAGTTTGATTCCTAGAACTGCATGTCCGGCTTCGTGGTGCGCTATGAAGTTACGTTCACGTTTTGATAATACTCTAGATTTCTTAGCTGGTCCCATCATTACACGGTCTACAGCTTCATCGATATGATATAACTTAATGTTTTCTTTATTTTCTCTTGCAGCTAATAAAGCTGCTTCATTTAATAAGTTTTCTAGATCTGCTCCTGTGAAACCTGGAGTTCTTCTAAAATGTAACCTTTGGAGATATTTTTTTATTTTTAGCATGTACTTTTAAAATTGCTTCGCGACCTCTAATGTCTGGTCTTCCAATTGTGATTTGTCTATCGAAACGTCCAGGACGTAACAATGCAGGATCTAATACATCTGCTCTATTTGTTGCAGCGATTACGATAACTCCACTATTTGAACCAAAACCATCCATCTCAACTAGTAATTGGTTTAATGTTTGTTCACGTTCATCGTGTCCACCACCTACACCAGTACCACGTTGACGTCCAACTGCATCTATTTCATCAATGAAGACGATACAAGGAGCATTTTGTCTAGCTGCTTTGAACATGTCACGTACACGACTTGCTCCAACACCGACAAACATTTCAACGAAATCAGAACCACTAATTGAATAGAACGGAACATTTGCTTCACCAGCAACGGCTCTAGCTAATAATGTTTTACCTGTACCTGGAGGCCCTACTAATAATACACCAGTTGGGATTCTAGCACCTAGTTCCATATATTTCTTTGGATTTCCAAGGAAATCGATTAGTTCTTCTAGTTCTTGTTTTTCTTCATCGACACCAGCAACGTTTTTGAATGTTGTTGTTTTACCTTTGTTTAGTTTTGCTTTCGATTTTCCGAAATCAAATGCTTTGTTGTTCCCTTGATTGTTTCTCATTAAGAACATAAACAATGCGATAACAATTATGATTGGTATCAGAATACTTAATACGCTTAAGAATGTATATGTATCCCCTTTTTCTGGGTTGTACTCTACATTTTGTAGTGTTACTTCTTCAATGATTTTTGATAATTCAAACTCATTTGGGATGATAGATTCATATTTTGAACCATCACTTAATTTCCCAGTAACATCGTATGAACCAATATTGATATCACCGGCAACAGGTTTCGTATTCATTGTCGCAATACTTCCTGATTCCAGTTCTGCTATTAATTCAGTGTAATTATAAACATGAATGTCATCTGAATCGTTATTGTAATAGAACATAACAGTTGTAATAATTAATAGTATAATAGCGATTATAGCTATATTACCAGTTCTTGATTGTTGTGGTTTCTTCTTTATTTGTGCCATATTACCACTCCTTACTTATTGTAAACCTCTGGTTTTAATATTCCTACGTATGGTAGGTTTCTGTATTTTTCTTCATAATCTAGACCATATCCAACAACAAATTCCTTAGGAATAGTTGTCCCGACATATTTTGGTTCTAAAGTCACTATACGACCTTCTGGTTTGTCTAATAAGGTTGCTATTTCAACACTTTTAGCTCCACGATAGGTTAGTAAATCCATGACTACTTTTAATGTTCTTCCTGTATCAACAATATCTTCTGTTAAGATGATGTGTCTATCTTGTACGGGAATACCTAAATCCTTATTGATTTTGATATCTCCACTAGATTCAATTCCACCGTGATAACTAGATACATCCATGAAACCAACTTCCATATGAATATCCATACGTGTCATCAATTTCCCCATGAATGGGATACATCCTTTTAATAAACCTATTACAAGTGGAAATTTGTCTCTGTAGTCTTCTGACAATTGATTTCCTAATCTTTGTGCTATTTCTTCGATTTGTTCTTCTGACACTAATACTTCTAAAATGTCTTTTTCTAGCATTATCTCACCTCGTAAATATATAGTTTATTTGGTTGTTCTTTGTTTTGCTCAGATTTCTTAATTCGTGGAATCCACATTACTTTATCACTATTAGCTAAAAGAATCAAGTTTTCACGAATGGATGTCGGTACTTTCTGATCGATAAGAATATCTTTCACTTTTTTTGTACCTACTTTTAAAGACATCTTATCTCCGTTTTCTTTGTTTCTTAAATATAGCGGAAATACTAATCTATTATACCATACTTCAAAGAAATTAGAATATCTTATGTCTTGTTTTTCGTAACTAAAAACATATTTCATTTCCTTAGAAATACTATACTCTCCTATATCATTTATTTCAAGAAATACACGTTTTGTTTCTTGGTGTTCTTGAATAAAGAAATAAGCATATTCCTTAACTAATTCATATCCTTTGGATAAGTTATATTTGGCATTAGGTGTATCTTTTTTTAGTAAGTTGATTATATCTTGGTATTGGGTATAGCTCACCTCTACTGAGTTTTCGGATTCTTGGTTCACTACATATTGAATTACTTTGAATTTCATTATATCATCTAGCCTTGAATATTGATTAACATCTACTTTACCATCGAAGATATATTTAGATATAAATCTTTCAAGATTTTTATTTATGTACTTGTCCGCCATTGAAATGTAGGTAGAGAATTGTTCTAACTTGGAATGAAGTAGAGGATTCTCTTTGAGTAGTAATGGGATTATGTTGTTTCTAAATCTGTTTCTTGTATAGGTCTCTTCTTTATTCGAAGAATCTTCAAAGTATGTCAGATTATTCTCTTTTGCATAGACTAGTATTTGTTCTTTAGTTATTGAAAGAAGAGGTCTTATAATACTACATTCTTTATATGTTGAGATATGTGAGATTCCGCTATATCCTTTGAATGATGTTCCTCTTGTTAATCTCATTAGGATAGTTTCTATTTGATCATCAGCATGATGCGCTAGCACTATCTGATTGGTTTTATATTCTTTTGCGACATCACTAAAAAATGAATATCTTTGACTTCTAGCAATCTCTTGGAAGTTACCTTCTATGTCTTTGTTTAAAACAAGCCCTTCAAAAGGCACTTTAAGCGTGTTCGCAATTTCTTGTATGTTCTTATATTCTATGTTAGATTCGATTCTTTTGTTATGATTTACATGAGCTATAACTAGATCAAATCCTGCTTTATATAGTATATCAAAAAGAACCATTGAATCAACTCCACCACTTAGAGCCACAACGATTGGTTTTTCTTTACTTAGATTAGATTTTAGAATTGCAATTTCAAATAGATCTTTCATGTTATCACCCGAATTTATTATAACACAAATTAGATAATTGCTATATATGAT
>SDWO01000101.1 GCA_004195325.1 Candidatus Izemoplasma acidinucleici | reverse complement strand
GAATTATCGCTATTAAGAAAGACACAGATTTATATAATAAATGTAGAACATACATCGTACCTATGGAAGGATTCCCTACTTATGGCGGTTTAACAGGTCGCGATATGGAAGCATTAGCTGTAGGTTTATTAGAAGCATTAGATGAAGATTACTTAACTCATAGATTAGATCAAGTACGTTATCTAGGAGATCAATTACGTGATGCTGGTGTACCAATTCAGTATCCAACAGGTGGACATGCAGTGTTTGTAGATTGTAAAAAGTTTGCTCCTCATATCCCATTTGATCAATTCCCGGCACAATCGGTAAGCAATGCGGTATACTTAGAAGCGGGAGTAAGACCTGTTGAAATCGGTAGTTTCCTATTAGGTCGCGACCCAGATACTGGTAAAAACATTGAATCACCTCTAGAACTAATGAGATTGACTATACCTAGAAGAACATATACGTATGCTCACTTAGATGTAGTAGCTGAATCAGTGATTGAAGTATTCAAAAACAAGGATCAATTAGTTGGTCTTGAGTTTGATTATGAACCTCCAGTACTTAGACACTTTACAGCAAGATTAAAACCAATAAAATAAAGAGACAAAATGTCTCTTTTTTATTTGTAAACATTAAAAAAAGAGAGCAAATCGCTCTCTTTTATTCTGGCTTAATATACATTGAATCTCCGAAGCTAAAGAACCTATACTTCTCTTTTATTGCTTCTTGGTATGCATTCATTATCTCGTTTTGTCCTGCAAGAGCACTAACTAACATAATTAATGTACTTTTAGGCAAATGGAAGTTCGTAATCAACCCATCTATCGCCTTGAAACTACAACCTGGATAGATAAAAATATCGCTCCATCCTGATGCTTCTTGGAAGTTATCATAATCTCTTAATATTGTTTCAAGAGTACGAAGTGATGTAGTCCCCACAGCAATGATTTTTTGCTTATTTTCCTTTGCTTTTCGTAATATTGCCGCTGTTTCCTCGTTTATTTGATAAAATTCACTATGCATTATGTGATCATTGATATCTTCTACACTTACTGGTCTAAAAGTACCTAATCCTACATGTAAAGTTATATATGTAATAATAACTCCTTTATCTCTTAAATCTCGGAGTAATTCTTGCGTAAAATGTAATCCAGCAGTTGGAGCAGCTGCGCTTCCTTTATGTTTATTGTATACAGTTTGATATCGATCTTGGTCAATCAACTTCTCATGTATGTATGGAGGAAGTGGCATTTCTCCTAACTCGTCTAATATCTCATAAAAGACTCCATCATAGATCATTTCGAAATCTCTGATGCCTTCATCGGCGATTCTAACACATTTTGCTTTCAAACGTCCGTCACCAAATGAAACGATTGTTCCTATCTTTATTTTACGGGATTTCTTTGCCAAGCATTCCCATATGTTATCTTCTTTTTGCTTTAGTAATAGTATCTCAATTGTAGCTAATGTTTCCTCTTTCACACCATATAAGCGAGCTGGAATCACTGATGTATCATTTAAAACCAAAACATCGCCTTTTTCTAAATGGTGTCTCAGGTTTGAAAACTGGTCATGTGATATCTTTCCATTCTCTTTTCCTAAAATCAATAGTTTTGAAGCACTTCTTTCCTTCAAAGGAGTTTGTGCTATAAGTTCTTCTGGTAGATGGTAATCAAAATCTTTAACTTTCATTAGAATAACCTCGTATTGTGTGCTTTCTTTAAATGTCTGTATGCTTTATCAGTTGCAACTCGACCTCTTGATGTTCGCTTAATAAAGCCGATTTTCAGTAAATAAGGTTCATAAACATCTTCAATAGTAGTCGCTTCCTCACCAATAGATGCAGCGATACTTTCAAGACCGACAGGTCCACCATCAAAATTGTCAATAATACCTTTTAAATAATCATAATCCTTAGAATCCAATCCAATTTCATCGATATGAAGTTTAGTAAGTGCTAGTTCACACATCTCTTGAGAAATCTTACCATCGTTTAAAACATCTGCGAAATCTCTAACTCTTCTGAATAATCGATTTGTTATACGTGGCGTACCTCGGCTTCTTCTAGCTATTTCTATTGTAGCATCTTCTATTGTTTCTGTTTCAAAAATAGAAGCTGTTCTTTTACATATTTCAGTTAACTCTTCAGTTGAATAATATTCTAATTTATGGACAACACCAAAACGATCTCTTAAGGGTGCGCTTAAATCTCCGAATCTAGTTGTTGCTCCAATTAAAGTAAATGGTGGCAAATCAACTCTAATGCTCTTACTTGTGCTATCTCTACCAACAATAATATCAATAACAAAGTCTTCCATCGCTGGATATAAGATTTCCTCAACGATCCTAGGTAATCTATGGATCTCATCAATAAACAAAATATCTCCAGGCTCAAGGCTTGTTAAAATAACAGCCAAATCACCACTTCTTTCAATTGAAGGTCCAGAAGTAACTTTAATATTAACCCCAATCTCATTAGCTATGATATTAGCCAACGTTGTTTTACCAAGTCCAGGAGGACCATAAAGTAAGACATGATCTAAGGCTTCATTACGACCTTTTGCTGCTTTGATAAAGATATCCATCATCTCTTTAACTTTCGTTTGTCCGATGTATTCTTTTAGGTATTGAGGACGTAAAGAATGGTTCTCAATATCTTCTTTTAATAACTTGTCTGCATATACGTTTTCATCCATAAAAACACCTCACATCAAATTATACATTAAATATATCATTTCTCCAAATCAAATTTCCTATAACATATAAATATATTTTATTGTAAACAAGAAAAAAATATGGTAAAATCAACTTAGTGGAATACCGCTAAACTAAAAGATATGACGGAGGTGCTGGTATGAAAAAAACAGAACTTAAATCTTTTGACATTACTACATATGATGTCGAAATTGAATACAGTAAAAAGTTAGCACCTATTGAAAAGAAGATTGAAAAGCTAGATCATGCACATGAAAACAAGTCTTTGAAAGCACATAAAGACTTTTTAAGTAAGGAAAAAGAAAGCAAAGGATCTATCAAAGTATTAGATGAAAAACTGCTTCTCAAAGAACAAAGAATTGAGAAAGCAAATGAAAATAAACTAATCAAATTAAGACGTAAAGATAACGCCTTATTAAATGATTTCGAAGAGTACAAAACAGATGCAAATGCTGTTACAAATATAGAGATTGACCGAATCAATGAAGATACAAACTCATTAAAAGACATAGAGTTAGAAGACATATCTAGCATCAAAGAAAAATACTCTAAAAACGTTACTTCTTACGTTGAACGTTTAGATACATATAATAATAACTTCACAAATAACAAAAACACTTTCCAAGATCACTACGTAAAATATAATCGTTTATTAAACGAGAATCTTCTCCGAATCGCTGAAGTAAAGAAAGTTGATGAGGAGATCATAAATAGACTATTATCTGAATATATCGAATCAAAAGACCAAGAGAACAATGAACGCAAAGTATCATCTAAAGAATTCGAGCACGGGTTAAGTAGTGGCTTAATACATTTAAGAAGAGAAAATGCAGTAAATAAAAATGAAATCAAAGCTTTAGTTAGTGACCTTAAAGTTTCTTTTGAAATACACTACAAAAGTTACATAACAAAACTTGAAGAAGAAACAAGACGTTTATCTACTTCTTACGAGCTTCGTAAACTATTGATTAACAGAGACTTAGAAATCAATAATGCAAAACTACAAAAACAAATTGATGCATTAGAACAAAAGAAAAACAAGAAAACAATCAAAAGCATAAACATGAAAAAGGATTTATTCAATGTCCGTGCTGAAACAGTAAGACAATATGAAGAAACACTAATGAATCAAAAAATAAGCATTATCAATGCTGAAGTTGAATATTATAAGAATACATATAGAACAGAAATGAGCAATCTTGATAAACTATCTAAGCATATGCTAAATGATCAAGGTATGATCAAAGACACTTCTGAATACTTCAAAAAACTAAATCAAGAGTTATCTATTGAACTTAACAAATCTGAATTAATCAATAATGAATACTTAGTAAAACACGAAAAACTAAAAGCAGAATTCTTACAAAACTACATTAAACAATTCAACGATATTAAAAAACGTCTTATTGAAGCCAATAAGAAACAAATAGAACAATTAAAAACTATCAATAATGAACTAGATGATATTGATAAGTTTTTAGATACAGTTGAACCACTAAAAGAAATTGAACTAAACCACTTACGTGAATCAATTGAAATATCTGAAATACAAGAACGTTACAACATTAAATACGCAAAACAAGATCATGAAATCAAAATCTTGCAGAATCTTTCACGTAAAGACACTTCTATCCAAGAGATAGCTAGTAAAGATTTAATGTCAGATAACAATAAGAACATCGCATTAGTAAAATCTAAAGAAATTATGGAGAAACTAATCGCAAAAGCAAAACTAAAATACGACAAAGCACATGAAGTTAACAAACTACGTAAAAACAGCATCAAACTAGAACGTAGCATCTTAAAATCTAGTTACGAAACAGAACTAATAAAAACAGATTACTTAAAAGAGCTTGCTACATTTGAAAATGATAAAGAAAACATTCTTTTAATTAAGGATATCGAAACACAAATGGCAAACAACAAGCAAGAAAGTGATTATAAGGCTGAAGTAATCAACAAGCAACTTGAAGAAGACCTATTAAACTACCAAGAAAAAATCCGTGGTGTTGAATTCGAGCGCGATTCATTCAAAGTATCTGTTGATCAACTAGTTAAAGACGAAGAATATAAAACAGACAAAGAAATTGTATTGCTGAATAACGAAATGGACAACAAACTACAACTAATCGAAGAAGCCCTTAATAGAGAGATTAGGGAGCCTTCTTTAAACATAGCCAGAGGCGAAGTTATTGTAAAGGAACGTATTTCTAAGTTTGATACTAACGATGAATTCTACACTGAATTTATCGATTCTACCAAAGAATTAATGCATTCGGATAACTTAACCCCAGACCAACTAAAACAACTAATCACAAAGAATAAAAGCGTATATGATAAGTCATATAAGTACATTGATAACACATACGAAGTACTAATTGACGCAGTTAAATTCATGAATGAACTAGAAAACAAGTCATTGTTGAATCAAACATCTTCTACTGCTGATCAATTGAAAACAAAGAAATTCCAAAAGCAAATTCAAAAACTAGATCAAGATGTTCAAAGACAACTTACGACATTACAAACAGCTAAAAAAGACTACAAAAGCAAAATCAAATCAAGTGTTCATGCCAATCTAGCTACAATTGGTAAGCAAAAGAATATAACTGAAGATACATTAAAAGACCAAATCAACAACATGTACAATAACACATTCACTGTTCTTAAGAACCTACAAGCAACTATAAAATCTGAAGTTGATAAACTATATCTTCCTCTTACTAAAAACGATCAAGACTTACTAGACAACGCGCATAAAAACTCTAAAAAGGCAAAATCGTTGGTCGAAAAAGAACGCGAAGAAAAAATCAACCCTATCAATATAAGACAAGCTGAATATATTACCGAAAAAGAAGCTGAAAAATACAAGCAAATATCGGAATATGACGCAGATATCAAACAAATCAAAGAAACAGTATCCAATATTGAAAAAAACGCCTTAGAAGACGTCAAAAGTGTTACAAAACTACAAACAGATATTGTAACAGACCTAGAACAGAAACTAGAATCTATAATCCAACAAAAAGCACCAACAATCGAAGAACGAATCAAAGAGATATCACAGTCGAAATTGCAACTAGAACAAGACTACTACGATCGTTTAAAGGATTTAGATGAAAAAGACGAGGAATCACAAAAGATTTTTGAATACGAAGAACGTATTTACAATATAGCCTTAGAAAACGCAGAATCAAGATATAACGATACTGTTCAAAAGGCAGAAATCGCACATCAGAAACAATTATCTGAAAACAAAGAGAACATTGAAATCATTATTAAACAAACAGAACGTAATGAAGAACGTATTAATAAAAACTTAGTAGACTCTACTAACGAATTTGAAAAAAACATCTTCACTGTTCGTCCTAAATATGAAGAATCTATTGGTGATGCTCAAAAAGCCATCGATGAAGATCAAGATGTTCAGTTGGAACGTCGAAATGAACTAATTGAACAAAATAGAAAAACGACAGAATCGATTGAACAAGCGCTGTTCGCTTCTTTCAAAGAAGCTTACGACAAACTACAGGATAACCTAGATTACTACATCGAAAAATACAAAATCATTGAAGAAGAGTACTTCAGTCAAAACGATGAAGCAACCAAAGTAATAATCAACCTTCAAGATGACTGTAAAAAGAAACTATTCACTGATTATCTAAATAAACATACTAAAACCAAAGAAGATATTTCTACTATCAACCAAACACTTACTTAGAAAGGAGGATACATTATGGCAAGAAACTTTAATTCATCACTTCCCAAAGTAATATCAAAAGCAAACAAAGACATTTCTACTATCATCGAGAATGATATTGCTAAAGAAAGTGTCTTACTAAAAGAATTAGTAGATCAAGTCCTAAAATCTAACATCGAAGTAAAAAAGAAAAACAACCAAAGAATACTAGACACCAAAAGAAAACTAAAAGAACTTGATGACCAAATAGATGACTTAACAGTATCTATTGATTTAGTAGATAGAGAAACAGTTATCCAACAACTAAACGAAATGATTGACGCGAAAAACAAAATCTTTGACGCTCGCCAAGAAATTCGTTTCTTTGACAATGAAAATCTGCCATCACGTATCGATAACTACAACAGCATACATCATGCGTTAACTTCTTCTATCAAAGGTGTAGGTAACTTCGAAGACGACTACAGAATCAAAATAATTGATTCAAACAAAGCAATCTTAACAGGACAAAAAGAAACAACAGACAAAATCACATCTATTCTTCTAGAGGTAGCGGAAACAAAACGTAAGAACATTTCGAAAAGTCTCCTTGAACTAGACGCTATAAGAACGAATATCACTGATTTTGAAACCGTATATAACCAACAACTACAAACATCAATTTCATACGAATATGAACTTACAGAGGAATCAAAAAGTAATTTCTATAACGTAGACAGTGATGAAATACTAAACAAGCAAATTAATCAATCACATAAAGACAACATTGAAGCTTTAAACAAAAGAGGAATCGACTTAAAAGAAATATTCAAGCAAAAACAAATTGAAATTAAAAAAATATATTTTGATCATGAAGAATCTATACTAGGTAAATATGAGCAAAAAAACAAAGCGGTATTAGATAAAGAAAAATCAACGAAAGAAGGAATTGAGCTTGAGTTAAAAACCATTAGATTTGATATCATGCAAGCTGAGAAACTTCAAAAATACGCTTTAGTTTCTTCTCTAATGAAGAAATTTGAAAAGATTGAAAAGCAACTGAACACAAAATCAAGTAAAAAACTAAGCAAAGAGACAGATGACTTAACAAAATCTAAAAAAGACAAAACAATTCAATCTCTTTGGGACTTAGAACTTAAATATGTAAAAGATGCACATAATTTAGAGTATGAAACACAATTTGAACAAATTAGATTCCAGGAAGCTAAAATACTTCATAAAATTAAAACAGATTACGATGGCCTTAATGGAGATTTAGATATTAATAATAAACGTGTCCAATCAATGAAGGAACTTCTACTTCTTAAATCAAAGCTACAACGTGAAATTCACAATATCCGTTTAGAGCTAAGACTTACAGAACTAGACATTTTACAACACAACGATTACATTGAACTGGATATCAACGATAAGTATAAAGACCTTCTTCTTGCTTTAAAAGTAACTGAAGCAAAAAGAACAAACATCTTACAACAAAACATCGATACCCACAATATCATTCGTTTAGAACAAGAATACAAGCTTAAAAAGGCAATTGAAGATATCTTACTAGATCAAGAAACACATGATATCGACAAACTGATTCTAACCAAACGAAATGAAACAGTAATTGAGCAACAAACACAAATTGAAGCCTTAAATAGTGATATTATCTATCAGGAATCTTTAATCGCTATTGCTAAAAAAGAACATGAACTACAGTTAATTAAAGTAAAATCATTATACGAGAATGAACGAAGCCTAGCTGAAGAACAAAAAGAACGTATCAACCTAGGAATCAAAGTAAATGATACTTTTGTCAAAACCACATTACAAAATCAACTACTATTTGCCGATCAACAAATCAAATGTGCTAAAAGCGAATTTGAAATACGAGTTGAAAGTATTAATCTTACATATGAACAAGAAGTTCAATACGCAAATAAGAAAATAGAGTATTACCGTCAAAAATATGAGTACGAGAAACAAAAGTTCGTCAAAGAACTAGAAGATAAACTAGAAGACTTGAACTATAAACTACTTCTATTCACTGAATCAAAAGACAATAAAGAGATTCAAGATAAAATTGATGAACTACAAAATCACTACGATGGACTTATTCAAGAAATTGAGGATGTCGAAAACAAAGATGAAGAAATCTTACGATATGAGAAAGTAATCACCGATGCTGAGAATAGACAAAAACTAGCAATTGATGAAGCACAATTACTAAGAGAGCAAACAATTACTTCATTCCAATCGTTATACGATGCAACTAAAATCAAGTTTGATCAAGTTGAGGAATCAGAAGCAACTGTTGCGACCAAAGGAATTATGCCTCTACTTAATAGCGCTACTGCTAAAAATAGTGATCAACGTCTCCAACAAGCAATCAAGGAAGCTGATCAACTATATCATGAACGTATCGATAAACCAGAAAAACGTATTGAAGAGACAAGCAAAATAATCGTCGAATTAACAAACAGTGATGAGACTGAAAAGTTTATTACCGAGCAGCGTACAGTCAAACATGAGAAACTTCGTCATCACAAAGAAGCAACTGATCACCTAGAAACATTAAGAAAAGATAATATAACACCGTTATATACTCAACTAAGTGTATCTGAGGAACAACCAGTTGATATGGAACAGTTATCTGCTTCTATGTTTGGTAAGACAAAGTCTTTAACTAAGAAAGACATCGATGATAACTTCGCAAATCTGATTCAATTTGAACAAAAAAGAACAAATACAACAATCTTAAACGATCAAACTTACATCAAAACAAAACTAAAAGATGTTGATAACGATCATAAACAATCAATTCTATTAATCAAACAAGCGTTAGTCCCATATAGAAAATATATTAAATTTGCTTCTAAAGGAGTAAACGCATCTAAAAAGGAATTGAAGAAAGATTACAACAAAAAACTTAAGCGATTATTATCTGATACACGAAAAGTATTAAAAGACAAAGAGTATTTAAAATAAAAAAGGCTATAATTAGCCTTTTTTTTATTCGGATGTTAAATTGTTTGCCCATTTATACGTAAAGAACCTACGTAATACAATGACAAATTTTATTAGTTCCTCGACATTCACAATCGCTAAGATTGCCCACAGAGGTAACGTGGTATAAATACTTAAGATAAACGCAAGTGGTACACCGATAAACCATAATGGAATAAGTTCGGCGAATAACGCAAACCTCGTATCTCCACCAGCTCTCAATGTTCCAATGATTTGAATTGCGTTGGTAAATTTGATTGGTATATAGAAACTAAACATTAATAATATCCATCTAACGTTGGTTTTCATTTCAATTGTGGCATCTTCAAAGATATTTGGAATATAGGGACTTAGAAGAAATAATAAAGCACCTAGGAAAATTCCCGCAACAAAACTTAACTTAGTAAATTTAAGTCCCCAACTTTTAGCTAACGCTATTTCATTTTCACCTAGTTTATTCCCAATCATAATCGCACATGCAGTACTAATACCGGCATTTGCGACCCAGAATAATCCCATAACCATGTTACTGATTTGAACACTCGCAACCGCAGATCCACCAATGAATCCCATTGCCATTAGATACATACTCATACCCAATCCCCAAATTGTTTCATTAATCCCAACTGGAAGAGCTTTGTGGGCTAGTTTATTAATAAAGTCTCTTGTTATATTTTTATATTCTCTGAATTTAACTTTCAGTACTTTGTGATTCGACATCTTCATTCGTAACAATAACATCGTAAACCCTAGTCCACTACTAATAACCGAAGCGATTGCCGCTCCTTCTACTCCAAGACGTGGGAACCCAAAGCGTCCTGTGATTAATACAAAGTTTAACGCTGTATTAATTAGCACAGTAATAACACTAATGATTTGGGGGAATACTACTTGTTCGGTATTACGCATCAACATGATGATTACGAAGTTCGCAGCCATAAAGAAGTATGAGTAACTTATAATTCTTAAATAATCTACTGCGTAGGTTTTAATGATTGCTCGTTGGACTAAGTCATCACCGTTATTATAGAGTCCTACTATAAACTCAGGAAAGAAATGAACTAGTACAAAGAATACAGTGCTTATCATTGTTCCAACGATAATCGTTATAATAAACACTTTATGTATATTTTTAAAATCTTTACTTCCCCAGTACTGAGCTATGAAAATACCTAGTCCTGATAGGAAGCCAAATAAGACCATAATAAAAAAGAATCCGAAGTTCGCTGAAAGGCCAACTGCGGCGATTGCGTCTTCTCCTAATACTCCGACCATTACGGTGTCTATAATACTTAGTAAACTTGTTAGAAATTGTGATAAGAAGATAGGTACTCCTATTTGCAATACTCGTTTATAGAAGTACCTGTTTGTCTCTATGTTTGCTTCCACTATTTAATTAGATCTAGGAAACTAGTCCCATGAGGTGCTTTTTCAGTGTTAAAATTATCACTAATAGTCGCTCCAATGTCACCAAATGTCTCTCTTATACCAAGAGGTCCAGTAGTTGCTAATTTATTATAGGCAAGTAGTGGGACATATTCACGTGTATGGTCTGATCCTTTATATGTCGGATCATTTCCGTGATCCGCAGTAATCATTAATAAATCGTCTTCTCGTAGTTTACTCATAAATTCACCAAGTTGTACATCAAATTCTTCTAAAGCTACTTTATATCCTTGAGGATTTCTTCTATGTCCGTATAACGCATCAAAGTCTACAAGATTAATGTATGCTAATCCAGTAAAGTCTGTGTCTGTATACTTAATGAAGTTTTCCATCCCATGTTGGTTTGATTTCTGTTTATGTGTTTCGGTGATCCCTTCAGAATCATAGATATCATTGATTTTACCAAATGCCGCAACTGTATGTCCTTTACCTTTTAAATACGTTAAGGCAGTATCAGCGAATGGTTTTAATGCATAGTCATGACGATTTGGCGTTCTTGCGAAATCTCCTTTTCTCTTACCAACGAATGGTCTAGCGATAATGCGCCCAACTTTCCATTCTTCTTTCATTGTCATTTTGCGTGCGATTTCACAAGCTCTATACAATTCTTCAAGAGGAATGATTTCTTCATTGGCTGCGATTTGTAAAACAGAATCAGCTGAAGTGTACACAATCCAGTCTCCTGTTTCTATTTGGTGTTCGCCAAGTTCTTCTAAGATTTCTGTCCCTGAAGCTGATTTGTTTCCAACGATGTTTCTTCCTGTTTTAGCAACAAACTCGTCTATTAGTTCTTTAGGGAATCCCGTCTCTGTGAAGGTAATAAATGGATCAACTATTTTTAATCCCATTAATTCCCAGTGACCTGTCATTGTGTCTTTTCCATTACTTATTTCATTCATTTTACCATAGAAACCAATTGTATCTTTGATTGGGTCTACTCCTTGAATCTCAGTTAAATGTCCGTATCCTAGTTTTTCCATGTTAGGTAAGTAAATTGGCCCTGCCGCTTCACTGATGTGTTTGATTGTGTTTACGTCAAAATCTCCAAATTGTGCTGCATCCGGTAATTCCCCGCATCCGACACTATCGATTACTATTAAAAATACTCTTTTATACATAATTGCCTCCTATGATTCTTCTTGATTTGAACGAGGATGAAACTCGTTATATACATCTTGAAGTTGTTTTTTTGATATATG
>SDWO01000097.1 GCA_004195325.1 Candidatus Izemoplasma acidinucleici | reverse complement strand
AGATGTGTATAAGAGACAGGAATAGTAGTATCCAAAACAATGGTAGAGATTTCTCATAACTCTCTCCTTTAAACCTATGTGCGTTCTTAGAAGCGAATGATGATATCATATAAATCGCGGCATATACAATACCTATTATCATTTTATTATTAGTTTCATCATCTAGACTTGTTATCAATATAACCCCTGTCAGTAATGGAAATAAGATTATTTGTATGTAATCTTTAATTGTTTTGAAAATACCATTAAATAGCGATGAATCTACTAATGTATCTCTTAATTCCTTATCTCTTTTTACAAGCAAGAGTAATCCAATTGTTCCGCTATATAACTCTTTAAGTGTAAACTTGTGATTCTTTGTAAAGTTCAAATAACCAGGATACGATAAGATTAAAAACATATCTGCTATATAGGGTATTATAGCTATTAGAAACAATACATTATAGTTATTAATAAAAATCACTAGTACAACAGCAACGATACTTGATATACTTGATCCAATTAAAGAATAAGATCTTGTTCTACCATATATTTCACTTTTGTTAGTTGTTATATCATGATACTCCATGAAGTCAATAATTATCGCTTTATGTGTTCCTGTTCTAAAGGCTTCACCTAATCCAAATAGTATAAAAGCAATGGCTAATATTCCAAATCCTCCACCAATGAAGAATACAATAAACGAAGAAATATAGAATAAGAAACATATAACCAGTTCTGTTTTTTTACCATACTGGTCAGCTATAACACCTGAAGGTATTTCAAATATATATACTATGCTTTCTCTAATAGCAAATAAGACTCCGATTAATCCAATTGATACTTGGTTATCTAATAAGTAAAGTAAAAGAAACGGATCGAAAAACCTTAAGTTCTTCAACAATCCGTACATATTGAATTTCATCAATTGTCTTTTTATGTGTAATTCAGTATTCATATCATCACCACTTACATTATATCAAAAAAAAAGAAGTAATTAAATTACTTCTCTGAATTCCATCCAATTATAACTTCCTTGTATTTTATTTCTAACCTAACGTTCCCTAGTCCTGCTTTAAAAATAAACATAACTTTGCCTTTTCCATATTTCCAATCATCAATAACACTATTTGTTAATTCATCTATTAAATTTTGTGATGTTACTTCAAATTCATTATATTTAGCTGAACGCTCATTTGAATCTCTAACAGCAAAATCCATTATCAATGCATTTTCAAAAACAAGAATCGAATCATCAACTTCCAAATTACCATATCCAGTGTTTTCGGGATGATCCTCTTTAACTGATAATTGACTACACTTTAGCTGTAAATGTGGTCCATCAAGAACAACTTCTCTTATGATTGTATTTCTCGGTATGATTTCTTCCAAGAATCCAGGTGTTAAGTGTCCATAATCGCTATATAAAGCAGCAGTAACCTTTTCAGTTTCAGTTTCATCTACTTCTATATCTTCAATTTTTATTTCATCACCGTCAAATTTTATTTGAATCGGTCTAATCATGAAGTCTTTTGCCTTGTTAAAGGTTTTTCCTTTAGCTTCTAATATATCTACTATTATTTCAATATGGGCTGTATACAGGTCTTTTTTTATCGCTATTAACTCGCTATTTTGAATTATATACAATTCATCCTTATCATCTTTGAACTTAGTAATTTTGTCAAACTCAATAACTATTAGTGAGTTTCGCTCTTCTCTTTTAATTATGTATTTTGCGGTAATAACTAATCCTTCATTATGGTTATCAGTCTTTGTTGCTAAAGGGTATAGTACTAGCAGTGTTAATGCTACATATACAAACAAACCATTAATACCTAGATTAACAGTTGTAAACAAGTCAACTAAGTATATAAGAAAAATAACACCAAACACAATATATGCATATAATGCATATTTATTTCTGTTATATGTAGGGATAATCAACTTATGCTCTTCTAAAGTAATGTTTTGCTTTTGTAATAGTTTTGAAATTTTCTTTAACATGTAACCACCTCATACATTAAATATAACACATTTAAATATAATTTAAAAAGCAAACAGTCATAAAAATAAATTTTAACACTTTATTGTGGTAATTAATATGGATAATGTTATAATTGTATTAGTAAATACTATACATTTCGAGGTGATATGATGAACTCATTTTTAAACGAACTAAGCGATGGAAAGGTAATGGTAGACAAGGTGTTTAAAGCTGCCATTAAAGCAAAAGAGGCCAAAGTTAAATTTGGTGATGATGCTGTAGTTGATGCAACGCTAGGAACTTTATTTGATGAAAACGGTGTTTTTGTAGCCTTTGATTCAGTTTGGTCTCCATATGAAACAATAAGTAAAATCCAAAAAGCAAAATATGCTTCTTCTATCCAAGGAAATATTGGATATAGAGATGCAATATATAACTGGTTATTTGGTGAAATTGATATTGAAATAGATTGTGAAATCTTAGCAACACCTGGTGGTGCTGGAGCAATTTCTTCTACTCTTAAGAATGTACTTAATCCTGGGGAGACAGTAATTAAACCATCACAAGGTTGGGGTCCATATAAAACAATGGCACAAGAATTTGGAATCACCCTAACTGATTACAACTTATTTAAAGATGACGCTTTTGATATTGAAGACTTCAAGCGAGTATGTACTGATGTAATGAATAAACAAGGTAAAGTTTTAACAATTATAAACGACCCTTGTCATAACCCAACAGGTTACACTATGACCTCAGAAGAATGGGATCAAGTACTGGATTTTGTTAATGAGCTTTCAAATAAAGGTCCAGTTATTATCTTAAATGACATTGCGTATGTTGATTTTAGTACACAAGGTCAAAGTTGGAAACAACATTTCAAGAAGTATACAACACTTAATGAGAATGTTATGGTAGTAATCGCATTTAGTACTTCTAAAACGATGACTGCTTATGGTGCAAGAGCTGGTGCAGCTATTTGTATCACTTCAAACAAAGTTGAACAACAAAAATTCATTAATGCTGGAATATATAGCGCAAGAAGTATTTGGTCTACTGTTAACAACAGTGCTATGGAATTATTTGCGTTAGTAACACAAACCAAAGATCTAAGAGAAACATATGTGATAGAAAAGCAATTCTATGTAGATTTGATTAAAGAACGTGCTGAGATATTTGTCACTGAAGCAAAAGAAGTAAACCTAGAAACCTATCCATTTAGAGAAGGATTCTTCGTTACTATTAAAGCAACAGATGATTCAGAAAAAGAACTGTTAAACAAACGACTACAAGAAAACAACATCTTCACAGTTGAAGTTGATGGTGGACTTAGAGTAGCTATTTGTAGTGTACCAAAAAGAAAATTAGTAGGACTAGCTAAACGTATAAAAGACATCTTATAGATGTCTTTTTTTTATATAAAAAAGGACTTATTTCTAAGTCCTTTTATTAATTATAAAACTGTATGCATCCAACCTTCTGGAGCTTCGATATCACCATAGTAGATTCCTACTAATGTATCGTATAGTTTTTTTATAGTTGGTCCAACATCTCCATTACCAAATTGATGTCTTTTACCTTTGTGAGTAATTGCCTTAATTGGTGTAATGATAGCTGCAGTACCGCACGCTCCTGCTTCTTTGAATTCATCTAATCCTTCAATGAAACAATCACGCTCTTCAACTTTCATACCTAGTATATGTTCTGCGATATATAAAATACTTCTTCTAGTAATACTTGGTAAGATACTTGATGATTTTGGTGTTACTACTACGTTATCATTTGTTATTGCGAAGAAATTAGCTGCGCCAACTTCATCTATTTTTGTATGTGTTGAAGGATCTAAATAGATAACTCCAGCATACCCTTGATCTTTGGCTAATTGTCTAGGATATAAACTAGCTGCGTAATTCCCAGCTACTTTAACTTGCCCAGTCCCATTTGTTGCCGCTCTATCAAAGTCTGTTGAAACAAATTCTAATGCTTGTAATCCACCAGCGAAATATGTACCAACAGGGGCACAAAATACACTAAACATGTATTCATCACTTGGTTTAACACCTAAGTTCATTCCATGACCAATTACATAAGGACGGATATACAATGATTTACCAGTACCATAGTCTGGGATATCATCAATGTTAGCTTCTACAACTTTTGTAATTGCATCAAAGAATAATTCTCTATTTAATCTGGGTGCGACTAATCTGTCTAACCCTGCATTAATTCTTTCAAAATTTAATTCTGGCCTAAATAATTGGATATTGCCTTCTTTTGTACGATAAGCTTTTAATCCTTCGAATAAAGCTTGCCCGTAGTGAAACACATTAGAACCCTCATGAATCTTAACATACTTGTCAGTTGTAAGTTCACCTAATTGCCACTTACCTTCTTTTGTCCATGCACGATATCTAAATTCTGTTTCTTTTAGCGCGTAACCCATGTATTAGCCTCCTTTATATTAATACTTACCTTGTGCAATCATTGCATCTGCTACTTTTGTAAATCCTGCAATGTTTGCTCCTGCGATTAAGTCATACCCAAATCCGTAACGTTGAGATGCTCTTACACAGCTATTGTATATACTTTTCATAATTCCACGAAGTTTTTCATCTACTTCTTCACTAGACCAGCTAATTCTCATTGAGTTTTGAGCCATTTCTAATGCACTTGTAGCAACACCACCAGCATTTGCTGCTTTACCAGGACCAATAATAACACCAGCCTTTTGTAACAACTCAACTGCTTCGTTTGTAGTCGGCATGTTTGCACCTTCTACGATGTATTTAACTCCATTTTCAATGATCATTTTTGCATCAACTGGATGTATCTCATTTTGTGTAGCACAAGGCATAACAATATCAACTTTTCTAACCCAAGGTTTTTGTCCTGGGAAGAATTCACAATCAAAGCGTTCTGCATAATCAGTAATTTTACCTTTTGTATTTGCTCTCATTTCAACTAAGAAATCAATTTTCTCTTGATTTACAACACCTTCAGGATCATAAACATAACCTTCTGGTCCACTTAGTGTTACTACTTTACCACCTAAATCACGTACTTTTTGGCAAACTCCCCAAGCAACATTACCAAATCCTGATACTGCTACTGTTTTATTTTGGAAGTTAGTTTCATCATGACGTAACATTTGTAGTGCGAAGTAAGTAGCTCCATATCCCGTAGCTTCAGGACGAATCAAACTACCACCATACGTTAACCCTTTACCAGTTAACACACCATTTTCAAATGCTCCTCTGATTCTTCTATATTGTCCGTACATATAACCTATTTCTCTTCCACCAACACCGATATCCCCAGCAGGAACATCTACATCAGGTCCGATATGACGGTATAGTTCAGTCATAAAGCTTTCAGCAAAGCGTCTAATTTCCTCATCTGATTTACCAAGAGGGCTAAAGTCAGATCCACCTTTTCCTCCACCAATAGGAAGTCCGGTTAGACTGTTTTTAAAGATTTGTTCAAATCCTAAGAATTTAACAAGTCCTAAATATACAGTTGGATGGAAACGAAGTCCACCTTTATAAGGTCCGATAGCTCCATTAAACTGAACACGGAATCCTCTATTTACTTGAACATTTCCTTCATCATCAACCCAAGGAACTCTAAATTGAATTGATCGTTCAGGCTCAACAATTCTTTCTAGGATATTGTCATCAATATATTCAGGATGTTTTTCTAACACAGGTCCTAAACTATTAAGTACTTCTGTTACTGCTTGAACAAATTCTTTTTGATTTCCATCTTTTCTTTTAACTGTAGCTAAGACTTGATCAATATATTCTTGCGTTTCATTCGTAATTGAACTATCACCTTGCTCATAGTTATAACTATCAAATTTATGAACGAATAAACCACTTCTTAATTTTGGTTCAAACCAAGTAGATTTTGCAGGCATAATTAAACCAGCATCACTTACGTCCATAATTTCATTCATAGTTACTGGGAACATTGCGAAACCACAACCATCAATTTCATCTGTTTTTGCTTTTAATCCTTTAAGTCCTCTAATACCTCCAACGAAAGTAACACGAGAACTATCTCTTAAGTTTTTGATTCCTAAGATTTGGTTCAATACACATTCTTCTAAGATTGCTGCATCAATATTGTCTACGATAGTATCTCCGACACAAGCATTTTCTCTTAAAGATAATTTATACCAAGCTTTATTAACATACATTCCAAATGTTTTTGCTGCAGTTGGCTTGTATGGCGCTTTATTTTCTTCAACGATAAATAATTTATGCATTTCAGTCCAGAAATGATCTAGAGTGATTCCACCTAAATCATGAACGATTCTATTATAAGGCATAATATTTAAATTAGATTCTGGGAAGATTACACTCATAAAAAAGTTAAACTCTTCTTCTCCAGTATAATTTGGAAACTTTTCTCTTCTTTGTAATGCTATTTTAGAAGCAGATGCTGATCTATGATGACCATCAGCAATATATAAACTATCGATTGTAGCGAATCGTTCTGTGATTTCAGAACAGATTGCAGCGTCATCGATAACCCATATGATATGTCCAACACCATCTTCAGTAGTAATATCTGAAACTGGTTCTTTTTGAGTACATTGTTCTAGTATTTCATTTAATCTATCTTCATCACGATATGTCAAGAAAATAGGAGCTGTGTTTGCATCACAAGCATCGAAATGATTTACTCTATCTTTTTCTTTACGGAGTAATGTTAATTCATGTTTTTTGATTACGTTATTCACATAATCATCAACACTAGTACAACCAACAAATCCAGTTTGTTCTCTACCATCCATTGTTTGACGGTAAATATAAATTGAAGGTGTTTCATCTTGTACTAAGATTCCGTCTTCTTCAAATACGCGTAAGTTTTTACGTGCTTTTTTGTATACTTTGTCATCGTACTGATCAACGCTTGATGGATAATCAATTTCAGATCGTACAATATGTAAGAAACTATATGGATTTCCTTTTGCCATTTTTTTAGCTTCTTTTCTGTCCATTACGTCATATGGTAATGATGCTACTCTATCAACTAAGTCTTTTCTTGGTCTTAGAGCTTTAAACGGTCTAACTATAGCCATTTTGTGTATCCTCCTAAGATAACGTTTCTAAAATTACTTGTATTGTCTCTTCTCCAATACGAGCTTGAGCTTCTATTGTCGAAGCACCGATATGTGGTGTTAAACTGATTAAATCATGGCTAAGCACTCTATTGTCTTTCGTTGGTTCTTCTTCGAATACGTCCAACGCTGCCATTTTAACAATTCCACTATCTAATGCTTTCAGAAGTGCATTCTCATTAACAACTCCACCACGAGCTGTATTAATAACTACCATATCTTTTTTCATATTATTGAAGTCAGCTTCATCTAAGTAAGCTCCAACACTTTTAATGAATGGAATATGTAAACTGATAATATCTGCTTGTTTTAAAAGTTCATCTTTTCCAACGAATTTACATTCAGTCATTGAATCACTTTGTCCCATAATATCATCGTAAATAACGTTCATACCTAGTGCCATTGCTTTTTTAGCAACACTTCTACTAATACGACCAAATCCAACAAGTCCTAAAGTCTTCCCGTTTAACTCGAATCCTTTATAATGCTTTTTATTCCAAAGCCCTTGTCTCATTGTTACGTTACTTATATATATATGTCTTGCAAGTGCAAACATATGGCCAATAGCTAGTTCAGCAACAGCATCACTACTACTATTTGGTGTGTTTCTAACACTAATACCTTTTTCTTTGGCATATACGTGATCAATATTATCAATTCCTACTCCAGCACGAATAACTAATTTTAATTGATTTGTAACTAGTGCTTTATCAATTAAAGCTTCTCTTACTTTTGTAGCACTTCTAACAATAATACAATCCACTTCTTGAATCATTTTATCTAATTCTTCACCTTGGTAATGATTTGTATCAACTGAGTATCCAAGCTCTACTAACTTCAATTCAGCAGATTGATCAATACCATCGTTGGCTAATATTTTATACATATTGTGCCTCCTATAGATTCCAGATATTTTCGATTTCTTTAAGTAATGCTAATAAATCTTCTTCTTTACGATCTGCCATATGAGCAATACGGAATGCTTTTTCTTTCAAATCACCATATCCGTTACTAATCATAAATCCACGTTCTGCTAATTCTTTATTTAAACCAGCAACACTGTTTCCTTTTGTATTGATAATAGTTGTAACTGTATTACTTCTATAACCTTCTAAAGCAAATAATTCAAAGTGTTTAATTGCCCAGTCTCTAACGATTTGTGCCAAATGAGTATGACGATCAAAACGATTGTCTAATCCTTCAACATTTAAAATTTTATCCAATTGATAATCTAATGCCCACATATGTGGTGTAGTAGGAGTTGTTGGATATTGAAAATCTTTCTTAGCTCTCTTAACTACATTCATTAAATCTAAATAGAATCCTTTTGGACCAATAGCTTCTGCTCTACTAATAGCTTTGTCACTAATAGCTGCAACGCTCATTCCCGGAGGAAGTCCTAAACATTTTTGTGTAGATGTTAAACAAAGATCAATTCCACATTTGTCTACTTCTACTTTAGCTCCACCTAAAGAACTAACTGTATCTACCAAGTAAATTACATCAGGATATTTTTTAACAACTTCACCAATTGCTTCAACAGGATTCATAAGTCCACTACTTGTCTCATTATGAGTCACAGTAACAACATCATATTTCCCTGTTTTTAATGCTTCTTCAACCATTTCAGGTGTTGTAGGCATTCCAGGTTCAGATTTAATTAAATCCGCTTCAATACCGTTCGTAATTGCCATCTTGTACCATCTGTCTCCAAAAGCACCAACGCTAAATACTGCAGCTCTCTTTCCAGTTAAAGAACGAATAGCCATCTCCATAATCCCACTACCACTACTAGTAGATAAGATAATCGTATTTTTCGTGTACATTAATTGTTGTAATTTTAAAGAAATATTCTCTTGTAATTCAGTTGCTGTTTTACTTCTATGTGCGATTTGCGGAGTAGCCATTTTCTCTAGTACATCAGCTTCAACATCCACAGGTCCAGGTATAAATAATTTTATATACATAATATCTTCCTTTCTTACTTTTTACATCTTCATTATAACACATTTGAATTGTAACAATTTAGTGTTCCAAATACAAGCGTTTTCAGAGTTTTTCTTTATTTTTTTTATCCAATGTTAGAAACGGCTTATTCAAGCCATTTAAAAAACAATAAAACAGTCGTAAAACACAAAGTTCAATGAAAATATTTTCATACATTTTTCTGCAACAAAACTTTGCCCTGAATCTCTGTAAAATCAATAAATGAAAATACATCATTCTATATAAAATCTATTGTAATAAAAATATTGTGATGTTACAATAAAGTTGATTTTTTGTAAAGGAGAACTACTATGAAACTATCAAAAAGAGTATTAGACATGCAAGAAAGCCCGGTACGTAAGTTAGTACCTATAGCTACAAGAGTAAAGAAGCAAGGTAAAAAAGTATATCATTTGAATATCGGGCAACCAGATATTCCAACACCAAAAGTATTTATTGAAGCCATCAACAATTATGATACTTCAGTAATTAAATACTCTTTTAGTCAGGGTGAACCTGTATTAATTAACGCTATTAGAGACTACTTTGAAAGAGATAATATTCATTTTGATGAAGACGAAATCCTAATCACAAACGGTGGAAGTGAAGCCTTAACTTTCACAACAATTTCTATTTGTGATCCCGGGGATGAAATACTCGTTCCTGAACCATTCTATACTAATTACAATGGATTTACAGGTGGAGTTAATGTTTCTATAAAACCAATCACAACAAAAGCTGAAGAGGGGTTCCATTTACCGTCTAAAGAAGAAATCACAAAACTAATTACACCAAAAACAAAAGCAATTTTATTTAGTAATCCAGGAAATCCAACAGGAACAATTCTAACTCTTAAAGAGATGGAAATGCTTGCTGATATCGCTTTAGAAAATGACCTTTATATTATAAGTGACGAAGTATATCGTGGTTTTGCATTTGATGGACTAAAAGGAATTTCGATGGGAAGCATAAAACGCGTTCAAGATAGAACTATTTTGATCGAAAGTGTATCAAAAAGATATAGTGCTTGTGGTGCTAGAATCGGAAGTATCGCTTCTAAAAATAAAGTGCTAATTAAAAATATATTAAAATTATGTCAAGCAAGATTATGTGTTGCGACATTAGAACAAGTCGGTGCTGCTGCTTTGTATCAGTTACCTGATTCATATACAGATGAAATTAGAAAAGAATATCAAGCTAGAAGAGATATCGTCTATAAAACACTACAAGAAATCCCTGGTGTCGTTTGTGAAAAACCTACAGGTGCATTTTACGTTGTTGTACAATTACCAGTTGATGACGCAGAAGAGTTTGTTATTTGGATGCTTGAAGAATTTGAATTAGATGGAGAGACTATTATGTTATCCCCTGCTGAAGGATTCTATGCTACTCCAGGTTTAGGTAAAAACGAAGTACGTATTGCATATGTATTAAATACAGATACAATGGCACATGCAATGAACATATTAAAAGAAGGATTAAAAGCATATAAAAAATAACTGAGACAGCTATGTCTCAGTTTTTCATTAGAAGGAGGAATATTATGATATTTGACGCACATGGTGACATTATGACAGATATTTGGCAAGAGCATCAAAAAGGAAATAAGGATTCATTTAAGAAAAGACATCTTGATTTATACAATAAAGGTGGGGTTACGCACAGTATTTTTGTAAACTGGACGGATCCAAAAGACAAAAATAAAAACACATTTGATAATATCTTTGAAGAGGCAATGATTGAATTGAATAATTCTGATATCTTTCAGATTTGTACAACTCATCACGACATGATTCAAAGTCTATCAAAACAAAAAATAGGAATTATTCTAGGTATTGAAGGACTTAAAAATCTAAAAGATATCAAACACTTAAATGAATTATATAATCTAGGTGTTAGACATGCTTCTTTGACTTGGAACGAGGCAAACAAATATGCTCACGGGCTTGATAATAATACTCGTGGTTTAACAAAAAAAGGATTTGAACTAATCAAAGAAATGGAACGTCTAGGTATGATCATTGATCTAGCACATACCAATAAGTATACATTCAGTGATATTATGGAAAATACTACTAAACCGGTAATCATATCTCATGGTAATACAAAGGCATTATGTGACCATAGAAGAAATTACACTGATAAGCAACTACAACAAATAAAAGATAAAAATGGTGTGATAGGAATTTGTGCTATTCCTCCATTTGTGGGAAAAAAACCACAAGATCAAAATATTTCATATATGGCAAAACATATTGAATATGTAAGAGATTTAATTGGTATTAAACATGTCGGACTAGGCTTTGATTTATGTTACTACTTAAATGAAGGTGTTTCTGTAAATAACCTAGATGGATTAGCGACTATGGAAAACGCAAAAGATATAATCATAGAACTTCAAAAACTTGAATTCACTGATCAAGAAATAGAACTTGTAACTCATGGTAACTTTGAACGAGTTATCAAAGAAATCTTAGGGTAGGTGATACTATGTTCTTAGAAGAACACAACGGACATATCCCAGTTATAAGCGATAAGGCTAAAGTCTTTCACAACGCTTGTATAAGTGGTGAAGTTATTATAAAAGATTATGTAAATATATGGTACAACGTATCAATCCGTGGAGACATGGATAAAATAGTTATCGGTGAAAACACAAATATCCAAGATAACGCCGTTATTCACACAAACACAAACTTACCTACACATATTGGTAAAAACGTTACTGTGGGTCATAATGCTATCATTCACGCCTGTACAGTCGAAGACGATTGCCTGATAGGTATGGGAAGTATTTTGCTTGATGGTTGTATTATCAAAAAAGGTGCTCTTGTTGGAGCTGGATGTGTTGTTCCTCCAGGTAAGATAGTACCTGAATATACATTAGTCGTTGGAAACCCAATGAAAGTAATAAGAGAACTAAATCAAACTGAAATAGAAGCAATGAAAATAAATAAAGATTACTATCTAAAATTAATGAGTGAATATAAATAAAAGGACACTTTATAAAGTACATTCAATCCCTTTGATGGGGCAATTATTATATTAGGCAAACTAAAAGCACTGGTTTCAGTGCTTTTTTATTATTGAATTGAATTACTGGTTATTGCTCAATAATCTGCCTGTCTCTTATACACATCT
>SDWO01000126.1 GCA_004195325.1 Candidatus Izemoplasma acidinucleici | reverse complement strand
ACATCATCAAATGTTAATCCTTCTTGTACTAGTTTTCCGTTTAAATTAGACATATTATATCCTCCTAATGTACTAAAAAATGGGCTTCTAAACGAATCTAAGATTACGTTTGGAAGCCCATAAATGAACATACTTATGGTAGCTTCACGTAGTCCTAAATTTACGGTCTAGGGTAGAGACTTGCTTACCATATCAAAGCGTTTATACGTGTTTGATGATTCATTATAACAAATAAATTTTCAGAATACAATAGATGAAAACGTATTTATATTTTTTATTTTTTGCGGTTAATAAACAGTAAAACTCCAAGTAAAACTACGAAGTAACCACCCAGTATAATAAACGCAAGTGTGTTATTAAATTGATTATCGTTTACGATAGCTAACGTTGGTAACATCAGTACCGCAAACAATGGTAGAGCCATTGAAATAGCAGTTCCTGATCCAAGAACCATTTCTTCAGCAACAGGTGATTCTAACTTTGGATCAATACCTTTTAAAAGAGCCATCCCTGTTGAAACAGTACCAGTTAACATTCCAAAGAATCCTACGAAGTAGTGTACAAAGAACGTTTCTCCATAAACCCTTTTAATAATCCAGCGTAGAAATACAAATGTAGCCAATCCACCAATAACTGCCATAACAAGTACAAGCCATACATAAGCTTTAAGTGCGCTAATTGTTATTGTTAATACAGCAGCAGTGATCATGAAGTTAAATGCAACACTACTAATATTAGAAAGAATGTAGTTATTCGTTATGAAATTTATATTTTTCCCTTTTGATTCCATATATGTAATGATTTTCTTGAATATTAATGCATATATAATACCAAGTAAGAAGTTAAATCCATGGAATACACCTGAGAAAGTATCTCCTAAATCACCCATAGTTGGGAATAGAACATTTTCTAAGAATACTAATGTGCCAAATACAGCAGCGTAAATTAGAAATATAATTACGAGTTGAGTAGTTAATGCATCAAATAATCTGATTTCCTTAACTGATTCAAACTCGAATGTTTCTGTAATTGTTGGTTTCTCATCATGAATCTTATTCACATTAAGTTTTAATTTTCTAGCATAATAATTTAATGCGATTACACCAATCGTACCACCAATAATAAATCCTATAGAAGCAATGGTTGCACCAAGTGCAGCTCCCGAACTAAACAAATCAAATCCTGCTCCAGGTAACACACCTTGTAAATCAAGATTACCTGAATAATTACCACCTATCGTCGTTGCAAGCCCTGGTCCTTGTCCAAACCCTAAAGGTAATAACATACCTGCTCCAGGGAATATTTGAGCGAATAGAATAAATACTATAGCCAACCCGATAATGGCTTGTAATAAATACGTTAACACAATGATCATTCCAGAAGACCATACTTTTTTATTTGTTACATTATTATCTCTCTTTAATGATAATGCGATAAATCCAATCGCGATTGAATGATACACAATTCTAAAAATACTTGGAACACTTCCGTCAGCCTCACGACCAATAGGTATAATACCTGTAAACCCTTCTGACAGTATTAACCCAATTACACCAGCAATTAAAGCTGTAGGGATAATAATACGGTTAAGAAACGGTAATTTTTCTTTTAAAATCTTAGCAATAAATAATAGTAAACCGATGTAAATAAAATAGTTAATCTCACTCCAGTGTTCAATAACATCTAACATATAAGTAGCCTCCTAAAATTAAAAAATGAGCATAATAAATAAAATATACCGAAGTATATCTCTTAATAGCTCATTTCCTTTAAATCCCTATTTCTATAATGATTATACCATAAAACTATTTCATTTTGAATGCAATAATTGTTAACAGTAAACTTTACATATTTGATGTATATAACAAAGATATTTTACAATTAACAAAATTTATTATAAACTATAGTTAACTTATATAAGAAGGGAGCACCTATGAAAGATCAAAAATATTTTAATTGTTCGGAATCTCATGAGATAAAGTACCTTGCTAAAAAGTTTAAAGAGGACCAAGAAAAAGTAATGGCTGCCATTAAAAAACTTTGTACTGACAAAGTTATCCACTACTCTACTCATGCTGAAGCTGAGAAGGCTTTACTTAATTTAGGATTCACAAAAAAATAAATCACTCATTCGAGTGATTTTTTATTTTATAGAAATAAATCTTTCAAGGAACTATATCTTATCACTTTTACCCATATTACACCTATCACATAAAGTTTGTAAGTTGTCATTAGTGCTTTTTCCACCTCGTGAAACTGGGTATATATGATCAACGTGCAATTTTACTCCATCATTTGCACTGGAACCACAAATTTTGCATTTGAAATTATCTCTTTTCATAATCTCATATCTTTTTGAATCCGTCATTATGCTTCTTTCAGCTTTAATTCTATATTGCCTTGTTTTTTTCTTTTTAATATCAACTTCAATTTCATAGATGTTTTGCTCGATAATGTTCATCGGATATTCGGCACAGTCCTTATAATGATTCTGTCCTTTAGGACTAGTATACGTTATGTAGTATTCTACAAAAAAATTAGTTGTCGGCGAATTGAACTTCATGCTCCTATACAACATTTCCTCATACTTAATAAATACTTTTTCTTTCAATTTTGAATTATCAGGAACCTGTCCGTTGAAATCTCTCAAATTGTCGTAACTATCTAAATAATTGTTATACATACTTAAATTTATTGAAATCTTATTAGTGAGATCCTTGTAAGAATTTAGATTTTCATACACATGCCTGTTCATAAAATCATAAGGCGAGTCTCTGTCAAACTTTCTCTTAGTATCATGTGCGAAGTAATACTTTGTATACTCTCTAATTTTAATAAAAGTAAACTCTGAATTTAAAGAACGTAATTCACCAATTAATATACTATTTGATTTAACATAACTAATTCTTGAAGCCCTTACTGAAAATATAATTAAACCTATTATAAAAAGAACTATTACTATTATAGGACCAATTTCATTTGATGTCATAATTATCCCTCCTCGAATAAAATTATACCATAATAAACAGCAACCAATACAATATAATATTTAGAGTTGCAAAAAAGTACTTTCCGGCTTGTTTAACACATAAAGGATTCCTCTCAAAAGGCTGTCTCTTATACACATCT
>SDWO01000078.1 GCA_004195325.1 Candidatus Izemoplasma acidinucleici | reverse complement strand
AATTTTTTCATGTTCTGAAATTCCTCCATTTCTCTATTTTTAAAACTTATCCATTTCGGATAATATTAAACCCTAATCTTGGTAACTAAGCCCAAACCCATAAGGGAATAGAACACTAGATGGATCATACAAATCATCGTTCATATTGTATCCAATCTGTTCATAATTATTAGGCCAAGTAAATGATAATGTTCCAGTGAAATCAAATTCACCAAATAACACATCACTAATTCCGTGTCCACCTTCACTACCAGGTAGCCATGCTGCTATAAAACTATCGAAGTTTTGTAAGTTATCCTCTAGTAATAATGGTCTACCAGATAATAAAATACCAACTACGTTCTTTGAATCGTTGTATTGTGCAGCAATTTGTAATGCTGCTTCGTTTTCAGAATGAGCATTCCCTGTAGTAAGAGTCATGTCATAATTATCTCCAAATCCTTCAGCGTAAGGATTTTCGGAAAGTACAATAATAATTGTATCTGCAAGTTCAGGACTGTTAACTATTTCTCCACTGAACCCTCCTAATGCTTCAGATAATGCATCTTCAATACCAATACCACTACCTAGTTGGTCATTTGGAATCATTTCAAAATCCCAAGACCAGAAGTTTGAATACGCACCTTGCCAGTGTGTAGACCATCCTCCACTTTGTAAGCCAATACTATTTGCACCAGGTCCAGTAATATAAATCTTATGTGTTTTTGCAAGTGGCAAACTACTATTATCATTTTTCAGTAATACAAGTGATTTTCTTACCGCTTCACGAGCAACTGCTAAATGATCTTCGTTTCCTAAATAACTATCATCTAATTTAGCAAATGGATCTTCAAATAATCCTCTATAATATTTCACTGTCAATATTCTTCTAATTGCATCATCAATTCTTTCTGTAGTGATGCGGTTACTAGAGACAGCACTTTCAATTCCTGAAATCGTTTCACGCCAAGCATTTGGTTCCATTAACATATCAACACCTGCGTTGACACTTAACACAATTTGTGTTTCCAAATCTCCACTTAATTCGTGAATTGCTTCCCAGTCACTTATAACGAATCCTTCAAAGCCAAGTTCATCTTTTAGAACATCGTTTATCCAGTAACCATTTTGATGCATTTTACTACCGTTTATTGAACTATATGAAATCATAACTGTATCCACATTTGCTTCAATAGCATCATAATATGGAGCAAGATATAATTCTCTTATCATTTCTTCAGTACCCATAGTATTTCCACGATCATGTCCACCTGATGTTCCACCATCTCCTAAGAAATGTTTAGCAGTTGCACTTACACCGTTTTCTTCCATACCAAGGATGATACTTGCAATAAGGTCTCCATGTAATACTGGATCTTCACTAAATCCTTCATATGTTCTTCCCCATCTAATGTCTTGTACAACACTCATAGCTGGAGCGAAATTCCAATTGATACCTGTTACTAACATTTCTTCAGCGGTAACTCTACCTATCTCATACATTAATTCAGGATCATTTGCAGCTCCTAAACCAATATTATGAGGGAATATAGTTGCCCCGTATAAGTTGTTATTTCCATGAACAGCATCTATCCCATAAATGATCGGAATTCCTGTTCCTGATTCTATTGCTTTTGTTTGATAATCCACGTACATATTATACCATTGTAACGGTGTGTTATCAAAGCTAGTAGGGTGACTTCCACCTCCACTTAGTATTGACCCAACACCATAACTTTTTACTTCAGCAGGACTAATATCCCCGCGTTCAGCCTGAACCATTTGTCCAGCTTTTTGACGTAAAGTCATTGAATCAATAAATCCTTCTACTAATGTAAGACACTCTTCATCTAGGTCTATACAATAGTAGTAATTTGTTTCTGGATCCGGATCTGGATTCGTTTCGCAGTCTTCATGGTTAGGTGTTACTTCGCAATCTATCTCATCTGGAGTAGGAATGTCAGGTGTACTTTCAGTAGTACATCCGGCAAGTAGAAACACTAATTGAAGAGAGAGAATGATCGTTAACACTTTCTTCATTTTAAAAACTCCTCTAAATTAATTATCTTATTTTCAATCAATGATCGAAGGTGCCAACCACCCATTTTGTCTGTTACTTTGTAAGACCAAAATGTGTGACCTTTACATTCTCTCATGCTTGTTATTTGTGCTTGTGCATATCGTGTCATTGCATCAATTATTGTGTCGTCATTTATTGATTCATTTCGTAATAAACCAAGTGACCATTCACCAACAATAACATCAACAAATTTACTAATTTTTTCTAATCTTTCTTTTCTTGAGTGTGCTACTTCTAAGTGTTGTTCTAATGTAAGTCTTCTTGAAGATTTAGAGAAGCACTGATACAGATGAGTATCTAGTACTACATTATGGAATGTATTCTCTTTAAAGAATTGTTCCCATTGTTCTAATCTAAATGAATCATGAAAGAAAATAATTAAATCCTTAGATACTTTTCTTATTGCATGATAACTATCAATATAGAATTTATCTATTATGGATTTATCAATTGTTAAGAACGGTTCGTTTAGCACACAAATACTATGAAACATTTTATTCTCTTTGTATCTTGTTGTAATCCTAACAAGAACTTCTATAGTTTTATCGATATACTCTTTCTTGTGTGGCCAATCTAATACTCCTTCAATACCACCATTATCAAATCCATTTTGACAACCAGGTGCAGTATGTAAATCTAACATGAATGGAAGTCCTAAGTCTTCACACCACTGTAAAGCTCTATCAATATAGTCGATACTTTTATGGTATCCACCTTCACCGTAAAGCCACCAAGGCACTGGTATTCTTACTAGATTTAAGCCAGTTTCTTTTATCCAAACCAAATCATCTTTGGTTATAAATGTTTCGTAATGATTATTCAATACTTCTTCTTTGTTTGCAACTTGCTCGTTGAATTTGGTTTCATCTTTCCCGGTAACATTGTTTTTTTCAAACAACTCTTCTGTCATCCAGCGTTCAAGTACGAACCATCCACCAAGGTTTACACCTCTTATTTTACCCATTTACAATAATACAGTGTTAATTGAATGTTCGTTTATTATCACTTCGTATTGTTTACCTTCTAATGAAACAACATATTCTTGTTGTTCGTTAGTTTGATTAAGTACGATTAATGCGATAGTGTTATCAACATTCTTAAACGCTACTGCTTGTAAATTTTCATTGCTATTGTCTAGACCGATTCTATATGAACCTGGTCTTACATATTTACTAAAATGTCCTACATAATAGTAACTACTTTGTTTGATTAAATTTTGTGGAAATATATCTACTATAATCGGTGCGTCACATAAATTATTTACGTGATTTGGTCCACCTGTATTATCTAAGAATAAATTCCAATCGATATAACCTTGACACCAATTATTAAAATCACCAATCATGTTTCTTGCGTAGCGTTCACCAGTATCCCAACTGTTGAAATGAACTCCGCCTTCTTGGCAACCTTCTGTGAATAGCAATCCTTTATTTGGGAACATATCATGAACTGTTCCTACATTTTCAAATGCTTCATCACCATACCAATGGAATCCTGTACCCCATACATATTTCGCAGCTTCTTTATCCTCAAGAACCGTTTTTGCTCTGTCTACCATAATATCTCTATTGTGATCCCAGATTAAAATCTTTACATCTTTTGCATCACTGTTTACCATTGTTGGCCCTAAGTGGTCTCTTACAAAATCACGTTCTTCTTCAGCTGTATAAATGCATGAATCCCATCTTTGTACAGCCGCTGGTTCATTCTGAACTGTGATTCCCCAAATAGTACATTCAGCTTTTCTGTATTCTTCAATAAACTTTACATAATACTTAGCCCAACTATCTCTATATTCAGGTAATAGTTTTCCTCCAAATATCATTGAGTTATTATCTTTCATAAATGCTGGTGGACTCCAAGGACTAGCTAGTAACTGAATTGGTTCTTTCGCTACTCTTTCTGCGTCTTTTATTAATGGAATAACCCACTCTTTGTCTCTAGAGATATCAAAGGTGTTTAACTCTTTATCTCCTTCATCTATATATGTGTAACTGTTGATTGAAAAATCACAACCATGAATACTTACACGTCCAATTGAATAACCAAGTCCTTCTTCTTTATCAAAGTAAGCCTTGATTGCTTCTTCTCTTTTTTCTTTGCTAATTCTAATTAAGTTGTATGCAGCACTTTCTGTAAAAGCACCACCAAATCCAACCATTTCTTGATACGTTTTAGTTGTATCTAAGTTTATTGTTGGTTCTTTACTACTCTCTAGTAAAGATTCTTGATTAAATCGTTTCTCAGAGTTCTTCTCGGTTACAATTAATTTTCTCATTATTTTTCTCCACGAAGGTGAACAATTAACTCTTTGTATTCACCATTTCTTAATTTAAGAGCTGCATCCCCTTTGATGTCATCAACAAGTCCGTTACTACCTGGATAAGAATATCCAACGATTTTACAGTTGTCATCAAATGAGTTTAATTTATGAGGATTAATATAAGTAACTTTTGTATGTCCTAAGAACATAAAACTAACTTTATCCTCTTTAAAGAATTCTTTTGAGATTAATGGTTTTAAGTTCAGTGTTAATTCACCGTTAATATAAATAAATGGTTTTTTACCAAACATCATCATTTGCCAAATACTTAACATTTCAGCAGTACTTCCCGTTAATCTAGCTACCCATCCTTGTCCTCTAACTTCAGGATCTGGATTAATACTTGGAGCTATAAAACTTGAATTTTCTAATGTGCTTCTACCATATACTTTTGGATCCATGAAGCATACTAGATTTGTTTTGATTTCTTCAAAGAACTCAGAATACAATCCACCCTTCAATAATCCTACTAAATATTTATATGTCATATGTAAGAAGTTAGATTCGCGTTCTTGCCAACCTTTTGTGAAACTTCTTCCACGTCCAATTTCATTTGTCTCATCATCTAGGAACTCACTTGTTTTATAGAACTTCAGCTCGTTGTCATAGATATTGCTCATCTTAACTCTATCAAACATAGTTTTTTTATGTTGATCATTTTTCATAACTTTCAACGCTCTTGCGGGAGCCTCTAAGTATTTCGGTAATGCTCTAACAGTAAACTCAATTGGTTTCACTAGAGGTAATCCGAAACGTCCTATTTTATGATTCTCATTTTCCATGATAGGTTCATGTTTTGTTACGTTGTGAACAAGGAATGTTGGATAAACACCCTCACCATATCTTAATGATTTTGCTAAAGCCAAATCAACTTTTCTATTAATAAGTTCTAGTACTTCATATAATATTTTCGATTCAAGTTTCCCAACTCCTGAAACACCAAATCTAATACTATCTCTGTATGATTCTTTTGCTGTTGTTGCTTTGTCCCAATATTCAAGGTCATTGAATGTGTTAACAAAGACTTGTTTCATTTCGTATGTGAACCCAAGAAACTCGTGTGGTAATTCTAGATGCTGTGAAGCATCAAAGTTATCTTGTAAGAATTGTGCTACTCTTTTCAATTCAATTGTTTCACTTACTCCACTACCAAACAATCCTGGTAAACCATTCATTGCATCATTCCATCCAGGTTTGTTTGCTTCCATTTCAATTCCCATACCTGAAGGATCGATTGAAGCAACTTTATTCATAGCTAATACAAACAGTTTTGAATATAAACTAGCTTTTACTTCAATACCGTCATGATCTTTTAGCCAGTTTGTTCCGTGAGGATTCATTCCTAAACGATTGATTTTTTCTTGATCGTTATGAATTACACTCTCATATCTTCTTACTTCACCATCTGTACGTTGATATATTTTCTCCGACCTTGGTAATACATGGACCGGACTATTGTAATATGAATAAGATAAATCATTAAACAATTGTTCTTTCATTCTATCTGGATAAATACCTTCATAGTTTTCTACTAAGTCTAGTATATATGTCCAATGGTCTATCCAAAATCCTTCTCCGAAATCAGCTTCAAAGATTTGTTTTGCACTTGCAAATACAACTTCAAATAACTCATCATCAGATAAATCTGTTTCGATTTTAAGATTAGACATTTTGTTTACAACACCACCTGGAGTAAATTTACCAGAAAGCAATTCTTTCATTTCTTGATTTCCATCAAATAAGTTCTTAGTTAAATTCTCAACTGTTTTTGCATTTTCAATAACAAATGAAGAACCATTAATTCCTAATGGGTTATACCCATCAGCTTGAATAAATGATGCGAACATTTTTATGTTGAAGTCTTCAACATCTTTGTTAAACAAAACATCACTTCTTCTATTTTGACAAACATCTCTAAAGTTACCATTACCTTGTGAATAGTATTCAGGAGCTAAACTGAAATAGTTATAGTCTCTCTCTAAATCTCCATGTCTTCTACTAAATAAGTGATACACAAAATTTTTGTTCTCACCTTTAATAATCATTGGATATCCACCACGTAGAATATTGTCTAAATAGTTTTGCTTCATGTATTCATCAAAGATTGGAAACGCTGTTTCAGTTTCTATGTCTTCAAGAATTTCATCTAAAATGTTACTTGCTTCTTTGCGTTTCTTGTCGATATATTCTGTATCAGAAATCTGTTCTACGATATTAAGTAGATGTTCTTCAGAATGAACAGTTCCGATAATTGTATTTATTCTTTTAGTTTGTCCTTTTTCTAAGTTAACTACTACACCAGTAAATCCTACAGGTATTTTATTAGCAGTAACTTGATCTGTTTCTTTTATTGCTTCGATACTTTCTTTTTCAAATCTTCTTGCGAATCTTTTTGAAGTATCATATCCAAATACTAAGCTTTGGTCTACGATAGGTTTTACAAGTTTCCCTTCAAAAGTAGATACATAGAAGTTTCCTTTAACAACTTCGCTAACTACAGCACTATCACCACTAGATGATCTCATTCTATAGAACCCTACATTGTTTTCTAAACTATAAACTTCCATCCAACTTCTTAATAAGTTAGCCATAGCCTTAAATGTACCGAATTCAGTTTGGTAAGGAAGTAATTGTGAAACTCCATCTAATAGTTCAAATGTAACTTCTTGGTCATTTAAATTTGTAACTCTAACTTGTCTTACAAGTGCTGCAATTGATTCGTTTGGTAATCCGAAGTATGTAACTTCAAATTTCAATCCTAATGTGTGGTTGGTTTCTTCAATTGAAAATTCTCCACGTTGGATTCTCATTTTCGTATCTTTTTTATCGTTATTTTCTCCAAATATTTCATACACAGTTTCGTTCATTTTAACAAACGTTCTAAACCCATTCGTAGCTACGGTTTGGTAAGCGGTAACTGCGGGGAAAAACTCTAGTATTTGATTGTCTTTGTTTTCTAGTCCAAATGAGACAATTCCTTGTCCTCTATTTACATAGAATGCCCATAAAGGGATTCCTCTTTTACCTGCCATACCTGGTAAAAAACTGCTAAAAGTCTTTTGTTGTGCGAAATTCTCAATTATGAATTCCTTATTTTTAAAATAATACTCTTTCATCATAGTCACCTCATAGTTTAATATATCCAGCAAAAAGTTTCTAATAATACCTCCGGTATTACTAAAACGATTTCGTAAATATTATATCGCATATGTAAGCGTATAACAATACCGTTTTCGTATATTCTGTATAAAACGGATTTTTTATGATTAAGATATGATTTTGCATAAAAAAAAGGAATCTTTATAGATTCCTTTTAAATAGCCTTTTATCCAATAGATCCTTCCATCTCAAGTTTAATCAATTGATTCAACTCTACGGCGTATTCCATTGGCAGTTCTTTGGCGAACGGTTCAATGAATCCCATGATGATCATTTCTGTTGCTTGTTCTTCAGTAAGACCTCTACTTTTTAAGTAAAATAGTTGTTCTTCTGAAACTTTACTAACTGTTGCTTCATGTTGCACTTGTGCTTGGTTGTTTTTTACGATGTTGTACGGTAATGTATCACTTACTGAAATATCATCTAAGATAATCGTATCGCACTCAACATTACTCTTCGCTCCAATAGCACCTTTTTCATGTCTGATTATACCTCTATAGTTAACTCTTCCACCTTTAGCACTCATTGATTTACTAATGATTTTAGAAGTTGTATTTTTACCTATATGAATCATTTTTGCCCCTGTGTCTTGATTCATTCCTGCCCCAGCAAAGGCAATCGAAATTGTAGTTCCTTTTGCACGATCTCCTTTTAGGATACATGCTGGATATTTCATGTTGATTTTACTTCCAATATTACCGTCAATCCATTCCATATGTGCATCTTCACCAACAAGAGAACGTTTCGTAACTAAATTAATAATATTGTTTGCCCAGTTTTGCACTGTGCTGTATCTACAGTATCCACCTTTTTTAACATAGATTTCAACAATAGCAGCATGTAAACTTGCTTTTGTATAAACAGGCGCTGTACATCCTTCTACATAGTTTACACTTGCGTTTTCATCAACAATAATCAATGTACGTTCAAATTGTCCCATTTGCTCACTATTAATTCTAAAGTAACTTTGTAATGGTTTCGTAACGTGTACTCCTGGTGGTACGTAAATAAAGCTTCCACCACTCCATACAGCACTGTTCAGCGCTGCGTACTTGTTATCTGTGTACGGTACAATCTTACCAAAATATTCTTTGAATAATTCAGGATATTCACGAAGTGCTGTATCTGTATCTGTAAATATTACACCTTGATCTTCTAATTCCTTGATTGTAGAGTGGTACACTACTTCACTATCGAATTGTGTACTAACCCCAGCTAAGAATTTTTGTTCTGCTTCTGGTATTCCAAGTTTCTCAAATGTATCTTTGATTTCTTCAGGAACGTCATCCCAATCAGATTCAGATTTCTCACTCGGTTTAACATAGTATGTGATTTCGTCAAAGTTAATCTCACTTAAATCAGGTCCCCATGTTGGTTGTGGTCTAGATATAAATCTTCTATAGCTTTTTAATCTAAATTCTAACATCCATTCTGGTTCACCTTTAATTTTTGAAATTTCTCTAACTACATCTTCACTTATTCCTTTACCTGTATCTAAAACACTAGTTGTTTCTGTTTTAAATCCAAATTTATAATCCCCAATTATATCTTTTATTTCTTGTTTTGTTTTTTCACTCATTTAGAGATCACTCACTTTCATCTAATGTCCCTTCAAATGCTTTCCAAGCGATTGAAGCACATTTAATACGTGCGGGGAATTTTCTGACACCTGTATAAGCTACAGCTTCTTCCAATTCTACTTCCTCATCGTATTCTTTATTTGTAAGCATATTTATATATGCATCTTTTATTTTAATAGCATCATCTACACTTTTTCCAAGAAGTGTTTCACTCATTACACTTGCACTACTACAGCATATACTACATCCTGTACCATCGTGTCTTACATCTTCAACAACACCATTACTAATCTTACTTTGAACAGTGATATCATCACCACAAGTAGGGTTTTTTATGTGTATTGTTTTATATAATTCATCTTGCACCAATCCTTTGTTCCTAGGATTCTTATAATGATCCATTATTACTTGTCTGTATAAAACTTCCATATTGTTCATAATAGCCTCCTAGAATCCAACACTTTTGAAGAAATCTCTTGCTTGTTTCACACTGGAAACAAACTTATCACATTCTTCTATAGTGTTATAAATATAAAAACTAGCTCTTAAAGTTGCAAGAACTTCTAACCATTTAATAACAAGTTGAGCACAGTGATGTCCGGCCCTCATACATATGTTGTCTCCATCAAAATAAGTGATTGCATCATGAGGATGAACACCTTTTATATTGAAGGAAATAATTCCAGTATCTGTCGTTAAATTGTATATCTCTATATCTTCAATTTCTTTTAGTTTTTTCATGGTATAATCTTTTAATTCTATTTCGTATTTGTGAATATTTTCTAAACCAATATTCTCTAAGTAGTCAATTGCAGCACCTAAACCTAATGCTTCTGCGATAGGAGGTGTTCCTGTTTCAAATTTATAAGGTGCATCTTTCCAAGATGCATCAAATTTATCTACGTTATCATTCATGTCTCCACCAAATTCAATAGGTGGCATTTCTTTAAGAAGATTCTTTTTACCAAATAGCACTCCTATACCAGTAGGACCTAACATTTTATGGCCACTAAACGCTAAGAAATCACAATCCAAATCGATAACATCAATCTTTGTGTGTGGTGCAGCTTGTGCTGCATCAACACTTACAACAGCTCCCTTTTCGTGAGCTAGTTTTACTATTTCTTTAATAGGTGATATATAACCCATAACATTAGATACATGTGTAACTGCGACAACTTTAGTTTTGTCGGTCAATACAGATTTGAAATTATCAATCGTGATTCTACCCTCTTCATCAAGTGGCAAATAAACCAGTTTAGCACCAGTAATATTACTCACGTTTTGCCAAGGTAGAACGTGTGAATGATGTTCTAATTCTGTAACGATAATTTCATCGTCTTTTGTTAAATTATTTAACCCGTAACTTGAAGCAACTAAATTAAGAGCACTGCTTGCTCCTCTTGTAAATATTATTTCTTCAAAAGTGGCATTAATGAACGAAGCAACTTTCCTTCTTGCCTTCTCATATTGCTCAGTTGCAATAAAGCTTAAGTTGTAAACACCTCGATGTACATTGACACCATACTTTTTATAATACTCATCTAGTTTATCAATCACTTGTATTGGTTTTAAACTTGATGCAGCAGTATCAAGATACACAAGTGTCTTATCTTCTAGTATAGGAAAATCTTTTCTAATATTATTTATATCCATAGCACTTCACCTACAATGTTTTATTTTCTACTGTTAAAACAAAATCTTGAATTAATTCCTCTGATTGAAGTAATTTTAACACAGGGCTTAAGAATCCTGAGATTATTAAGCGTTGAGCATTACTAAGAGTAAGACCTCTACTCATAAGATAGTATAACTGTTCATCATCCATCTTACCTATTGCAGCACCGTGACTAGCTTCTACATCAAATTCATCAATTAATAGTAATGGATTGGCATCTAGTCTTGATGTTTTACCCAGAACAATCCCTTTATTGCTTTGTCTAGCAATACTTCTTTTCATGTTCTTATTTATTTTTCCAACACCTTCAAATACAAGTGTTGAGTTATTGTTAGCTACACCGTAGTTCTCGATATAACCTTCTGTATTTTTTGCCTTATGTTCTATTAGCTGTCTGAATGAAGCCTCTTGTTGTTTGTTAGTAATTGCAACAGTTTTCGAAGTACCTGATGCATATTCTTGAAGTAAAAAGATATTAGTTTTAGAATCAGTTGTTGCGTCATTAACCTCAGCAACACTATATGAACTGTTACCATATCGCTCAACGTAACTATTTCTCGTAATACTCGCTATTGCTTTCTCGTTCAACTTTGATAATCCACCATAAACTAGTCTTGCATTCTCACCAACAAAGCTATTTGAAACGAAATTATAGCTTGTTTCTGATGTATTGTATAAGTATTCAAAATAGTGGAACTCACTACTTTTACTTAGAAGTAATGTTGTATTGTTTACAAATTCCCCATTCTCTTGTACATAGAATACATAAACTGATTCAGTGTATATTTGATTAGGTCTTACATAAATTACAATACCACTATTACATTCTTCAAAATTATAATTATAAGCATCTTCTTTGTAAGAATCAAATAAACTACCTTCAAATAAGTCAGGCATATCAACCATTGCTTCATCGACTTGCTTAATAAATAAATCATCGAATTGTTCTTCTAGTTTTTCGGCAATGATTGCACCATCTTTTACGATGATATAATTTTTTATATTTTTTGTTAATTCTATAATCTTGTCTGGGATATCTTCATTAAGTAATTCGCTTTTTGTATATTGTAACATTATAGGTCTAGAGCTTCTTTAGTAGCACATGTACCAAGCATTACTCTTTCCTCTTCATCTTCAATAATAACGCGTTCATCTTCGATTCCCAACTCTTCTTTTAACCAATCGTATCCTTCAGTATCAATTCTTAGCATTAATGATTTATCACCAGATCTAACAATTTTACCTTTCATCATTACATGAATAACGTCAGCTTCAATATATTCCAATAATCTCTGATAATGTGTGATTAATAATAATCCAAGATCCTTGCTTTTCATAGCAGTAACGTTCTCTCCTACTATCTTCAAAGCATCTACATCTAACCCACTATCAATTTCATCTAAAATTGCTATTTTAGGCTTTAGCATTTTCATTTGTAATATCTCATTACGTTTTTTTTCTCCACCACTAAATCCTTCATTTAAATATCTGTGAGGAAGATCTTCATTCATCTTTAATTCTGAGACAGCTTTATCGTATTCTCGAATGAATTTGAACAATGAAATGTTCTTACCTTCTTCAAGTCTAGAATTCATGGCTGTTTTAATGAAATCACTATTTGTAACTCCTGGTACTTCAGCAGGATGTTGCATCCCTAAAAATAAACCAGCGCGAGCTCGTTCATCCACTTCCATATCTAGAACGTTCTTCCCATCCAGAGTTACTTCACCTTTTGTTACTTTATATTTTGGATGACCCATTACTACACTGGCCAGTGTTGATTTACCAGTACCGTTAGGTCCCATTATTGCATGTGTTTCTCCACCTTTTATAGTTAGATCTACACCTTTTAATATTTCTTTGCCATCTACTTC
>SDWO01000083.1 GCA_004195325.1 Candidatus Izemoplasma acidinucleici | reverse complement strand
AAAAATAAATTTATTTTTATATATACAAAAAATGAGCAATTTTATGCTCATTTTAGTTTACTTTACCAAACTACATAACAATTCTTACCTTTTCTTTTGGCTTCATACATCTTGATATCCGCCTTGTAAATCAAGTCTTTTGTTTTGTCTCCATCGTGATAGAAGGCAACACCAGCACTGAATGTGAATTCAACGTTTAATTTTTTATTTAATTCAATCATTTTATTTTGCATAAATACGAAAATTCTATCGAGTTCCTCTTTAGAAATGATAGGCACAGCAATAACAAACTCATCTCCACCGTATCTTCCTATAACCTTACCTTCAATATTACAAGTCAGTAGCATTTGAGCAAACTCAAATAGTACTTCATCTCCAATTAGATGACCGTGAGTATCATTCACTATTTTAAAGTCATCAATATCAATTAAAATAATAGCAATTTCACTTTCATTCTTGAATTTCTCAATCATTATTTCAGTCTTTGAGAATGTAGTAGAATGATTATAAATCTTAGTTAATGAATCCTTTTCAGCAAGTTCTAATAATTCTTCTTCTCTTGTTTTAAAAACACTAAACAACTTTGCGTAAGGACTGTTTATTACTTCACTTATAAACAATATATATAATCCAGAATATGATAGGAACTTACATATATGCCCAATTGTAGACGCAAAACTATATACCGTTATGTATTGACTAAGTGCGACCTCTGATACGATTTTTAATAGAATAACAAACATAAATAAACTTCGATTCTGTTTGTTCATATTTGTGAACCTTATAATGACCAAAGCTACCAAAAAGAAAACAATGATAACGAATGTGCTTATTAATTTAATACTTGTTTGTCCGTTTCCTTCAATATAAAACTTTGGTAAAAGATCAGATTGTATCAACAAGAAACTTATCAGTACATACAATACAATAATACTATGTGAAATATATTGTTTTATCCTTATTCCTTTTATAAAGATGAATAGGACAAAAACAATACCGGCACTTTCTAGTAGTCTAGCAAACATCCAATACTGAGCACTTAAATTAGTGCTAGTAGGTATGATTCCCATTCCTTCAAACGAAAGCATGTGTAAAAAATCCAATACTCCAATATACAAATAAACTATTCCAAGTGGTAACAAAATAGCTTTGTTAGAATATTCTTTAGAATTTACAGCGATTAAAAACATCATTAATCCTATAAAAATTGTAAAAATTTCAACAGAAAAATGAAATAAAAGATGGTTGTTATAATCAGCAAACAATAACAGAATTACTGCAACCAAAATAACGATAATAAACTTGTAATATTTACGCCCCATAAATATCACTCTCCCAAAGTAATAAAAAAACCATACACAAACGTGTATAGTTATGTAATTAGTCCTATACCTAATAAATTATGCAAATACAGCAAACTCTAAAGTTCTGTACTTTTGTGTCCCACACTCTCATGTGGTTTACCTTTGATTTTATTGGTAACTTAATTATAGCATTTATAGTTCCAATTTTCAAATAAGCTAAAATTAAATAATGTTCTTATAAATAAAAAGACAGCATTTCGCTGTCTTTATTTCTTAAAGTTGTCCTGCTTTTGCGTCTTTTACGTTCTTTTTAAGTTCTCTTTCAGCTTTGGCAAAATCAACATTCTTACGTTTGTTTTCAGCTAAGCGTTCTTCTCGAACCTTGTTTAAATGATCCATTGCACTATCTTTTGATAATCCGACATGAGCTTCTTGAGCAATTACATTTACTTGATCGCGGTTATGTTCCACAACTCCATTAATAATAACTACATAAACTTCCTCTTCATCTTTTACCATTTTTACATATCCTGTATCAATTGTACTGATGATTGGAATGTGTCCTTTTAAAATAGCGAATTCACCATTCATTTTAGAAGTTACGACAACATAGTCGATTTCTTCTTTGTATAATTCTCCTTGAGGTGTAACTACTGATATATTCATAGTTTCTCCCTATTTAAATGATTCAGCTTTTTTTAGAACGTCTTCAATACTACCAACTAATCTAAATGCTTCTTCTGGTAAATGGTCGTATTTTCCTTCTAAGATTTCTTTGAATCCTTTAACTGTTTTTTCTACTGGTACATATGTTCCTTTTTGCCCAGTGAATTGTTCTGCAACATGGAAGTTTTGTGATAAGAATAAACGAATACGTCTTGCTCTATGTACTACTTGTTTATCTTCTTCACTTAATTCATCCATCCCTAAGATTGCGATGATATCTAGTAATTCATTGTATCTTTGAATTGTTCTTTGAACTTCACGTGCGATATCATAATGTTCTTGTCCTACAATTTCAGGTGCTAATGCACGTGATGTTGATGCAAGTGGATCTACCGCTGGGTAAATACCTTCTTCTGATATTTTACGTGAAAGGTTTGTTGTTGCGTCAAGATGTGTAAATGTTGTAGCTGGGGCTGGATCTGTATAATCATCCGCAGGTACATACACTGCTTGAATTGAAGTAATTGAACCTTCTTTAGTAGAAGTGATTCTCTCTTGTAATTTACCCATCTCTGTTGCTAATGTAGGTTGGTACCCAACCGCACTTGGCATACGACCAAGTAATGCTGAAACCTCACTACCAGCTTGTGTGAAACGGAAGATATTATCAATGAAGAATAATACATCTTGTTTTTCTTCATCACGGAAATACTCAGCCATTGTAAGACCAGTTAAACCAACTCTCATACGAGCACCTGGAGGTTCGTTCATTTGTCCGAACACCATAGCGGTTTTCTTGATTACACCTGATTCAGTCATTTCGTGGTATAAGTCATTTCCTTCACGAGTACGCTCTCCAACACCGGCGAATACTGAGATTCCCCCATGCTCTTGTGCGATATTATTAATTAGTTCTTGAATTAATACTGTTTTACCTACTCCGGCACCACCGAATAATCCAATTTTTCCCCCTTTAATATAAGGAGCTAATAAGTCTACTACTTTGATTCCTGTTTCAAGAATTTCTATCTCACTTGATAACTCATCAAGTTTAGGAGCAGGTCTGTGAATAGGACTGTATTTTGTTCCAGCTGGAACTTTTTCTTTCCCATCAATTTCATCTCCTAATACATTGAATATTCTACCAAGAGTAGCTTCTCCAACAGGTACACTAATTGGTGCCCCTGTATCTCTAACTGCCATTCCTCTTTGTACACCATCTGTTGAATCCATCGCAATAGTTCTTACGACATTGTTTCCAAGATGTAGAGAAACTTCTAAT
>SDWO01000087.1 GCA_004195325.1 Candidatus Izemoplasma acidinucleici | reverse complement strand
AGATGTGTATAAGAGACAGGATTATATCTGCATGTTCTATTGGATGTGTTTCTCTATACACCTTCTCTTCTGAAGGCATCCAGTGATCTATCCATAAATAACGTTTTGCCTCTCCATCTCTTTTGATACCTCTATGGAGTCTTGTGCTATAGTCTGTTTCAATATATATAACATAGTCTAAGGATGGTAATAATTTCTCATTTACTACAGTTACACCTTCAATAATTAATTTGTCAGATTTATGCAATGTTTTACTTAAGTCTAGTTTTCCAGTTTCCCAGTTCACTACTTGATATACTACTTCCTTGTTTTTATTAAATGGTTCTATTACTTCTTGAAGTAACCTTGCATAATCATAGTTGATGGTTTTCCACATTTCATCAGGTTCTCCAGGAATAAAAAAGTCATCTAAGTGAACCACCTCTGTTGACACGAGGTGTTCTTTTAGTAACAAAGCGAAAGTGCTTTTTCCACTGGCTCCTTTACCTTCAATTCCAATAATACGTTTGCCTTGGAGTTGTTCTTTTAATATCTCTATAGTATCCATCCAATCACCTGCCTAATATCTATTATAACACGCAAGATATAAGTAAGAAGTCATATATGGTCGTAAATTAAATATATTTAAAGAGATAACTATGCTAATATATATTTGGTCTTCTTAATGACAAAAGCAAACCAAATATAGACTCTTCTATACTTAGTATCATAATTCATAACAATAAAGGGGAATACTATGGCAACATTACTATTACTATCAATTATTTACATTGCATTTATTTCACTTGGAATACCTGATGCTATTTTAGGTGTTGCCTGGCCGGAAATGCGATTAGATTTAGGAGTTCCGCTTGATGCTTCTGGTTGGATTTTTATTACAATGACTTTCTCTACAATAATGTCCTCTTTAGCCTCAGGTTACTTAATTAAGAAATTGGGTACTGCACGTATAACTTTAATTAGTGTAGGATTAACCTCTGTCGCTTTAATTGGAATATCAATGGTTCCTTCATTCTATTGGATTGTACTATTTGCAATACCACTTGGTTTTGGTGCAGGAAGTATTGATACAGCATTAAACAATTATGTAGCACTCCATTACAAAACACACCATATGAACTGGCTCCATGCCTTTTGGGGTATTGGTGCGACTATGGGTCCTATTGTAATGTCGGCATTCTTTGCCTTAAATTATTCTTGGAGAAAAGGATACATGACTTTAGGAATTGTTCAACTAGTAATTTTTTCAATTATACTTATCTCTCTTCCTTTATGGAAGAAGCAAGAGAAAGTTTCAAAAGCAAATACAGATTTTCATAATGAATACTTAACATATAAAGAAGTTATTAAAACAAATGGTGTAAAACTTTCAATGGTAATATTCCTAGTTTATTGTGCAATAGAATTCAGTATTGGAAACTGGGGAGCATCCTACTTAGTAAGTAGTAGAAATTTATTAATAGCTACAGCAGGAACATTAATAGGTACCTATTATGCCGGGATAACAATTGGTCGTATTGTTTCTGGATTTATCTCTTTCAAATTTAATAATAATCAGCTTGTTTTAGTGGGGATCATTATATTTATCGCTTCCTCGGGTTTGCTTTTATTTAATTTCCATATATCAGTTCTATATGTTTTATTCTTCTTTCAAGGAATTGGACTTGCGCCAGTATTCCCAAGTCTAATTCATGAGACTCCAAAAAGATTCGGAGCAGATAGATCACAGCATGTCATCGGACTTCAACTTGCAGGTGCATATGTTGGAGCATCAATATTCCCTGCATTATTCGGTGTTTTAGCCAGGTATTCATCATTAAAAATTTACCCATATTACATACTAATGATTGGTATCATCATGTTTGTTATAACCAATTCGTTAATACAGAAAACAAAAAAGAGATAAAATATCTCTTTTTTTTATGAGAACTATATATTACAACAAATAAAAAAGACCCCTAAAGGTCTTATCTAAGTCATTGATGGTGGCTCCAGGCGGAATCGAACCGTCGACACCTGGATTTTCAATCGTTTCCTGCAAACAATAATACTACTTATTTATAATATGCTCAATTTTTCTAATATACTCTTCTATTAGTTCTTTATCTTTAACTGATCCCACTGATTTCTTTGTGAAGCCCATTAACTCTAAAGACCTTTCTGCCTCTTCATGAGTCGAATAGTGAATAACTTTGGCTAAACATAGTTGTCTAATTGCTGATATTACTTCATTTGTAGATTCATTAAATTTACCTGCCAAATATCTTACTTCATGTTCCTCTGAACAGTTAAAATACTTGTGCATTTTGTTCTGCTTACCTAATAGTCTATTATTCAAATTTATTGAGTATTCTCTAAGTCTTGATTTTGTCTTATAACTTCTTACAGTTGAGAATAATCCAATGAAGCTAACTAAAATAACAACCATAGAAAATGCTAAAAGTTGAAACCTTATTGGTTCTTCGTCTAGCAACTGAATTAATGTAGGATAAATAAAGGCGATGATTGCACTAATAATTCCTATAATAAAATATAATAATGAAAGTTTTCTGACTCTAGATTTCATTTTAGTTTTCTTATATAGTTGTCTACCTGAATCAATACTGTCAAAAACTTCTGCTAATCTATACTCATCAACTGCAATTTCATGTTCTCCAGGTATTTTTAGCATTTCATTTATTTCAAATTGTAAATAATCCTCATATAGTTTCAAAAACTCACTATACATTATCTTTGCATTTGGTGTAAACTTAATCTTTTTATTCATAGTTCCCTCCACTAATATACTCGTATCCATATGTTAACATCAAAACAATTATCGAAACAATAAGAACTGCCTTAGACCATGATTCCTTATCATATGATAGAGTTAAAAAAACCAATGATACAGCCTGTAACAATCTATTAATGAACAACTTTTTATTAACATTTGAGTTCTTTTTAAATCTTAGTGCAAATATCGCACTTTTCACATTTTCTTTTGACACTTCAAGTTCCTCGTTATTTTCGGTTTCTCTATTTGCAATTACATGTGAAAGTTTTCCTATCCTTCTTGAATAGTCTTCTGTTTCCTTAAGCAGAACATCTTTAGCTCCAACAGTTAAGTTTGGACAATTATCAATGTCTACCTTCACTCCACAAACGTTCTTAACACTCATTAACATTTCCCCTTTCATAGCTGTCTCTTATACACATCT
>SDWO01000175.1 GCA_004195325.1 Candidatus Izemoplasma acidinucleici | reverse complement strand
TGGTATTATGGTATGTTATAATATTAGCACATATGAAAGGTGTGATACCATGAGAATGGTCGATTTAATAGAAAAAAAGCGTGATGGTCATAAACTATCTGAAGAAGAAATAAAATTCATTATAAACGGTTATGTTATTAAGGAAATTCCTGATTATCAAATGAGCAGTTTATTAATGGCTATATATTTTAAAGGAATGAGTAGAGATGAATCAAGTAGTCTTACTAAAGCTATGTTACATAGTGGAGATATCATTGATTTAAGTAGTATCAAGGGAATTAAAGTAGATAAACATTCAACAGGTGGTGTAGGAGATAAAACTACACTAGTATTAGCTCCATTAGTTGCTGCAGCAGGAGCAAAAGTTGCGAAACTAAGTGGTCGTGGATTAGGACACACAGGTGGAACATTAGATAAGTTAGAGAGTATTGATGGATTAAGTGTCGATATTGAAATAGAAGATTTTGTAAATCAGGTAAATGATATTGGATTAGCAGTAGCAGGACAAACAGCTAATTTAACGCCAGCTGATAAACTGTTATATGCACTTCGTGATGTAACTGCAACAGTACCTAGTATTCCGTTAATTGCTTCAAGTATTATGAGTAAGAAATTAGCGAGTGGTAGTGATGTAATCGTTCTAGATGTAAAAATCGGTGAAGGTGCATTTATGAAAACATTAGAAGAAGCTAGAGAGTTATCTAAAGTAATGGTAGGTATCGGTGAAAGCTTTGGTAAAAAAACTGTAGCGTTTATCACTGATATGGATCAACCTTTAGGATTCACTGTCGGAAATAGATTAGAAGTAAAAGAAGCATTAGATACATTAGAAGGTAATGGACCAAAAGATTTAGAAGAATTATGTATTGAAATTGGTAGTTACATGGTATTTAGTGCAAATCTAACTGAAACTCTAGACGAGGCGAAAGCTTTATTAAGAGAAAAAATTAAAAATGGGGAAGCACATCAGAAACAGCTTGATTTTATAAAAGCTCAAGGTGGAACTTTACCAGATATGGATTCATTCATTAGTGTGAAAGAATTAGTAGATATCAAAGCAACCAAAGAAGGATTTGTAAAAGATATCAATGCATTAGCAATTGGCTTAGGTGCAATGAAACTTGGTGCTGGTAGAGAAACAAAAGATGATGATATTGATCCTGATGTTGGTATTGTATTGAAGAAGAAGGTTGGAGACAAAGTAGCTGTTGGTGAAACATTAGCTGTACTGTATAATAACCTAGACAATATAGAGCAAATCAAAAAAGAGGTTTTGGAAGCATTCACTATATCTGGTGAAGTAGTTCCTGAAAGACCTATCATTTATGAAATAATAACAGAAAAAGACCTTTAACAGGTCTTTTTATTTTGAACTTCAAACATTTTGTGATATTATAAAAGTATACACAATATAGGGGGTAATTTATGGAAAACCATTCAAGCGAAAAAGTAGAAAAATTTATGAGGTTTGAACGCTTCTTTTTTAGAGTTCAATTATTGATTTTAGGGTCTGGGTTTTTCATTCTTGGTTTCTTTTACTTCGTTATAGACAAAGTAAAAGATGTTGATGATTTAATAGTTTTTGTACTATTTGTTGGACTGTTATATCCAGTTCTACATTTCTTCATCAGCGTTGTCAGAGTATTGAAATATATACTTGTTATCAGACATGAGGAAGGTCATAGTACTATTTGGCGTTCGGCACTCTCTTTCCTATTTTCTCCTTTAACATTTGGAATCTTTTATATTATTCTTATTGTAATAGTTTTTGCAAGTTGTGCTGCGAACGTTTAAGCAATAATAAAAGCGCTAGAATTAGCGCTTTTAATTTACAATAAAGCTGATATTAAGATGAATAAATAGTTAGCCACAACACCACTAACAATCCCACCAATAGTGTGAGAAAAGATTGCCTTAGTCGTTAGCGGTCTAACACCTAGCGTATCCATCATTCCTACATGGGTTGAAAGATATCCACTCCATGTAGTACCAATCGCGGTAAACACTGCGATGTCTTTTACTGAGACAAATCCGGCTTTGATAAAGTCAGGTACAATACCAATAGCTGCTCCAGCACTTCCTAAACTAATTAGTGGAAAAGCGATTGCTTCACTAGAAGTAAATCCAAACAATGGTTTCATAATAAACATAATATGGTTCCCAAGTGTTGGAAGAAGTGCAATACCTTCTTTAGCAGATCCTGTGTATTCTAATATATTTCCAAATGCGTCCACAGGTTGTCCGTATGTAAGCATCATAATGAATGTTGAAATAATTAAGATTCCGGGAATAATTTGAAGTCCGATTTCAACACCATTTTTCCCTCCATCAAGTGCGCTCTCTAAAAATCTATTAACAAATGAACCTTCACGAACTTCTCGTAAAAACTCATCATCATCAATTACTTTAATGGGGTTATCATCTTTTGGAATTTTGTAGTATTTTTTCGAGTAATATGTAAGCATTCTAACAGAAACTATACTTCCAATAATACTCGCAAATACTCCAATACCTACAGCCATGGAGAAATCTGAATCTAAAGCGATAAAGAAAATAGCGATTACCAGTCCCATCCCAAACGATGTTCCTAAGTTTACAAGAACCGGAACCTGATAGTTCTTAAACTGTTTTCTAAACTCTCTTTCCTTGTATAAACTAATGACTGCTGGGTTATCTGATAGATAAGCACTAAGCGCTCCAATACCCGCAACTCCTGGCAATCTATATATGATTCTTACAATGAAACTAAATGCATAATTCAGTAATGCAATAATTCCAAATTCACTGAATATTCCAGCCATTGCTCCTGTTAAAACAGCAACTGCCATAATCCATAAGGCAACATTGATCAACAAGTAAAAACTGGTGTTAATCATAGTATTTAGGAAGTTTGCAACTCCCATATCTGATGAGAATAATATGAATCCAAGGATAAAAAATACTAGTACAATAATCGTTTCCAATGTAACAGGCTGTTTCTTCATGATGTTCCTCCATAAAATAAAATTCTAATGGAATTATATTGCACTTTATTTAAAAATGCAATCTTTTTTTATTTATTTTATTAAGCGCTTACATGATTTGATATTATTAATATATTACTTGCATTAAAAATTACTTATGTATATAATTAAATTGCACTAAAGTCGGGGAGCTTAGAGAACTAGGCTGAGAGTACTTTTGATTACTAAAGTAGACCGAACCTGATCTGGATAATGCCAGCGTAGGACTCAAACTTTGAATTTTGTTTGTCCTAAGATTTAGGGCAAATATTTTAATTTAAAGGAGAGAAA
>SDWO01000035.1 GCA_004195325.1 Candidatus Izemoplasma acidinucleici | reverse complement strand
ATGTCTTTTCGGTCTCCAACACCATGAAAAAAATAGAACTCATTTACTGGCTTCTTTTTTTATGTTAAAATGTTGAAGAAGTTGAGGGTGAATTATGAAGAAACATTTTCTTAATGCATCTCAACGTATTAGAAGGAGATGAGAACATGAAAGAGTGGAAAGTTACATTGTTTATTACATGTTTTTTGATGTTATTCTTGTTCTTAGGATTTTGGGCAATAGGCTCAATATTATTTGGAGAAAACATTTTTGTGATAGCATTAATTGGATCGATTTTAGGTATTCCATTTACATTCTTTTTTTATTATTTATATTCAAATTAGAAAAAAGAAAATTCACTAAGATTGAAAAGGAATTTAAGGAGGAGTATACATATAAAACTAGTTGCAAAATAGTTGAATTCAATAAGTTTTACTATCTTTACCTTTTCGATTCTAAACTTTTGCTCATCGATATATCTAAGGCAAAGGAAATGTTTGAAGTTCAGTTAAACACAATAGATAATATTAATTACAACGAGAAGACAATGATTTTGACATTGGTATTTGTCAATGATCAGGAAATTCATCTTTTGATGACAGAAAGTCCAAATGAAGTACGTGAAAATATTTTGAGTAGAATCAGAAAATAGTTGATCTCATTTGTTATGTTATTAACAGTATGTTGGAAATAAATTCTAAGATATTGGTTTTAGGATAAGTAGTTGTCCAATCGGTCTCCAACACCGTCTACGGGAGTTCTATCTCTATCGCTCTATCATTATAAATATTTAGGTAAGACGTTTGTCTTGCCTTTTTACATGCCTAAACTACTCGATCTTTGTAAATAGATTGGTGAACAGGGGAATTATACCAATTGATTTGATGATTTATGAAATATAGGCAATCTTATATTGGGTTTATTTTTCACCACTTTTCATTATGGCAAATTTTAATTTGTTACTGTTAAAGTATTTGATGCGTCTTTAAATGAAACATCACAAACATTTGATGTTGTAGTAAGTTAAGGCAAATAAAAAAACACACATGATGGCATGTGTGTTTTTATTTGTAAAAGTTACTTTAGTTTTGCTCGAGTAATTGAGATTCATCGAATTGAACTCGATAATGTGAAAAATAATACAATACATTCATTGTCCCAAATACTAAACTAAAGAATGATATGATATATACAGGAAATCGTTTAAATGTTGATCCAACATTTTTAGGGATCTCATAAATAAACCAATAATTAGTTCCTAAGATTGAATTGATCCAGTATACGAATACACCTAAAGCTAAAACAACACCATATATCTCTAACAGCTTCTTATAACTTATTATTCTATATCCGTATGCTTTATAATAATAAAGCGGTACAACAAGAATTAACACGTGTAACAGAATAAAATGATAGTATCTAAAACTTAAATAAGTATACCCTAAACTATTAGGAAATATTAATGCCATGAACCCACCTAAAATACCAAAGAAGAATGCATATTGAAATACTCTTTTACTATTAGTGAATAATAGCACAATACACAATATAGTAGCCATGCTACTTAAATGCAGTGGTACTGATACTCTTGGATAAGTCCAATTGTGAACATGATAACTAACTTCTAATACTATTAGTAATATAGCTACATATATTTTCAGTCTTTTTTCCATTGGATGTTCTTTAATCTTTTGTGCAAAGCGTAATGTCAATATAATCGCCATTACTGCACAGATAAATAATAGTAAATGATGTCCTGTGAACATCGTTGCTGCTTTGTTATAATCAATGTCATGACCAAAAAACTTGCTAAATGACATATAACCGCCCCCTTAAAAACATAATACATATTTTAACACATATTTTGAAAACATCTACAAAAAATATGATAAGTTTCATTTTATCAATTAACCAATCAACAGGTGTTGGTATATACCGAACTCAATAGAAAGTGTTAAATCGGTCTCCAACACCTTTAAACAAATTTAGAAGTCATTTGCTAGTTTCTTTTTCAAACCTGCCAAATCACGTCATTAACATGTTGATTTTCATTCTTCTCAATACTATAATATTGGTGAGGTGATATGAATGTTAAGCATAAAGAATGTAATGACAATAACAAATCTAAGTGAAAGAACAATAAGAAGATACTTAGAAGATGGTAAGCTAGAAGGAACAAAAGTTGGTGGAGTATGGAGATTTACAGAAAAACAGCTAGAGGCTTTTTATGGTGAGAAAGAAGCGATAAAGAAAATAAGAAAAGAAGCAACTCAGCAAGTAATTGATTTCATAAACATGCCTAATCCTGAAAAGGTAGATGCAAGAGTATGCTCAATGATAGATCTAAGAAATTGTGAAGAAACAATTGAACTGGTAAAACTAGCAATAATGAGTGAGTGTAGCAAAGCAACTGATACTATGACTATGAAGTTTCTTAAAGAGCAAGACGACTATCGTTTTATTCTTATTGGTTCATTAGAATTCGTTCATAATGTAACAGCAAAGATTTATGAGATTTTGAATTAAGGTTGTCCAATTGGTCTCCTACACCAGATTTATAATAAAGAAGTCATTTACTGACTTCTTTTTATGTGGTAAAATTTGAATGGTGATAATATGAATATCAAGGAATTGAAAGAGGACAGTAAAGCTATAAGAGAATTGATGAAAAAAGAATATCCCAAAGAAGATATACTAAAACTATATAAAAAGATATATCCTTTTGGAGAATCTAATGAAGAAACTATTTTTGAGTATCTTGTCAGTAATAGCAGTCATGGACAACTCACTGAAATTGGTAAATACAAAGGTCGAACTACGGTTTATAATATATGGCATATCACAAGAATTGAGGATATAACTATGAACTCCATAGTTATGAATCAATCACAAGTGTTTAATGATGAGTGGAAAAAGAGAATGCATTCTAGTATTAGGAGTACGGGTAACGAATTAGATGAAAGAGGTATTTTAAGTTTTAGTAAGGATATAGTCTTTGAAGAGTTAATTGGTTATAGAAATGAAGTTACAAAAAGATCAATTGAAATAATTAGCAATCTAGACTTTAATAAGATTACTACTAAGTTGTCTAAGGAGAACTATGATTATTTAATAGATACTAAAGATGTAGATAAGAGTAATGAATGGTTAATCTCATATTGGACAGGTAGTGATGTAAGAAGAATCATCTATATGCCTTTATTGTCACACCACTTAATGCATTTAAATCAAAGCATTATGACTGTCTCTTATACACATCT
>SDWO01000162.1 GCA_004195325.1 Candidatus Izemoplasma acidinucleici | reverse complement strand
GTTTTACATTGGCAGGATGTAAAGATACAGATGTTTTAGATGATATAACTAGCATAGAAGATGCTATTGTAGACATCAACGCTGATATCGTAATACTGGAAGGTTTAATAGTTGATTTGGACGCTATTGACGGTAACGTAACTGCATTAGGATTATCTTTTGATGAACTCGAAGATGAGATTGATGCTTTAAAAACTAGAGCATCAGCTATTGAAGCTGATATGACTAGTGCTGAAGCAAGCATTGTCGACTTTGAAGCTAGAATTATGGTTCTAGAAGAAATGTTAGCAGAATTAGTTGTTACATATGATTTAGTGGGTAGCTGGCAATCTATGGTTCAAACTGAAATCGTATTTATGTTCAACAATGATGTGCATGGTCGCGTAAATGATGATTCATGGGCTGGTACTATGGGTTATGCTACTATCAAAAATATCATTGATGAAGTTAGAGCTAATTATGAGAACACTTATTTAATCGCAGCTGGAGATATGTTCCACGGAACTACTTTCGCTACATTAGAAGAGGGTTCAAGTGTTGTTGAAGTAATGAACGCAGTTGGATATGAAATATTCAATATGATGCAGATGATGCAGATATGTTTGAACCATATTTCATTCAAGAATTTGGTGATGTTACAGTTGGATTCTTTGGAATTACTACTCCAGATACAACTTTTATGACTCATCCACTGAATGTAGTTGGATTAAACTTCTTAGATGCTGAAACACAAGCAGCTATGTATGTTGAAGAATTAGAAGAAATGGGTGCAGATGTAATCGTTATGTTAGCACATGTTGGATTAGATGAAAGTTCAAGTGTTACAACAGAAGACATCGCATTGAATGTTGAAGGAATCGATATTATTATTGATGGGCATTCACACAGTTATTTACCTCAAGGACAAATGGTTAATAATACATTAATCGTTAGTACTGGAGAATATAACAAAAACTTAGGAATCTTAACTTTTACAGTTGAAGATGGAGAAATCATTAACTATAACGGTTTATTAATCAATGCTGATGAAGCTGCTATCTTAGACTTAGGTATTGATCAAGACGTTCAAGATGTTATTGATGCTATTGAAGTAGATCAAGAAGCAATCTTAAGTGTAGTAGTTGGACAAACTGCAGTTGAACTAGACGGTCTTAGAGATAACGTACGTACTGGTGAAACTAACTTAGGTAAATTAATTACAGATTCAATGATAGTTGTAACTGGTGCTGATATCGCAATCACTAATGGTGGTGGAATCAGAGCAAGCATCGCTATGGGTGATGTAACAGTTGGAGATATCATTACAGTATTACCATTTGGAAACATTATTGTTACTGTAGATTTAACTGGACAAGAAATTTTAGATACTTTACAGTATGGTACTAGTTCTTATCCTGGTTCTTCTGGTAAATATCCTCACGTTTCAGGTTTAACATATAATATTAATTGGAGTGCCAATGGTGGTACACTAGTTGATAATGTTATGATTGATGGTGTTGCAATTGACCTTGATGCTACATATAGTGTAGCTACAAATGATTTCATGGCAGCTGGTGGAGACGGATACGATTTATTAGGTGCCGCTACTATTACTGGTGAATTCATGGGATTACATGAAGCGTTAACAGATATGTTTGTTATTGATACAGATGTAGTTATTCCTGTAGATGTAAGAGTTACTGTTACTGAATTAATGCCTGCATTATTCATTTCTGAGTATATCGAAGGTGGAAGCAATAATAAAGCTTTAGAACTTTATAATTATTCTGATGCTGTTGTCGATTTAACAATGTATGCAATTATTGAAAATTATGGTTCTGGAACAAACACTTATAATTTAGTTGGAACTTTAGCTGCAGGTGAAGTATTAGTACTTTGTACAGATGCTGTTGAAGTAGCTTCATTACTAGATACTAATTGTGATATTGCATTTGGATATCCGAGTGTTACTCACTTTAATGGAGATGACTCAGTTCAATTAGTGTTCCTTGGTATTGTTATTGATCAATTCGGTGTTGAAGCTGAGGCTGGTGGAGATAATTTCGCTCAAAACGTTACTTTAGTTAGAAACTCAGATATCATTGCTGGAAACACAGTATTTGATTTAGCAGGTGAATGGACTTCATATCCTCAAGATACATTTGATTATATAGGTTCTCACGTAACTGATTAATATCATAAATCCTTAAATTAAAACATCACTTTAAAAAGTGGTGTTTTTTTTGTTTTTGTACTGAATGAAACATATAATCAAAATAAAAACCCCAAACTAAGTTTGAGGCTTTTTTTCTTTTCAAATCATCATATTTGTTTACGATGAAGAATAATGACGTATTCACCATTCACTAATTCTATTTCATAATCATCTACTAGCATCCCTAGTGTATTCAGTGAACATGTACATTCGTTATGGAGATGATCTACTCCATATTCTTCAAGTTCGATTTCTCTACAACAATATAGATCTTGTTTGAAGACATCAATAAGATTCTCTCCAATATCAGCAACTTTAATAACGAATTTCGATTCATTTTTATTTAACTCTAGATTGATAGATAACTTCTTATATCCTCTATCTAGTAAATATCCCGTAATCTCTTCTGTGATCTTTGCGCTTTTTAATTTTTCATGTAATACCATTATATTTCACTCCTTTTAAACGTGCTCATGATAGACGTGATTATGATTGCTGTGAATGCCGCTGCGAATCCGTTACTGTATAGTAACACACCACCATGTAATTGTCCTAGACTTAAACTGATAGGTAGATGTAACATTCCTGCGATAATACCTATAATAATTCCGTGCTCTCCAGCTACTGGTGCTAGTGCAGTGGAAAATAGAATAGCCAAGACAACAGGTACACCTAAATCGACATTAAAGATAAGACTAACGATAAACACACCTAACATCGGTGGTATAATATTTCTTGCATGTTTTCCAAATGCTGCAAATCCCATAATCGTAAATAACCCTCCAAATACAGGTCCATTCATATGAACGTTAAGCAAGACGAGAATAAGTAACGCAGATAATCCAGTAATCCCAATATTGAACATCGTCATTGCATGATTATCTCTTCTTGTAAAATCTGTTGCTGCTCTTCCTGAGAGTTTCAATATATCTTTATATCCTTTAAGCTTAAAGTTTGATAGATAGAGTCCTAATATTACATAAACAAGACAAATGAATATGAACAGGTAGAATAAAAATAAATGGGAATCATTTGTATATATCAAGTTTGTTTGGTAATCAAACTGTAAGAGTTTAAAAATACTAAAGATTGAAAAGGACAGAATACCACTAGCGAATCCGACATTATAGAGATTATATCCTTGGTGAAAGGAAATTGCTCTACTTGATAATTCAACCACTAGGAATCCCGCAGAAACTCCTGTGAAAATCCCTAAAGGAATACTATATATAAGATCAAGTCCAAGCCCAAACATAACTACACTACTTATTGGACTTAACCCTGTAGAAAATAAGAACACTATAATAACACTTCTTATATTGATACGTTGATATCTAGAGTACAAATATACTCCTAAATATATAATCAACACATTCAGAATGTTCTTACCAAAGAAAGCAAATCCTCCAATGGTTAAAATACCCGCAAAAATAGAACCAGTAACTCTAAGTCCTAGTTTCTTTATTAATAAATAACTGAATCCCATTAGTAATCCTGAATTTAATAATGCAGGACCAACTCCCCCAACTGCAACATAATCAGTTAGTAAGATGCTTTCACTAATTTGAATTTGGTAAAATCCTTCAAACAATTCTCCTATTGGTTGAAGAAATAATGACAACAAGATAAAAAGCAATGCTATATAAGGCACCAGAAGGTTCTCTTTAATAT
>SDWO01000050.1 GCA_004195325.1 Candidatus Izemoplasma acidinucleici | reverse complement strand
AGATGTGTATAAGAGACAGCACCTATACACTGCGACTAATTTATGTGTTAAAGTTGTTTTTGGTATGTTATACCCTGTATATTCAACCTCGTATTTCGAGTGTATAAGTTTTGGGATTTGGATCCATGTAATTGAAGTAAGCTTAACTACTAATAATATTGGTAAAGTATACGCCATAAAGACATACACTGGGATCAGTAAAACAATTAAAATATATATAGACCAAGCATTACTTGAATACATATAGTACTGAATATCTATTTCAATTAACTGTAAAAATTGCCTTAAAAAAAAGAATGTAAAAATAACTAGAAACATTCTTTTAAAATTCTTATTACTTATCTCATGCATATTTTTACCCCCTTAAAGTCTTATAACACTTTAGTTATCCCTAACTAGCTGTGTTAATTATAACATATATTCATAAAGATTATCTAAATTATATTATTTAGGATATCCATATTAAAGCATAAAAAAAACCAAGTTTTAAACTTGGTTTTTAATTATGCGTTTTTAACCCAATCAACTAGTGCGTCTTTTGGCATAAACCCTGCTTTTTGAGCAACAGTCTTACCTTCTTTTATAACGAACAATGCTGGAATTCCTCTAACACCGAAGTCGCTTGATAAAGTTGGATGTTCATCCACATTTACTTTCACTACTTTGATATCTTCGTTTTCGTTTGCGATTTGTTCTAAAACTGGTCCGATCATTCTACATGGTGCGCACCAATCTGCGTAAAAGTCTAATAATACTATTCCTTTTGCTATTTCTTCTTTAAAGTTGTCGCTGTTTGCATATACTAAAGCCATATTTTATTCCTCCTATATTATATCTCGTTTTAATTATAATTTAAGTGCTTATTTAAATCAATCTTTTTGCTCTCATTATTTCAAATAAAATATTGTGACACCCTGTCCGCCTTCTCCACCTTCACCATCACGATGTGATTGAACCATCGTATGCTTGTCTAAATAGGTCTTAACAAGCTTACGTAAGGTAAGTGTTCCAAATCCATGAATAACGTGTCCATACGGCATATTTGATACTAAGCAATCATCAACGTATTTATCTAAATCATATTTCGCTTCTTCGTAACGTAACCCACGAAGATCAAGTTCTATGCGTGCACTCTTTGTAACCATTGATCTGATTCTTCCTTTTGGTTCTTCTTTTACTTTATGTTCAATGAATTCAAAACCATCTTCGCCAAACTGTGAATTCAGAGCTCCCATTTTAACAATCCATTTATTGTTTTTTTGTTTTTTAACAAGCTCTCCAGTTCGGTTGAATTTTAAGACAGTGACAATATCACCTTTTAAGTATACGTGATTAGTAACAGTTGACTTATGTTCTTCTTCTAAACTTAAGTTCTTAACTTTATATTTCATTTCTGCGATTTCATGTTCTTTAACAGTATTGCTTTTTGCCATGACTTCTATAGCCTTTAGAAGCTCTAATGCTTCATGTTTTGCCTCGCTAACGATTTGACTCTTAGAAACTGCACCTTTACGTTTTATTTCGTTTTGGCGCTCTATAAGTTCTCTTTGTAACTTCTCGTTACGCTTGACTAGTTCTTTGTTGTCATGAATTAGTGTTTCATACTCCTGAATTTGTAAATCTAGGGTGTTTCCTTGCTTTTCAAGTTTATTAATTAAGTCACTGATTTCTGACTGACTTGTTAATACGTTTTCTTTGGCAGCGTTGATTATCTTTTCCGGCAATCCTAAACGCTCACTGATTAACAATGCATTTGATTTACCAGGAGTTCCTAGTAATAACCTATATGTTGGACTCAATGTCTCAACATCGAATTCAACACTAGCATTAATAATCTCTTCTTTATCATATGCATATGCTTTTAATTCAGGATAGTGAGTAGTCGCAATAACGTATACTCCTCTGATTCTTATATAATCAAGAATACTAATCGCTAGACTAGCTCCTTCTTTTGGATCAGTTCCACTACCTAGTTCATCTAGTAAGATTAAACTACCGACAGTCATATGTTTTAAGATATTTATGATTCTTGTCATATGAGAACTAAATGTTGATAATGATTGTTCAATTGATTGCTCATCGCCAATATCTGCGAAGATATTTTCAAAGACGATTGTTTTACTTCCTTCACTTGCCGGTATCATCAATCCTGATTGAACCATACAACTTAGTAATCCCATTGTTTTAATCGCAACGGTTTTACCACCGGTATTAGGTCCAGTGATTATAATGATACGTTCTTTCTTATTATAGGTAATTGTGTTAGGTACCACTTCATCTTGTTTGATTAATGGATGTCTTGCCTTTACTAAGTGAACTTCGCTATCTGTGATTGTTGGCATAGTACATTCAAAATCAACACTGAATTTAGCTTTGGCAAATACCATATCTAAATAACATAGTGTGTTGTAGTTATTCATTAAGGGATCATGTTGATCCGCTATCTTAATCGTTAACTCACGTAAAATACGTTCTATTTCACGTTCTTCGTCTAACATTAATATATTAATCTCATTATTTAGTAGCGTAACAGATTGTGGTTCCATATAAACCGTTTCACCACTACTTGAATAATCAATAATCGTTCCTTTAAAATTGTTTTTCTCACTTAATTTTACAGGAACCACCATTCTATTACTTCTTATCGTTATTAAATGATCAGCTAACTTTGTTTTCTGAGAATTTAATATACCATTTAAGCGTTCGGTGATTTTATTTTGTTTTTGACTTATTTTAACTCTAATTCTACTTAAGTCATGACTAGCTTTATCATAAATGCGTCCATCAATTGTAATAACGTGGTTAATATCTTGCTTTAACCCTTTGACAGATGATAGTTGATCATAATAGAAATCTAAAGTTTCTCCTTCGATTTCCTCTTCTTTTACCCTCTTATAAAACGTTCTATTATTGATTGTTGCATCTAATAATCCAACGACGTTTAAAAACTCAGTCGGACGTAGCACTGAGTGTATTTTCGCTTTTTGTAATGTCTCGTGTAAATCCCTGATTCCCCCAAATGGCGGTTCCTTATACAAAGTAACGATATCGAATGCATGATTTGTTTCATCTAATAATCGTTTTATTTCTAAGGCATTATTGGTTGGAGAGATATTACTTACAAGTTCTTTACCGTGTAATGTACTTGCTTTTTTTATGATGAGCTCTAATATTTTATCGAATTCTAGTAAACTTGTATCAAATTGCATATTCATCACTCCTAGATATTATTTTAACAAATAGTATGGTAAAATGAAAGGCAGGAGTGGATTTTATGAACTATGTCTTAAAATTAAA
>SDWO01000143.1 GCA_004195325.1 Candidatus Izemoplasma acidinucleici | reverse complement strand
ACCTACAAATGGGAATATCTATCGTGGACAACGTGGTAGAATGGAAATACGTGTTGATGTAGCAGGTGTCTCTTGTCATGGTTCAGCTCCTGAACGTGGGTCAAATGCGATTTATAAAATGGCTGAAATAATCAAAGAAGTTGAAGCATTAAATGATAAATTACATGTAGATGCATTTTTAGGTAAAGGAACACTTGCCGTATCTGAAATCTTTTTTACATCTCCAAGTAGATGTGCAGTTGCCGACTCTTGTGCAATCTCAATTGACAGAAGATTAACTGATGGTGAAACGTACTTAGGTGCAATTAAAGAAATACAAGATCTACCTTCAGTTCAAAAATGGAATGCTGAAGTTTCAATGTATAAATATGATAGACCAGCTTATACTGGACTTGTTTATCCAACTGATTGTTACTTCCCAACGTGGGTTATTGGTGAAGATGAAGCACCAACACAAGCTATGGTAGAAGCATTTAAAGGTATGTATGGTGAACCACTTGTAGATAAATGGACGTTCTCGACTAATGGTGTTTCTATTATGGGACGTGAAGGAATTCCTTGTATAGGATTTGGTCCTGGTAAAGAAGAAGAAGCTCATGCTCCAAATGAAAAGACTTGGAAAGCAGATTTAGTAAAATGTGCTGCAGTGTACGCTGCAATGCCTGAGCAGTATTTAAAAATAAAATAATAAGGAGATATTTAAAAATGAAAAAAGATATTAAGGCAATGATTGCTGAATTAGGAACATTAGATCATTCTAAAATGTTCAATGAGGATTTCTTATTAACATGGGAGAAAACCGAAGACGAATTAAAATCTGTATATAAAATCGCATCGATTTTAAGAGCGATGAGAGAAGAAAATATATCAAGTAAGATCTTTGATTCAGGATTAGGTATTTCCTTATTTAGAGATAACTCAACTAGAACTAGATTTTCATTCTCTAGTGCTTGTAACCTGTTAGGGTTAGAAGTTCAAGATTTAGATGAAGGAAAATCACAAGTAGCACATGGTGAGACAGTAAGAGAAACAGCAAACATGATATCATTTATGGCAGATGTTATTGGTATAAGAGATGATATGTATATCGGTAAAGGAAATACATATATGAGAGAAGTTTCAAAAAGTGTTGTAGAAGGAAATAAAGATGGTGTTCTAGAACAAAGACCAACACTTGTTAACTTACAATGCGATATCGATCATCCAACTCAATCAATGAGTGATATGGCTCATTTAATTGAGGAATTTGGTGGACTAGAAAATCTTAAAGGTAAAAAAATTGCAATGACATGGGCTTATTCTCCATCATATGGTAAACCACTTTCAGTACCTCAAGGTGTAATTGCATTAATGACAAGATTCGGTATGGATGTTGTACTTGCTCACCCTGAAGGGTACGAAGTTATGGAAGAAGTAGAAAAAGTTGCAAGAGAAAATGCAGAAAAATCTGGTGGATCGTTTACAAAAACAAACTCAATGGAAGAAGCATTTAAAGATGCTGATATCGTTTATCCAAAATCATGGGCTCCATTTAAAGCTATGGAAAAAAGAACAGAACTTTATGGAAATAGAGATTTTGACGGGATCAAAACATTGGAGAAAGAACTACTAGCTCAAAATGCAAATCATCTTGACTGGGAATGTACTGAAGATATGATGAGCTTAACTAAAAAAGGTAAAGCTTTATACATGCACTGCTTACCAGCAGATATAACAGACGTATCTTGTGAACATGGTGAAGTTGCTGCTTCAGTATTTGATAGATATAGAGTTCCAACATATAAAGAAGCTTCATTTAAGCCTTATGTTATCGCAGCTATGATCTTCTCAAGTAAAGTAAAGAATCCTGAAGAAACATTAAATAAACTTCTTGAGGCAAATAAAGTAAGACATTTTGAATAACGGAATTTAATAATAAATAAAAAGAGAACACTCAATTTAATTGAAGTGTTCTTTTTATATGGAGTATCAAATGTGTATTTAATCCCTATTGAATTACCTACTTGACAATTGAATTAAAAAGGTGTAAAATTACACTATAGTGTAAAAATACACTTCTGTATTTCAACCAATAAGGAGATGGATCTATGAAAAAAACAGATTTTTGTAGTAAGGTACAAAGTATCTTAGAAGACTTACGTAAAGATGTTAGTATGACCCTAGAAGAAATGGCTTATACAATAGGATTAAGTAAGAAAACACTTATCCAAATTGAGAAAGAAAGAAGTCTTTTAAAATGGGCTGAAGCAGTAACTTTTGTATCTATATTTAGTGAGCATGACCTTGTAAAATCAGTCTTTGGAGATGAAGTAAATGAAATTATTCATTCTATCGCTATTCAAAAACCTTCAAGAAGACAACTGAAAACAATGGGTGGAGAATCTTGGTGGAAAACTTCGATTACTAAAGAGGGGTTCCGTGTCCAACAACATAAAATATCAAGACACTTTAGAATACTAGATCAAGAGAACTATCGTATCTTTTTTACTTATTCAAAAAGTGAAGCACTTTCTGAATTTGAAAAGTATTTTGGTGATAACCATGAATAAGAATACTATAATATATAGTTTGTTTTCTATAGTAGCACTTGTCGTATTAGAAGAAGTATTTGTTCTTGAATATATTCCAAAGCAAATATTAAGAATTTCATTATTCTTAATCGTCCCTTTATTTGGTATTTATGTTTTACGAAAATCTAATCTAAAAACAGAGATTAAATTTGAGAAACCTACTCTACAAGAATTGAAATTACCAATACTTGTAAGTATTGTAATCTTCATTGGAACAATAGGTGGTTATTTCATGCTTCAATTTATGTTTGATGCAGATGTAGTAGTACAAGGTGGAGAAGAATTAGGAATAACACCTAGTAATATTTGGATATGGGCAGTTTATTTGGTTTTCTTTAATTCACTGATAGAAGAATTCTTCTTTAGAGGATATATCTTCTATACACTGGAGAAGAACAGCTACAAACTAGCAATAATAGTCTCAAGCGTACTATGGGCTGTATACCATGTAATTATATTCATGACACTGTTCCCAATATACACAGTTATATTTACAATTGTGGGATTATCGATAATTGGAGTATTACTTGCCTATATAAATAGATTTGGTAAAAGCTTTATAAATTCCTGGATTGTTCATATCTTTGCCGATATCGCGGTTGTTATTGTCTTACTTTATATGTATACTCTGGTTTAATACTCAAGAACAAATATATCCATTATTTGGAATAAATAACAACAAGCAGTACATAAATAGTTGTAAAAAATGACATGAATACTATAACAAAGCCCTTTTGGGCTTTTTCTTTTGGGTCTTATATCTGTCTCTTATACACATCT
>SDWO01000159.1 GCA_004195325.1 Candidatus Izemoplasma acidinucleici | reverse complement strand
AGATGTGTATAAGAGACAGGTTATATGTTAAAATATGGTTACTGAAAAGTTTTCGCAAGAAGAGGTGTAACTATGATTGTAAAAAACAGAATAACCAATGAGGATATAGTAGCTTTCTTTGGGTTTGAATTAAACAACCTAGATAAATCGCTAGGAATAGCAGTATTTAACTCTAATCAAGGCACAATATCATTTGATGATTTGACAATAGAAATATTGTCACTTTCTATGATTACACCAGATGTACCGTATGAAATGTCAAATAATTTTATTCCTGTGAAAATAAGAGATTACTTAAATAGTGTAGTGTTTGAAGAGATTACAGAAGATGAAGAATTTACTTATTCAGATGAGAAATCCGAAGAGATAATTGTAAAAATAACAAAAGATGATCAAATTCTATATTTAAACTTCATAAGTATGTCAAGATTGTTAAGCACTGAGAAACAACTAACACATTTAAACACTGTACTTCAAGCTTCAAATAATATTTTTGCTGTTAGTACGTGGTGGAAAGACTATGACAAACATAATAGTAGGTTTTTTCAAACAGATACAGGGGTAAAATTGCTCGGAGTAGATGTGAAGGAAAATGGTATTTATGATGTTTCTGAGTTCCAGAAAGTAAGAGAAAGTGCTGCAAAGTCTTCTCCATTTTATGACGAATGCATCCAACAAGAGCGATTATCTTTTGATAAAGTAAAAAATAATCAATCAGATTATTTTGGTGGACGAACTCCTGCATTCTCAGTACATAATGAAGAAATCTGGGTAGATTCTTATGGTAAATGTATTTTGAGATATCCTGATGGAAGACCTAGATTTTTCGTTGCAGTTGACATATACTTAAGTGATTTATTTGAAAAGAGTAATCAAATTTCAGTATTAAATAGTTTAATCAATCAAGGATTAAGTGATTCCGATGTTGGTATTTGGTACTATAATAAGTACCATAATAAAGGAAGATATTATTTTACAGATTCTCATATGAAAATAATGAAATTTAAATTCCAGTTAACTAATGAGAATATAACAGAAAGTATCAACGAACACTTTCAAAAGATAATTCAACATACACCTGAATTCGAGAGTTACCTTTCTGATTGGAGAGTAACACATAGCAAAATCTTTTCTGAAGGGTTGGACAAATATAAAAAGATTATTCCTAACAATCTTGATAAAGAGAAACCACAATGGATTCAAATTAGAGGTAATGTATTAGAACGAGATAGTAATGGTGAAGTAAAATTATTTGTTGGAGTAAATGTTGATGTTACTGAAACTGTTGCTAGGAATTTTGAGTTAGAGCGCTTAAAGCGTGAAAATGAGAGACTTCAACTTGCTGAAAAACTAGCTATCAAATCAGGGCATGTTCTTGTCTGGTATCAAGATTTTGAAGATCTGAAACATGAGCGATTTATATATGGAAATGAGATGTTCACGAATAGACTAGGTATCGATAGAAACGAGCACGGACTATTTAGTATCGCAGCTTTAAGAAAGACAATTCTTAAGTCAGATAAAGAATCAAAACTATTATCTAGACAGTTCTTAGAGAAATTGTATGGTTTGTATAAAAATGAGAATGAGGGAATTCATGATTATTTAGTAAAACATAAAAATAAAAAAACAGGTGAAATATCCTATTTTGAGCATACAGTTGAAATAGAGGAATACTACGAAGATGGCTCAGTGAAGCTGATTGGTGGATTCATGAGAGATGTAACTGATCGAGTAGAGCGTCAAAAGAAAATAGCGTTCTTGGCCAACAATGATATACTTACTGGATTAAGAAATAGAAACTACTTTGAAACATTTATATCTTCAGGTGCACTTCCTGAATCTTATTCAATATTGATATTTGATCTGGATGGATTAAAATTGATAAATGATGCATTTGGACATTTTGAAGGGGATAAGGCAATAAAACTTGTTGCTAAATTCTTAGCTGAGATATTCACTAACAGTATTCTTGTTTCTAGAATAGGTGGGGATGAGTTTTTAGTTCTTACAAGTGATGTTAATTCAGATACAGTTACAGAAAATGCAAGCCAGTTAGAATTAAAATTAAAGCAATTCAATAGTGATTCCTTAATTGAAATCAATGTTTCTAAAGGTGGATATTCTGTAGAAGAAAATAACATGAATTTCGAAAGAGCGTTTACTCATGCTGAAAATCTGATGTATAGAAGAAAACTATTGAACCGTTCTTCTAGAAAATCAAAAGTTCTGGATAGTATTTTAGAAACCCTAAACCAAAAAACAGAAGAAACAAAAGAGCATAGTGATAGATTAGAAACGAACTGTATTAAAATATCCAAAGCTCTCGGAATTGGAAGAGCGAGTGATTTAGACGACTTAAGACTTTTGGCCAAAGTACATGATATCGGAAAAGTAACTATCCCTGATTATATTTTAAATAAGCCTACTAGTCTTACAGAAGATGAGTTTGAAGTTGTTAAGAAGCATTCAGAGTCTGGATATAAAATCATTAAAAATATCACTGACAGCGATGCTGTTTGTGAGGCTGTACTAAGTCATCATGAAAAATATGATGGAACAGGTTATCCACAAGGATTATCTGGTAAATCAATTCCATTATTTGCCAGAATTGTGAGTGTTGCTGATGCATTTGATGCAATGACTAACGAACGTGTATACCACTTCCCAATATCAGAAAAAGAAGCAATTGAAGAAATTGTAAGATGTAGTGGAACACACTTTGATCCTGATGTAGTACAAGCATTTTTAAAAGTTATTCAAGTATAGAATCAAAATAAAAACAACTCAATTGAGTTGTTTTTTTATAGCAAAAGTAAAATAAATAAGTAATAGCTCTAAATCAAACATGGAAAGCGTTTTTAAAAGCCTCATTAGTTTACATTGTAATAGTACTAGTATATAATATTAACTGAAATGATAAAATATATTAGGAGGATTTAATTATGGGACTTGTATCTGCAAAAGAAATGCTTGTTAAAGCGAGAAACGAAGGATATGCCGTAGGGCAATTCAATATTAACAATTTAGAATGGACTAAAGCAATTTTAACAGCTGCTGAAGAAGCACAATCACCTGTTATCTTAGGTGTAAGTGAAGGAGCAGCAAAATATATGACTGGATTCAAAACAGTTGTAGCTATGGTTGAAGGGATGTTGGAATTCTTAAACATCACTGTACCAGTAGCAATACATTTAGATCATGGTAGTTTCGAAGGAGCGAAAGCTTGTGTTGAAGCTGGATTTAGTAGTGTAATGTTTGATGGTAGCCATTTTGATATAAAAGAGAATGTGCAAAAAACAAAAGAAATTATTGAATTTGCTCATGCTAGAGGCATTAGTGTTGAAGCTGAAGTTGGTAGTATTGGTGGAGAAGAAGATGGTATTGTAGGTGGTGGAGAAGTTGCCGATCCTATGGAATGTAAAATGATTGCTGAACTAGGTGTTGATATGTTAGCAGCTGGAATCGGTAATATTCACGGACAATATCCTGCAAACTGGACTGGATTACGTTTAGATGTATTAGGACAAATTCAAGACGCTACAGGAAAAATGCCACTTGTATTACATGGTGGAACAGGAATTCCAACTGAAATGGTTAAAGAAGCAATTACTTTAGGAGTTTCAAAAATTAATGTTAACACTGAATTACAACTAGTATTTGCTGAAGCAACTAGAAATTATATTGAAGCAGGTAAAGATTTAGAAGGAAAAGGATTTGATCCTCGTAAATTATTAAAACCTGGTTCAGATACTATTATTGAAAATGTAAAAGAAAAAATGGAATTATTTGGAAGCACAAATAAAGCATAAGGAGAGATTACTATGACAGAATGGATTTATCTAAATCCTGTTCCGGCCGCATTACTAGGTACTCTTTTCACATATGGTATTACTGCTTTGGGAGCTGCTCTAGTTTTCCCGTTTAAGAATGTTCCAAAGAAAGTCTTCAATGGAATGTTAGGTTTTAGTGCTGGTGTAATGATAGCTGCTTCTTTCTGGAGTTTATTAGCTCCAGGGATAGAGTTAGCTGAAGAACTAGGACAATTACCATGGTTACAAGCTGTATTAGGATTTCTAGCTGGGGGATTATTTATCTTACTAATTGATAGATACTTACCACATGAACATATTGAATCACATCATCATGAAGGACCACCATCATCTTGGAGAAGAAGTATCTTACTTGTTTTAGCAATCACACTGCATAACATACCTGAAGGACTAGCTGTCGGTGTCGCATTTGGTTATGCGTCAACAATTGCTGGTGGACCTGCTGATCCAGCTGTTATAGCTGCAATCGGTGGAGCTGTTGCTTTAGCGATAGGTATTGGACTTCAAAATTTCCCAGAAGGTGCTGCTGTAAGTATTCCACTTAGAAGAGAAGGAATGTCAAGAAAGAAAGCATTCATGATTGGACAATTTAGTGGAATGGTAGAACCAGTTGCGGGAGTTATTGGTGCTTTATTAGCTTTATCAATGAGAGCAATCTTACCATTTAGCTTAAGCTTTGCTGCAGGTGCAATGATTTATGTTGTAGTTGAAGAATTGATTCCAGAATCACAAATGATGGAAACAACAAAAATAGCTACAATTGGTGCAATGGTTGGATTCGCAATAATGATGATGTTGGATGTTGCTCTTGGATAATATAATATATAGAGATTATGCAGCTTGGAAATTAGAAAATATAAAAATGCTAGAACAGTTTCAGAATAACAAATCAGCAGTATATGAAAGATTAGAACCAGTATATGTTGTTTTAGAATACATATATGAATTAGTATGTGATAAGTCTGAATTAGATGAAGACTTTGAAACCATATTTGAAGTTGGGTTTAATTACTTAAGTTCTCAGTTTGAAGTGATTAAGATTTACTTTGAGACACTTTTTCAAAGTAAATGTGAAGACTTTGACGAATATTCTAAGATATTACTTTATTTAATATACTTATTAGATGTCCGTAATGACCTAGAAAGTCAAGGTATTGATTCTAATATTGAAGAACTAAACGAGTTAGAAACACAAATTGAAAATATGATTATGGAACGTCAAGCTGACTATGTTTATATAAGTGATTTGATGAATGATACTTTATCTAAAGTGTTTGATTCACTTGATTTCAAATTTGTAAGTATCGTTGATATCTTTGTAGAAATTGCTGAAAGCTTGGGAATTTTCCTATATGAAGATGATGATTTAGTAATTGGAAGAGAAGTATAAAGGAAGTGAACGTTTTCACTTCCTTTTTTAATGTATATTGTTTTGCTAATTGCCAACTAAGGAATATAATTACATTGCAATCGAGGTGATTAATATGGGACTTAGAAGTGATATAAGAACCGTAAAACAAAAGGATCCAGCTGCAAAAAGTGCTTTAAGTATAATACTAACATCAAACGGGATGCATGCCGTTTGGATATATAGATTTAGCCACTTATTATGGAAGATTAGATTACGATTACTTGCTAGAATTTTTAGTAATATAGCAAGATTCTTAACAGGGGTTGAAATACATCCAGGTGCTTCTATTGGTAAAAATTTTGTTATAGATCATGGTACTGGAACCGTTATTGGAGAGACTGCTGTAATTGGAAATAATGTATTAATATATCATCAAGTAACTTTGGGTGGTACTGGAAATGAAAAAGGATTTAAAAGACATCCTAGTCTTTGTGATAATGTGATGATAGCAGCGGGAGCAAAGATTTTAGGAGATATTCATATTGGAACAAATGCTAAAATTGGAGCAAATGCAGTTGTATTAACAGATGTACCAAGAAATGCAACCGCAGTAGGTATCCCTGCTAGAATTATATACAACGGAGATGTGAATGACGAAAATTGTAGTTTAATAAAAAAAGAGCAAAAATAGCTCTTTTTTTTAATACAATGGAATTATGTTATAATACTGATAGGTGATAAATTATGATAGATTCTTTAAATGAGATTCAAAAGAGAATAGTTATTGGATTAATGGTTTTTATAGCTACAGTTATAAGTTATTTATTTCATTACAACGACATAAATCCGATTTTAATTTGGCCTGGAATTGGACTTAGTTTAGGTCTTTTTACTATGTATCGTTACAAACAACTTCCCTATATTCTTATAGGATCTTTTTTAGGTCATTTAGTGGGGATAATATTATATCTTGATTTAACAATTATTGAATCAATATTATTTAGTTTGATATCTGCAGCAATTGTGTATATAGCTCTTTTAGTTTTCACGTCTATCATGGATAAAACTTCAAGCTTAGGTAGAATAGATAACTCTAGTATCGCATTCTTTTATATAGCTATATTATCAATATCTTTAATTACTGCGGGATTAAGAACAATCTCAGTTCAGATATTCTTTGATATACCAATACTATTCGATGAGTTTGCGAATTGGCTTATAAGTATATCCACAGGATTAATGGTTTTTGGGAACTTAGTTCTTTTATCATTTTATTATGATAAAAAGACAAATGCAAAAATCACACTTTTTGCTACAGGTTATCTTATTTTATTTCTTAGTTTAGCTATTCTGTTTTTGTCAGATACATTCTCAATTAGTAGTGGTAATCAATCGTTCATTTTCGTTACCCTATTGTTCATACCCGCATTAGTATTTAGTTATAGATCATTGCTAATAATTTTGATGATTTACTTATTGGTATATAAATTTGTTTATCTTGATGGATACGCATATGAATTACCACATAGGTTGTTTGATGTGAATGTTTTTATAATTTCAACTTCATATATAGCCATAATAACAAGAATGACTTTATATAATGTGAGTGCTAAGAATGAGGATTTACAAGAAACAAATAACAAACTTGAATTATTAATTAATTCTACAAATCAATTACTTAATATTAGAGATTTTGAACTTACAAACGAAGAAACAAATGTTCAATATCTTAAAAATATATTCAATATAGCCTTAAATCTTTTTGATAATTATGATATGGCTTCCTGTTATATAAAAATTGATTCAAAACCAGTATTTGTTGATGCGAAAAATTATGATATTGATACTCTAAACAGCGTAGACTTTAGTAATGGATTCACATGGGCTTTAAAGGAGCCTGAGCATATTAAGAATGCAGAAACACACCTTAAACAAAGACTACGAGCAGATTACAAAACATATAGTGAGGAAGTTCCTACAATTAGAGAATCAATTCGCTTTGGGATATACATTGATGAAGTATTTAGTGGTGGATTGAGTTTTGATGTCACTCACAATAGCAAAAAAACATTTTCTGAAGATGATTTGAAAGGGTTCCAATCATTCCAAAGACTAATGAATAGTTTTTATGAAATAAATTATCTGAACAATAAACATCAGTTTATTAAGAATGATCTTGTCGTTAGTTTAATCAAGACATTAGAACTATATGATCAATATACCGGAGGACATAGCGAAGAAGTTGCTACATTTGCAAAAGGTATGGCTCAAAAACTTAATCTTGATGATAATCAGGTATATAATGTATACTGGGCAGGAATTGTTCATGATATCGGAAAAGTAGGTATTCCAACTGAGGTAATAAACAAGCCAGAGAAACTAACATTGGAAGAGTATGAGACGGTTAAGAATCACGCTGTATTCGGGTCTAACATATTAGAATCGAGTGATGAATTAAAAGGTATTGCCTTACTTGTCAAACATCACCACGAATGGTGGAATGGAAATGGGTACCCTAGTAATCTCTCAGGAGATGAAATTCCATTAGGATCTCAGATATTATGTATTGCCGATGCCGTTAGTGCAATGGCTGGTGAAAGACCCTATAGTAAAAGAAAAGATAAAGAGTTCATTATGAAAGAATTAGAGATGTATTCTGGAACGCACTTTAGTCCAATCCCAGCAAAAGCTATGATTGAATTGATTAAAGAAGGCTTTATAGATGATTTATACAACAAAAAAGAGAGCTAATTGCTCTCTTTTTAATTGAATAGTTCTGTTGATAAATAACGTTCTGCATTACTTGGAGATATGGTTACTACTTTTTTACCGATTCCGACTTCTTTTGCTTTTAGATATGCTGCGTAAACATTGGCTCCTGTGGAGATGCCAACAAATAGCCCATACTCTTTGGCCAACTTTCTTGCCATATCAAATGCTTGCTCGTCCGTCACTTTAATAATGTCATCAATCAAAGTTACATCTAAGATGTCTGGGATAAAACCAGCACCAATACCTTGAATTTTATGTTTACCAGGTTCTTCACCACTGATTACTGCACTGTTATATGGTTCTACGGCTGTAATTTGGATTTCTGAGAGAGTTTCTTTTAAAATTGAACCTACACCTGTAATTGTTCCACCAGTACCAACAGCGGCAACAAAATGAGTGATGTCAGGAACATCTTTCAGGATCTCCTTCACAGTATATTTCATATGTGCTTTGGGGTTATTAATATTTTCGAACTGCATGGGCATAAAGTATCCGTGTTCTTTTTGAAGTTTTTCAGCTACTCTAATTGATTCTTTCATACCTTTCTCTGCGGGCGTCAAAATCAACTCAGCGCCATAACCTATTAGGATCTTTCTACGTTCAATACTAAGGCTATCAGGCATTGTAAGAATCGCTTTATATCCTTTACTAGCAGCAACTAAAGCTATACCAATACCGGTATTTCCACTAGTAGGTTCTACTATTGTATCACCTTTTTTTAGTAAACCTTCATCTTCGGCAGCTTCAATCATATTGATAGCTATTCTGTCTTTGACACTACCACCAGGATTGTACCATTCTAGTTTTAAGTATATATCTGCCATGTCTTCATTAAATAGTTTATTTATTTTTATAATAGGAGTATTACCTATTAACTCATATATGTTCTCGTAAATCATATGATCACCTCATATTTATTATAGGTACACTTTATGGATAAAACTAACAATATACATTGTTTTATAATAAAAAAGAACTGAATAATCAGTTCTTTATTTTCCTCTTGGTTTCATATGTGGAAATAGTAATACGTCTCTAATAGAAGCAGAATTTGTCATTAACATAATGAATCTATCAATTCCTACCCCAAGTCCACCAGCAGGTGGCATACCGTATTCTAATGCTTCTACATAATCTATGTCCATTTCATTTGCTTCAGCATTTCCTAGTTCTTTTTCTTTTAACTGACTCATGAAACGCTCTTTTTGATCGATAGGATCATTTAGCTCAGTAAATGCATTTGCGTATTCTCTTCCATCGATAAACAATTCAAATCTATCTGTGAAACGAGGATCCTCAGCATTTTTCTTAGCTAATGGACTTATTTCAATCGGATGTCCAAATACAAATGTAGGTTGGATAACCGTTTCTTCACAATACTCTTCAAATAATAAATTTAGTATATGTCCTGTACCTGTGTAATGATCAGGTACAACAAGTTCTTTGTCTAAAGCAAATTGTTTTGCTTTTTCAAAAGTCATTTCTTTGTCCCAGAAATCAATACCAACTGTATCTCTAACTGCGTCAGCCATATGTAGTTTAACCCAAGGTTCCGTTAAATGGATTTCCTTGTCGTTATAGGTAACTGTGTCTTTCCCTAATCTTTTAGCAACTGTGCTGAACATATATTCGGTTAATTCCATCATTGTTTCGACATTACCATAAGCTTGATATAGTTCTAACATTGTGAATTCAGGATTGTGTTTAACACTCATTCCTTCATTTCTAAATGTTCTACCAATTTCATATACACCATCTAATCCACCAACGATTAACCTTTTAAGATATAATTCAGGTGCGATTCTTAAGTAGAAAGGCATATCTAAAGCGTTATGATGAGTTTCAAAAGGACGTGCTGCAGCTCCACCTAATATTGGATGTAGGATGGGAGTTTCAACTTCTAAGTATCCTCTTTCATTTAGTAGTTCTCTAATAATTGTAATTATTTTAGAACGTACAATGAATGTATCTCTTGAATCCTTGTTTGTTATTAAGTCGACATAACGTCTTCTATAACGTTCTTCTATATCTGTTAATCCGTGGAATTTTTCTGGAAGTGGTCTAAGTGCTTTTGAAAGATGAGTGAGATTTGATACTCTAATACTTAATTCACCCATATTTGTTTTCATTATACTACCTTCAACACCGACGATATCACCTAAATCAGATTTATTCCAAAGTTCGAACTGTTCTTCACCGATAGCATCTAATCTAACATATAATTGAACTTGTCCAAATTGGTCCATAATATGAGCAAAACCAGCTTTACCTTTTCCTCGTTTTGTCATGATACGCCCGGCTATTTTTACACCTTCAGTATCCATATCGTGTAAGTCCTCTTTAGAGAATTCATCATACTTTTCTCTTAAAGTTTCTGTATTGTTATTTCTGTCAAATCGTTGCCCAAACGGGTCGATATTTTTGATGCGTAGTTCTTCAAGTTTTTCTCTTCTAACTACTTCTTGTTCTGATAATTTTTCCATAGTTTCACCTCAATTAATAAATGCAAGTTTGATTATAACATAAATGCTATATTTTAAAAGAATAATAGCACATAAATATACTATTTTGTAGCCTCATTTAATACTTCTAAGTTTTTGTACATCAAAGTTAGATAATCTTCTCTATCAAAAAGTTCTTCCTTGGTTAATGAACCCAAACCATGAATGTATCTTCTAGCTGCATCTGGATTAACACTTTGTAATCCTGTTAAAACAGCTTCACCAGAAGGACTATTAGCATTTGTTTCAAATAAAATACAGCCAATGTCATGCGTTACAGCTTCATTTACAAACCCAATAATATCACCTGGAATTGTATTATCATTATGTGCATCAGCGGTTAAACTTAAAATTTCAATATCAAATGCTTCGTTCCAATAATTAAATAACATATTTGTAGTAATTATCGGCTTTGTTGCTTGTTCGGACATCAATATATATGCTTCATTCAACGTTTCCAATTCTAGTTGTAAATCAGCATAATTATAATTATATTGTGAAGCAAAATCAGGAAATTCTTGTACAAGTAAATCTCTAACCATACCAGCTGCTACAAGCATTCTTTCAGGATCCAGCCAGAAATGTGGATCAGGAGATAATTGTGCAGAATTACATGTATCTACAATGTCATCTAGATGTTCTTCATCACCGTGAACATGTGTTGTTTCATAACAAACAGAAGCGTAGTCTACATAATCAGCAATATGAATCAATGTTACATCACCGTCATCAAAGATGTTTTCTTTATTACTTGGGATGTAGTTATCTGTGTTAGCTCCTACATAAAAGATAAACGATGCATTTTGCATAGAAATAATCTCTTTTGCACTCCAATCATATGCGTCACTATGAACATTGCTTCCTGGAACACGTTCAATATAAACCGTATTTTCAGCAATCATTTCAATTAAGTACATAACAGGATATGTCGTTGCGTATATCACTGGTTTTTCATCTTCGTTGTTTCGATTACAACCTGTAAGAGTTAATGTTACAAGAAGTAACATCAATACAGTAACTACCTTTTTCATATTACTCACCTGTTTCTTGATATGTTTCACTAATTATTTCGAACATGTTTTGAGCGTCTTCCTTTTTAGTTGAATTCAACATCTCTTTTATTTTGATTTCAACTATTTTATTTCCAAATGTAATTGTAACCACATCATCAACATCAACTTTAGTGCTTGATTTAGCGATTCTTCCATTAATTGTAATTCTCCCGTTATCAGCCACTTCTTTGGCCAGTGTTCTTCTTTTTATAATACGGGATACTTTTAAAAACTTATCTAATCTCATATTTATCACCAATATTATTATAACATATAAAAAATGGTATAAAAATACACTTTTTCTTTTTTTTAGTTTTTGGTTTGGTTTATTTCAGTAGGATATAAGCAACAAAAAAAGCAGTTTAATAACTCCATTTAATGCACACATAAATAAAAAAGTAGACTTTTTTAATTAAAGTCTACTTTTTGAGTTTTAATTCATTATGCTGATTTTTTTAATAACTCTAATAATTCATCTTTTTTAAGGGTACTGAATCCAGATAATCCTTTTTCTTTAGCTAATGCTTTTAATGCAGCAACAGTTAATTTAGAATGATCTACTGATTCTTCTTTTTCTTTAGCTTTTTTCGCTTCCAAAGCAAGTTTCTTTTGCTTTTTCTCCCACCAGTCTAATTTACCAGTTTCCACAATTTGGTAGATATCTTCTCTGGTAAGTGTTTCAACTTTAAGTAAGTAATCTGCGATTAACTTCACTAAATCAATATGTTCCTTTAAAACATCTGTAGCAATTTCGTAACATCCATTTATTATATTTCGAACTTCGTTATCAATTTCTAACGCTACTTGATCACTAAACGATTTATCAACTGCGTAATCTCTACCTAAGAATACACTACCTCTTTGTTTCTCATATTGGATAGGTCCTAGTGAACTCATACCGTACTCAGTTACCATACTACGAGCGATAGCAGTTGCTTGTTGGAAATCATTATGAGCACCTGTTGATATTTCATTGAAATTGATTTCTTCACTTACACGACCACCTAACAAACCGGTTATACGATCTAAAAGCCCTGTTTTAGTCATTAAGAATGATTCTTCTTCTTCGGGTAACATTAAGGCATAACCACCAGCGTTACCACGAGGAATAATTGTAACTTTATGAACAATATTTGCGTTATCAAGTTTGATACCTAGTACTGCATGTCCGGCTTCGTGATGTGCTATGAAGTCACGTTCACGTTTTGATAATACTCTTGATTTCTTAGCTGGTCCCATCATTACACGGTCTACAGCTTCATCAATATGATACAACTTAATGTTTTCTTTATTTTCTCTTGCAGCTAATAAAGCTGCTTCATTTAGTAAGTTTTCTAGATCTGCCCCAGTGAAACCAGGAGTTCTTCTAGCTATTTCAGAAAATGTAACCTTTGGAGATATTTTTTTATTTTTAGCATGTACTTTTAAAATTGCTTCGCGACCTCTAATGTCTGGTCTTCCAATTGTGATTTGTCTATC
>SDWO01000066.1 GCA_004195325.1 Candidatus Izemoplasma acidinucleici | reverse complement strand
AGATGTGTATAAGAGACAGATTTATAGGTATTGCTTTTGGTAATTTAACAACGATAATAAGTTTATTCAATTTTTCACTTTATGCAAAATACAATTATTTCTCAGAACCATGTAATGAGGCTAATGATTGTATGAATGAAACAGGGATGTTAATGGTTTTCGCAACATTCTTTATTTTCATTTCTATTATGATATTATCTACTTGGGTTCTATTCGCACCAAAAAAGGGGCTCAATTATAATCCGAGTACTTCAAGAAAAAAATAAATATTGGTAATCATATAAAAAAAATGAAAATAGTTTTGTTGTAATTAAACTATATTTTACAGAAATAACTTCATAGTTATTTCTTTTAATGGTATTCTTATATTGAGGGTTTGTATAGTAATGTGTAGGGAAAACATACATTTGTAACCTTCTTTATTTATATAAAATAATAGGGGGTTTTTTAAATGAAAAAAATAACAATCATTTTAATTCTTTTACTAGTAACGGTATCCTTAAGTGCTTGTACTGTAAAGGACGAGGAAACTGATGTAGTAATTGAATCAGTTGATGTGGTTTATAAAGGTACCGATGAAGTAATAGAAATAAATAGCTTTGATTATGAAATGTATGATGTTGTTGTTTTGTACTCTGATAACTCGACACAGACATTATTACTTACTGAAGAAATGATAAATTCAAATGATATTAATAAATTACAGGTAGTAGGTCTACATATCATTAGTATAGACTATAACGGTTTTACAACTGTACTTACAATAGAAATCATTGATAGTAGCAATATTGGTTCTGCACCTACTATTAGTGGACCTGGATATGTTAATTTAGAATTAGGTTCTAGTTACAATCCATTAGAAGGTATTACAGCTTTAGATGAAGAAGATGGAGATTTAACAGAAAACATCATTGTCAGTGGTGACACTGTCGATGTGAACACTCAGGGTGTTTATAATGTTGTATTAACTGTTGAAGATTCAGATGGGAGAACCACCTCTTTAGACATTACTGTATATATTGATGTCTTTTTAGCTAACTATCAAAACGGTATTGATCTATCAAAGTTAGACATAGAGCAAAAAGCTATCTTATTTGCCGAATTGGAAAATTATCTATTAGATACAATGGCTGGTGGAGTACCTTTATACCGAACTGCTGAATTTGTAATGTTTTCTGATAGAGCAAATTTATATAGTGAAACTTATAACGGAGTTATGGGATTTGGAACAGCGTTCTCACAATTCATTGAAGATGATTCAAATATTTTAATGTATGATGATGTCTATGGTAATCCTGGGGAATACACTTGGCGTGCTTCCTTCAACACTGATCCTTCAGAATTAAACCCTTGGAAGATAGATGATTCAGCTTCATCCGATTTTGTTGAATTATTTACAGGATCTCTTTATGACTTTTATTTTGATGATTCAAAATCTGGTTATGAAATAAATCCTAGTTTAGCAGAAGGTGAACCTGTTAGTTTGAATCCTACAAATATTAACGGTAAAGAGTATGCATATATATGGCAAATTACACTTAAAGATAACTTAACTTGGACATATCATCCCGATACTGACGTATCTGGATTACCAAGTGGACACGAAGTATTAGACGTAAATGATTACTTATGGACATATGAACATGCTTTATCTAATTCATGGATGAACGCTATCTCTGGTGATGATTTTATTACTCAAGGAGTTATTGGAATTGACGAGTATTTAGATGGTTCAATTGACTTTAGTGAAGTTGGATTACGTATTGCTGAAGGTGAAACTAATGTATTAGAAATTGAGTTCATAACTGAAAAAACAGCATCTGAGGTAAAACTTATGTTCACAAATTCTTTTACACCAATTAATGAAGAATTGTTCATGCATCTTGGTGGAGAGACAGGAACATACGGTTTATCGCCAGAAGAAGTAGCTTCAAGTGGTCGATACTATTTTGATGAATGGACTCCAGGACAGTTTTTAACGTTCAAGAAAAATATAACACATCCAGATAGTCCAATGATCCATTACACTGGATACCAATATCGTTTCATTGACGGTTCAGAACTAATCTTTGCTGAATTCTTAGCGGAACGCTTAGATAAAGCTTTTGTCCCTGCATCACAAGTTACAGCTTATGCTCAAGATCCAAATGTTAAAATAATCCCATGTAATACTACTTGGAGATTAAGTATAAATGGATTTGGAACTGAAGCTAACCGCGATGCTTATATCGCACAATATCCTGAATTTCGTTTATCTGAAACATTCATTCCAGAGCCAATCTTAGGATACACTGATATGAAACTAGCTTTATACTATGGATTAGATAGAAAAACTGCGGCAATTGACGTAGTTAAAACACTTTTACCTGCAGCAACTCATTTTTCTAGTAGTTATTTCTTAGATAGTGAATCAGGAATATCTGTACGTGGTACAGCTGCCGGAAAAGCTATTTTTGATAATTATTCTGGAGAAGGATTCGGTTTTATCCATTCATCTACCGCAATTGCTTTATTCAAGTCCGCTGTTGCCAAAGGTATTGCTGATGGTTATTATCAAGCAGGTACAGCAGAAGCTCCAACTGAAATTGAGTTAATTTTAAGTTACTCATCAAGTGGAGATACTGATAAACAAGCTTTTGTTGCAGAATTAAAACGACAATATGAATCGTTATTAATCGATGATGTAAATCATGTTATAATCATTATCACAGTTACTGATTATATGGGGCCCATGTCCTATTATAACCCTATGGGGATGGCTGATTCAGACTTAGGAATAAATGGAATCAGTGGTCCATTATTAGACGCTCCAGTTTTCTTAGACATTTATAGTGATGATAACAAATCTGGATTTACAGTAAACTGGGGTATTGATACTCATACTCCTAACATTGTAGTTACTTATGAAAACTTAAACGGAGATACAATTACTGAAATCTGGTCTTACAATGCATTAGTTGAAGCTATCAATGGTAAAGTTTATATCAAAGATGGTGTAGAACAAAGTGCTTGGGACGATTCAGGAAGTTTAATCAATGCTTACTTAGATATGGCTGGAGATGAATTTGCATCTTCAACAGATGGTTCTGTTATTTCTGAATTTATATTAGGTGATACTTTAGAAGATATCACATCTGAAGATAATCGAATTGATTCATTAGAAGCATATATCGTTGTTGCTGAATCTGGTAGGAACTCATTATACGTATTAGCTGTTATAGATGGTAAATACGAAATGTATACTGAAACTGGATTATTCTTAAATGCTACAGATGCAATTAATAGTCACAATCCAGATTATGCTGATGATCTTGTATCAGCTACAGGACCAATAACTATTGAAGAACTTAACGCAATTCA
>SDWO01000137.1 GCA_004195325.1 Candidatus Izemoplasma acidinucleici | reverse complement strand
CGTTAATCACAATGTTAGTTACAGAAGAGGGACAAACATTGCATGATTTAATAGTAAAAACATTTGCTGTAAGAAAGATTAAAGACAAAGAAATAATTCAAATGTAAAGAAAAGAGACACTAAATTAGTGTCTCTTTTTTATTTGGCTTCTAGTTTTCCTTTTTTCTTTTTACGTTCTATTAGTTTTACCAAGTATTTAGATTTAACTTGTTCACTAGCCATTATCTGCTTGATTGGAGGTAGCTTTAAAACCACTCCTAAAATAGCTGCGAGAACACGATGATTAAAGTGTGCTTGGTTATCAAAGATTAAGTTTTGTAATTTTCCTTTTTCAATAGCTTCTAGTACAACTCTATGTGTTATATCCACAGGAGTAAAGACTCTTTCAGCTCTTTCAATCATTGAAATAGAATCCGGTTTACATACCCCAACACAAACTCCACAACCTATACAGTTTTCTTCAGATAAACGAGCGATCTTACTTTTCTTGTTTATCTCGTTTTTAGATACCATTGCTAAAGCTTCCATTGGACACACTAAGATACACTTTCCACATCCAATACATAAATCATCATTTACATCTGCGATGTAGTTTGATGAATTAATAGAGTGAGAAACTCCTACTCTTCTAGCACCTACTAGAGCCTCGCAACAACAGCTACAACAGTTACAGATAAACGCAACTTCATTTTGTACGTTTTCACCAAACTGAACTAGATTATGTTTCTTAGCGACCTCTAATAGATCAAGACATTCTTCTTCATTAATTTGTTTTGCGTAACCATGTTTTATTAATGAAGCAGCTGTATTGTTGAATGTCATACAGATTTCCATCGGTGCATCACATGCTTCTTCAGCATGTTCTTTTTTATGTCTACAGTAACAAGTACCCACACCAATATGAGATGCAGTCTTAATAACGTTTGATGCTCTTTCATAATCAAGAACATATAAACTCTTATCCTCTATTGTTTCTTCATGGACGAATGCTCGTCCTAGAGGTGTCTTCATCGAGAACAACTCAGTTACAAATTCGTCTTCAACATTAATATACTGATGAAATAACTCACTTAAAACTTTTTGATCTAATTTCCCGCCAACTCTCATTAATGAAAATTCAAAGAACCCAGCCATTGGTGGTGGCATAGCGTACGTTGGATTTCCATCGATATTAACGTCAATCAGTAAAGCTCGTGAAGCAAGTTCATTTAATATAACAGTTGCTTCCTCTTCTGTCTTTTTCCAAATCTTCGCTGCTACTTTCGCTTTAAAAGGCTTGATTGGTAATACAGAAACAAGTTGTGCTTCTTCTTCCGAAAACATAACATTTAGTATTTTATATAATGTTTCTGAAGGTGGTGCTCCTAAAGGAAATTTATTCAGTCTATCGACAAGTTTCTCATATCCTTTTCTTGCAGTATTGTGTCCCATAATATCCTCCTACTAGTTTTAGTTATTTATATTATACCATTTATGACAATAAAAATAAAAAAGGATCTATGAACCCTTTTTATTTATTATGGTTAATATGAAATCAAGTTACTATTGAATTTACCTGGTTGTTTAAAATAACCGAGCGGAAAGGATTCGTTATTTTTCTTGGCTTTCCATTTTAATGCAAGTTCTTTTAAATCTTTAGCTGTAATCATTGTAATGACAGTATCGTTCAGTAACTGATATTTCATTGCTTCTTCAATGGAATTATCTGTAAAAGAAGGTCCAATCACTAGGAAAGATGCAACGTTTTTTTCAGATGATCTAATGTATCTGTCAAACTGATTAATATGGTCTTTTAAGTTTACTGGTGTTTCTTTTGATTTATTATCCCACATTATGAACTTGTCGTTAAATGATAAAATACCATCAGGATGTTCTGAACCTATTAAATCTAGAGGATCATTATTAAGTAGTACTTGGAAGATATAATCTGTTGCTTTCTCGAATTTCTTTTCGCATTCAAGATCCTTAACTATAATTTGACTCTTTCTGAGTTCTTCTAAACATCTTGAAGCTAATAACTCATATTTGTTAAACCATTCTACTCTTATATCATCTAACTCTACTTCCTGCTTCTCTTTGTATCCGTCATAATACTCTAGTATTTTTCTAATTCTATCTGCTTTTGTTCCACTTACTTTTAATCCCAATTCCTTTACCCATCCATATATTTCATCATTTGATAATCCATCTTTAGAGTTAAACCCACCCAATAGCACTGATGGTTTTATGTTATTTAGTATGATTTCCTTTAGTTCATCCATTTTAAGATATTTCTGAACTAGTATTCCACTACCTTCTATAATCTTGAACAAATAGTCCTTTGAACGGAATCGTTTATCACTTAGCAATTTTGAGTATCCAGATTTCTTTACTTCTATCTGATATATATCTCGTAAAGTATTGGCTACTTCCTGAGGTATTACATCAAAATTCATACCGTCATCATTTCTTACTTTGAATAAAAGTCCCATACGTTGCAATTCTCGTTTTACTTCTTCTATTTCCTCATTATTGTGAAGTATATTTTTTGTCTTTGGAAAGTTGCCCAATTGTGACTCTAAGATCATATATTCATCCTCTGAAATTCCCAATCTTTTTTGAATTTTAACAATCAGGTTTTTTTCATCTTTTGATATTTGATCTTCATTCTCCCAGGCAGTTCCCAAAACAAAGGAGAACAACTCTAAATCATCTTTACGAGGATGTTTTTTTGATATCACAAACTCATTTGATTTCTTTATTATTTGCTGTTCAAATTTAATAACCTCATCATTTAATTTACGACTCTCTAGTTTGTAGTCATCTTTATTAAGTAATAAATGCTTTACAACAATTGTACTTATTGTTCTTAGATTTCGACTATCATTGTACAAACATATATCTAGTGTTTTCTGTAAATTCTCTCTATTGTAGTATTGTGGAGCTGTTTTAATTAAAGCTTCTTCTAACTCCGTTCTTGATAATGCCTTAAAATCAATAACATATGCATTTGAAACTCTTTTTAACTCGTTACTTGTTGATATGTTTTCAACTACTGTTTTAAAATCCATAAAACCCTCCTATATATTTGTGAGTTCACACATCCCCTTTATACTTTAGATTCTAATCATTACACTTAGGGTTATATTGCTTAATTAATGCTTGCTCTTTGTTTTTTCTAGTATTCTCATTTTGGAGATTTTTTCCATAATTGGCGTAAAAGAACAGATTGTTTCTTAAACTGTAAACACACTTATTTCCATCTCCTTTAAAATGTTGTTCTAGTCTTTTCTTTACATCTTTGCTCTCTCCAATATATACAACTTCATCACTACCATCAATTAAACAATATATTCCTGGTACATCTGAAGCTTTACTATAATTTGAAAAACTTTGCTTAACTTTACCACTTGGACTACTACAATCATTCAGGTTAATTTTCATATGTTTTCTCCTTTCTAAAGAATTTCTAATACATAATTTAATTACCTTATTCTGGTTACATAACAATCATTTGATTATCCCATATTCTCAATATATTATTTAGGACATTTTGGTCCCTTTTTTCTCAAATTCAAAATTATTAAATAGTTCTACTGAATCAAACCCAAAATCTTTATCTATAACAGCTTTCAATTTATATAATGTTTCGTTATCATTTTTAATGTCCAATACAGACAAAGCTTTTCTAGCATATATAAACGCACTATCTTGATTTCCTAACTTATATAGTGATAATGCCTTATAGTAATATAAATTATTAAGTAAATGCATATTATTAATCTGAATGCAATATTTGATCCCATTATTGGAAACCTCCAATACTTTATTCAGGTTATCTAACATTCCATATTGTCTTGCTACCGAGGCATATATACTAGGTAGTACGTTTCTAGTTTCTGAAGTCACATAAATATATTCTGACTTTAATAATACATCGTATAGAAATTCCAATGTTCTTGTATTATTAACACTCATCTCAATATTCATTATCAATCTCAAGGAAGCAACATCGATAAAATTAAAGTACTTCTTCTCAAGACATTGATCATAATTAATAAGATTCTTCAACTTTTCTATTGTGTGAGCTTCTGTTACTTCTTTTCTTAAGAACTGATAATAGTAAACTTGAAAACTATAAAAATCTACTGTTCTTTGACTTACAAATTCCACATCTCTTAATTCTTTAATACGTTTTCCTGCTTGCTTCAAATCACGATTTATTAGATCGTAGTAAAGTTTATTCAATTCTGAATACTCAGAAAGATCGCTATTATAGAAAGAATAATAGAACTCTATTTCAGATAATCCTAATTTTTCATAAAACTTAATAACGTTTTTGTGAGAAATAATATGTCTACTGTTTTGATATCTACTATACTGCCTTCGGTCACAAACTCCATCGCAAAAGTCCTTAATTGACATTCCATAGTCACTTCTTAAATCATCTAAATGGTAAAACAAACGTTGATTATATTTCTTCATAAGTACACCTCTTTAAATGGGACCTTAACGTCCTCTTTTTTTTATACTTTCATCGTTATACTTCAATTAGTAGGAGGATGAAATGAAAAAAATTGCTAAAATAGCTATTATTATTGCAATGGTATTTTCTGTATTAAGTTTTATTCCAAAAACAGTTAAAGCTGATTTTTGTGATGTAAACGATAATGATCCATTACCATACCTTTGCCCACAGTAATTGCTCAAACAAAAGAAGATTACTAGTTAATCTCTTTTGGCATAATATTTCGTTTCACAGAAAGGAGTTAACATGAGTATTGAAACCATACTAGCTTTAGAAGCTGAAGGATTAAGTACTACAATTTCAGACTATACTAGAGATAACTATATATTGAGCTACACGAGAAAGTTAATTGAGTATGAATATCCAAAAGACAAAGAAGTACTATTACTAATCATTGAAAAACTAGTATCTTGGTATGCTGACAACTATGAGAACATATTAGAAAGCAGATATATCACCAACAAGAGTGCACATACAAAAAGTTATGAATTACTTAAAGAACTACGAGTATTAATTCATAAAGCGGGTTAAGGAATAAAAGGGATTAAGGGATAAGGGGGTGATTATATGAGTTTCTCAAATAGTATCATTGAACAAGTATGGAACAAAGCAACACCGATACCTGGAAATGATTCAAATCTATGGCGAAGGGATAAGTGTAGTGCAATTATAAAAAAAGGTGCTTACGGTAACCACCATGGTTCTTATGGATGGGATGTGGATCACATTATTCCACAAGCAAGAGGTGGTTCAGATGATTTAATAAATCTACAACCATTACACTGGAAGAACAATCTTAGTAAGGGGGATAGTTCTGACAGTTCAAGTTATTGCTGTGTTACTTCATCTGGTAACACTAATACAGATAACTGTTAATCACCTAAAGCAGACTTAAAGTCTGCTTTTTCTATGTTTTATACTTAGTTTTACTAAGTATAATTTACCAAAATATGTAAAAATAAAATAGGACCAAATTGGTCCTATTTGTTTTTATTGAAATACATATCAAAAAATGATCTTGGTTCTATTTTAAAATCATCTTTAATTAGTTTGTAGTAAGCTTTGTATGCATATTCATTTTGTAGTGAAATAGCATTTCCTAAACATTTAACAGCTTCTAAGTATGCTTGTTCTGTATGGCCCTCCATAAACAGAGTCCAACTGTGTAAATAATATAACTTCGTTAAAGAAAAGTTCATACCGTGCTTCAAACTATATTTTATACCTTCAACTGCTATTTTCTTGCAGGTAGCAACATCATTCAAGACTCCATACATTTCTGAAACTGTTGCATATGTTTCTGGTAGAACATTTTTAGTTTTTCCAGTAATATATCTGACAGACTCGTCTGATAAGATTCTCTCTAATATTTTCATTGAAGGAAATTCAATTACATTCATGCTAGATTCTATCTTTGAAATATCCATTAAAATTGAAATGTCTGAAAAATCAAAAATGTTATTGCTTATACACTCTGGATAATCAATTATCTTTGAGAATAAATCTAGAGCGGTATACTTTGTTATTTGGTTTGTATGAAACTTGTACCTAACTACTGTATATCTATAGAACTTCTGATTCATTTTATTAACTAAAAAAGCCTCGTCAATACTACGATACTCTTGTTTATAGTATTCGATATCTCCCTCAATTAGTTTTCTATACAGTTTATATATTTTCTGAAACTCAAATGTGTCCTTATCTAGGAACGTTTGAAAAAAATCGGTCGGACTAATTTCTAACTTGTTACAAAAAGCGAATATTTTTGATTGAGGTAGCTGTCGCTCACCGCTTATATACCTTCTATATGATCTATCCGAACAAATACCTTCACATAGAGTTTTGACTTTCATTCCTTTTTGTCTTCTAATTTCATCAATATGATAACCATATCTTTTTAATGATTCCATATAAATTCCTCCGAACGGACCATTTTGGTCCTATTTTTAATTATACTAATTGCGTATCATATATGCAAGGGGGAAAAGATGAGAAAAAAAATTGCTGTTATAGCATTACTACTATTTGTACTATTTGGCTCTACAATACATTTTTCAAGTGTATCTGTTAAAGCCGGTCCTGGTTGTACTCCCGTTAATGGGAATCCACCACCAGTATGGTGTGAACAATAAAATAGATTAGTATTGCGAGCAAATGTAGATACAATGTATCTGCATTTTGGCACTTTGATTTTTCATTCAAAATAGATATGGATTTGAAAGAAATATTTTTATTAGAAATTGAAGGTATCTCAAAGACAATATGTGATTATACTACAGATAACTTTATTACTAGCTATGCAAGAAAGCTGGAAGGCTTACACTACCCGGATGATAGGGATCAAATACAACTTATATCTTATAGATTAAAGGACTGGTACGATATACATCTTCCGGAATTAAAATCAAATAAATTCATTCATAATATGGAAGCACACCTAAAATCATATGAACTTATAAACTATATACTAGATAAAATATAGAATAAGACGACGGATTAAGGATCCAAGGGATGTAAAAGGTAGATGGGGATCTACCTTTTATTTTACGTTTTTTTCAGTTAGTTCTAAATTGAATTATTGTATAAAAGAAAAAGACCTAATTCTACTTTAGGATATCAAAGTCCAGTAAACTTTAGATTGAATAATACAGTAAAAAAAGGACAGATATGTCCTTACAACATCCTTGAGCTTATGATATAATGGAATGCATAAGGACGTGTGAATAATCACTGTTTAAAAGCCACTTAGTCCAATATACATATGACGCTGATGGAACAATCATTAGCTATTTCTATAAAGATTTTACTGATTCTGCTTCAACTGGTGAAGAGTTTTTCTATGTAAGAAACATCCAAGGTGATATTGCAAAAGTATAAAATTCTGATATGGAAATACTTGTAGAATACCAATATGATGCTTGGGGTAATATCATCGAAGTTAAAACATCTAGTACTCATAGTGTAGAAGCACAAAGAGTACTAGATAGTAATAGATACTTCTATCGAGGATATAGATATGATGAAGAAACTAATCTATATTACTTAAATAGTAGATACTATAACCCAGTAATTCATAGATTCATTAATGCAGATGGATTACTAGGACAACAAGGAAATATATTAGGTCATAATATGTATTCTTATACAAGTAATAATCCTGTAATGTATTTAGACATAAGCGGAGAGTTCCCAGTTTTAATTGCATGTATTATTGTCGGTGCACTGATTGGTGGTGCTGTAGGAGCTGTAGTTGGTCTTGGTTATGTTGCAATGGTAGCGGGATTTAAATCAGTTGCCCATAAAGCAATTGCTGATTATACTGCGTATTCTCTTTACGGAAAATCTTTTGGTGGTTTTGAAGATTATGCAGTTGCATTTGCATTTGGAGGACTTACTAAAGGCTTGAACATAACAGGGATCAACAAACTAGCATTAAACAGTGTGGGTAGAGCACTTGTATATCAAGGAACTGAAATTCTACTTCACGGTGAAGAATTCAACATAGGCAAGTTCGGAATTGATGTTTTTAGAAGAAGTATCGCAGCAGGGTTGCCACAAGGTTCACGTGCCTTGTTTAAAGGTGTCATGTCTGGAGCATATGATAAATATTCTCAGCAAGGGTATATGCCGTATCCTTTATTGAGATTTGATTATACGTAACGATAGGTAAGGTGAGTATAGATGAAGGATGAACTATTTGAAAGATATAAAACTTTTTTTGAATTTTGGCTAATAGTGTTATGTATTACTGTACTAATTCTAGTTTTACTAATTATCTTTAGAAGGAAACTGTTAACTAACATTAATAATGTAAATCAGACTAGATTTTTGAGGATTATAGTGTTTACAGTTTTAACTATATTTGTAATATACTCTTCGACAAAATTTACTCTATTATGTTTAGATTTGGAACTAGTTCAGTCAAATGATTGTGAAATATTTGTTGGGGAGTTTATTGATTATACCAAATACGTCGAATCAAATGAACCGGGGAATCCTAGAGGATCTTCCCCTCTCTTCAGAGATGTGAGTTCGAATGCAGAAATTGTGTTATCTGGTACTCAACATTATGAAGTTGGTAAAACATATATAATCTACTATCTACCTAAAAGTATGGTGTATGTAATTGAAGAAGTATATGAATAAAAATAGTAATATATGAAAGGCAAACAGACTCTATATAAATTGCAGGTCAAGGACCTAAACTTTAATAATGTTATATTGAGTCTTGCCTCATTATTTTGAGAGACTAGACTATGGAATTAAAAGAAAGACATTGAAAATAGTTTGGCTAGAATTGTAATAGCCAGTGATTTATCGAGACTTGGAAGAGATTATATTACTACAGGTTATTACATTGAGTACTACTTTCCACTAAATGGTGTAAGTCAGATAGCGATTAAAGATCAAGCTGTAAAATCCGCATTATTTTGAGTCGGATTTTTATTAGTCAATTTGATTAATGTAATCATAATTTCTAATAGAGTATTTGAGTAGTTCACTATTTGAATTCGATTTTTTTCAAAAACTATACCAAAAATGTACTAATCAACATTAAAACATATTTCAAAGTAATAGCTGCTATAGACAATTTAGTCTATGTTATCTTTATACAAGAGATTCAATATATAAAACGGAAGAAGGGATTACATAATGAAGAAATTACTACTTTTTACAACATTACTATTATCAACAATTACTTTACTAGGATGTGAGGATTCAAAGGAAGACCAAAAAGAAGACCCGAAAATATACACACTCACAGATGTATATGAGAGCCTGGAGTTATACTCTGATCATTTAGAACAGTTAACAGAGACTCAAACCGAATTAAATGAAAAAGGAAATACACATATAAATATGAGTTTCATGAATGATGATGTATATACAACTTACACAAGAGCTTTTTTGATAGACAACCTTATACCATATGAACAATCACCATGGGAAGGCGAATACATGCTTTTTCTAACAAATGCAAAAAGAACATTGGATAAAGTTAGAGATAATATAGCTGACGACTTAGATAAAGACGTTGGTGAATCATTCCAACCAAACCCAGAAATGGATTTTATAACCTATCGTTTCTTATTCACACAAGAAGGATATCTGCTGATTGACATAAGTATTCGTGGTAGATTAAGTATGCTGAAAATAGGGATACACGATAACTTAATAGAAATCAATGAGTTAGGATATTCTTTTGATCAACAAGATTTGGATCTAGATGGCAATCCTAAAATGAAATATAATTACACAGAATTTAACGAGGCATCTAGTAGCCTAATGACAAGCAACACCAATTCAAACCTTGTTATTGGATTCACTTCAATAGAGGAACAAGTAAACACTGTTCTTAGAAAGAACAATGATGAATACTTTTTAAATTATTATAATATGGATATCAACACTTTTATTGGTTTAAGAACCGAAAATGAATTGATTAAGACAGAGAACTATATTGTCTATGACAATTATGGAATGCTTTATGTAGTATCCAATTCATTACAAGAAGCTGGATTTGTCAAATTATCAACAAACTTTATTGAGGCAACTGGATATGATATTGTCAAAGTATCTGATAATGGTGGGGATACACCTGATGAGGGGATATACAAAGAGGATGGAACTCCTATCTATAAAGGATACTTAAACTTCGATATAAGTGAGGACTATTTGTTTGGTTCTGTAAAGCAAATAATCTCCGAGGATGATTTGAGTGATGAATATTTCAATCTTAATTCCTTAGGATTAGATTTGGATAATGAAAAATGCACTTTGGAGTATTTCAACTCTATTAGAGTAACCAATCTTGAAGATATAAAAGATAAGTTTACATATAATGACTATGATTTATTTGGAAATGATCTTGAGAACTTTCTTCTTGATTTAATTGATTCTGATATACGAAACAATCTAAGAGAATCAAATGATTCAGAGTAGTTAGCTATACAAAACTTCAGAAAAATCAAATCCAAGTAGCATATAAAAAAAGAAGACTGATGTTAACAATCAGTCTTCTTTTCTATTATTCAAAATAGATTTTATATTACATTTTTCTTATTTATTTCTCTTGTTACTTGAATATTATCTATATAGTAACTTCTAGTATTCTTATACAAATCCCTAGCTAACTTCCCTTTTTCTTTATTCGTCTCTTCCATCTTTATAATAAAATTGGTTATGTTCTTAGACAATAATGGAACTACAATTGTGAAGTTTTCTGATTTCAGAATGAATCTAGGTTTATGCAGGATAAACCAAAAGGACTTTTTAAACTTCATTTTGTATTTCTCTTTAAATGATATTTCCCTTTTCCTGAAACGAACTGAAGTTTCTGTGACTTTATACCTTGTCTGTCTTTTATCATATCTAGATAAAACAAATACGATTGCAACTTGTATTGCAAGGATTGAACCTGTTTCAATAGAACCAATCACTTCATTTGTTATTGCTGGGTAAAATAATAAAGCCAAGACTAAAAAGTAAAACAGTAGTGCTGGTAGTCCCGATTGAAGTCTTCTTTTCATCGATAGATTATCCTTATCTAAAAGGACATACTTTCTAATAGACATATAGTTGTACAGCGGTCTAATATACCAAACAGTCATCACAAACGATATAGCTGTAACGACAAGAGTTCCCTGCAATTGCATAAAATCACCTCGGTATCATTATATCATATTGATAGTAAATAAAAAAAACGACTCAAAGAGTCGTTTTTGTTTAAGGTATTAGTGGTACTGTATATGTGTAATCATCTAAGTCTAAAATACCGATTGCCATTATCTCTTCGATAGAATCTTTATCAAACAATCCAAGTAATCTGTCTAGATTAGCAACTGATATATTGATATCATTCAACATTACAGAATCAAGTTCCAAAACTAATTCTAGATTCAGGATATCTAAAGATATATCAAATGTTGCGAATATCGCAGTTTCAAATGATGGAAATGCTTCTCTATTAAAGTTAACAGTAACAACCAATTGATTGTCGTCATTTAATTCAACAAATGCGTACTCAACATTACCAAATGAAGTTTCAGTAATAATATCACATTCAGTTTCTACACATGTATCATTTAGTGGATCATATACCTCATTCACATTTTCTCTTATAGAATGAAGAATAATATAATTCATAAAATCTTCAGTAATTGTAAACTCGTCTTCCCCAGTCCCTGGACTAAAGAAAGAAGTTAATTTTGTTTGTGCAAGTGAAAGTAAATCACCTTGTTCTCCATATACATCTTGAGGTAAATCTGTATCTTCAATATCTACTTTAATCTTGTTTACAGCGAACATCATAACAAGGAATAAAGCCACACCGAATATTACTAAATATCTAATTGCTTTTTTCATAGCCTATCATCTCCTATTTACTTATATTTCTATTATACCAAATTGTAAGAGGAAAAAAAGAAAAGCAACCTTGAAGGTTGCTTTTTATTTATCTGACATTAAATATTCGTTTTCTTTATCGTTTTTTAACACAAAGAAATGAATATGATATTTTTGAATTAATTTTCCTAAGAAACGATTAGGATCTAAACTTCTTAATTTATTAAATGGAGCACTATCTTCATACAGCATTACTGCTGGTATAAGATCACGTTTTGTATGAACTGCATTTATAGGATTTAGTGTTGCGTTCTTATAATCTAACAACAGTTTCTTTCTTGAAACCAAGTTGTGATAGGTGATTACTTCTAATACTGCTTTACATAAAGATTCTTCTGAATCTTTAGATTGTCTATTAATGACGTATAACTTATCCTTTGTTTCTGTCATTAAATCAAATGACTTACTACCATCTACAGAAATATCATAATCAATAACTTTACCAATTTCTTGATCAATTGATCCTTCTTGATTATTTCTACTAATATTATATAGTACTGCGTTTAATGAATCATCAGATCCATTATGTGCTTCATCAGCGTAAACTGATTTGTTCTTTACAACTTCATCACGTAAGTTTTTAAAATCAATTCTTGAAAATGAGGTATGTTGTTCTATAAAAGTTTTTTCTAGCTCTAATTCGTTTTCTTTAGTAACTAATGTGAAAATTTCATCAAACTTGTACTCTTTATTATTAAACTGCATTTTATCAACTCCCATTCTTTTGTGTACCTATATTATAACATATTTATATTGATATATTTCTTATTCATTAATATCTTTTAAATGATGATTTAATTGTTTGTAGTGTAAAGAAAAAGAAACCACAGGTCTCTTTATTTATTATTGCTAGAAATCTCAACTTTATATGATTGGTAATTAATGATGTATTCTCGAACAAGTCTGAGGGCTTCTTGAGCAACGTTAGGAATGGTACCTCCAGTATTAAAAGAGAATGAAGCTCTATCTTGTACTCCTCCTCCACCTTGTGGATAACTATTAGGTAATGTTACTGAACTTGTTATTAGTTGTGCTATTGTGTATGCACTAAATCCTTTTTCCAGCAAATCCTTTGTGCTGGAAATGTATATTCTTTCACTTCCTGGTTTTACATTGAATATCGTGATTACTGTAT
>SDWO01000125.1 GCA_004195325.1 Candidatus Izemoplasma acidinucleici | reverse complement strand
TGTTGGATTACATTGAACATTTGCGCTAAGTTAGAAATAGGTTGAACAAATTGTCTAGCATACATAGTAATACCAGCAATGTCCCCAACTTGAATTGCTAAGTTAGTTAATAACATTAACATAGCACCTAAGATTATAATTACTAAGTAAATTAAGTTATTCAAAGAATTGATTACAGGCATAATAATTCCAGCCCATACTTGTGCCTTGAATGATGCATCTCTTAATTCATTATTTTTTTGCTCAAACTCTTTTACTATTTCTTTTTCCTGTGTATAAAGTTTTAATACTTTAAGTCCCGATATACTTTCTTCAACAATACCATTTAAACTCGCTAAATGCTTTTGTTGTGCCATAAATCCTTTTCTTGTGAACTTTCCAACTTTCATTGTTATAATTACCATTATTGGTACAAATAGTAATACAACGATTGCTAGTAACCAGTTCACGATAAACATAAATACTAATGATAATATGATTGTAATAATTGATGCGAATAATTCATTAACAACTTGTGATAAACTGTTTGAAATTAAATCAACATCATTTGTTATTCTCGATACGATTTCACCTGGTTGGTTTTTATCATAATAAGAAACCGGTAATAACTGAAGTTTATCAAACGCATCTTTTCTTATTTTCTTAACAGTGTTCTGTGAAATATTTACCATTACTACTCTACCAACAAGTCTTGAAATACTATTTAGTACGGCAATCCCAGCAATATACATCGCAATGGTATAAGCACCTTCAAATTCCGATACTTTAATATAATCATTAATCGCTATAGTAATTAGGTACGGGATCAATACAGCTAATCCAGCTGTTATAACCGTCATAATAAATACAAGAATTACTCCAGCTCTATATCTGTCTAAATACTTCCATATTCTACTAATAACTTGTTTTTTGTTTGTTGCTTTTGCTCCTAGATAAACTCTTCCTCCAGGACCATGACGCATATTTTGACGATTAAGAGTTTTTGAAATATCTTTGTTTGCTTCATTTCTTCTTTTTACTTCTTCTTTGGAAAGAATGACTTCCTTATGATTTATTTCTTTACTCATTAGAAGCACCTCCATTCCCTATTTGAGATAAGGCAATTTCTTTGTATACTTCACTTGTTTTCAATAGATTTTCATGTGTGTCAAATCCATCAATATAACCTTTGTTATTTAGCACAAGAATTTTGTCCATATCTTTGATTGTTGAAATCTTTTGAGCAATTATCAATGAAGTAGTTTCTTCACCAATATTTTCAATTGAATTTAATATTTGAATTTCTGTATGTGCATCAACTGCACTCGTTGAGTCATCAAGAATTAAGATTTTTGGTTGCTTCAAGAATGCTCTAGCTAATGATATACGTTGTTTCTGTCCACCACTTAAATTCTTACCATCTTGTTCGGTAAGATGATTGAAGTAATCATCGTATGATTCAATAAACTCTAATGCAGAAGCCTTCATACTTGCATTTTCAAACGCTTTTAAATCAGCAGATTGATCCCCTTGATGTAAGTTTGTTCCGATACTACCACTGAATATTGTAGGTGTTTGTGTTACAACACTTATCTGTGAACGTAATGTATCGATATCAAGATCTTTAATGTCTTGTCCGTCTACTAAAATTCTACCTTCACATACATCATATAATCTAGGTATTAAGTGAATCAAACTTGATTTACCACTACCTGTACTACCAATAATACCTATTGTTTCTCCAGCTTTAACATCAAAGCTGATATCTTTCAATACTCTATTTCCATCAGTTCCATATCCGAAACTTACATTTTCAAATGTAATGTTTCCTTTTAGTGCAACACCAGTTAAAGCATTGTCACTATTTTGTAAATCAGGAATTTCTCTAAATACATCTTTAATTCTTTTCGCACTAACTGAAGCTCTAGAAATAAAGATAAGCATCATCGCTAACATTAGTAATCCAAATAATATTTGCATAGTATAAGAAGTAAAACTAAAGATAGTCCCGACCGCTGGATTACCAGCAGCATCAATTAATATGCCTTGATCAGCATAATAAGCTCCTAATGCGATTACTCCACCTAATGTTACATTGAATAGAACCATTATGATTGGTTCGGCGAATGCCATTATTTTGTTTGCTGCACTGTTAACTTTTCTAAAGTTTTCATTAACTGCTTCAAATCGTACATTTTCATTGTCAGTAGCAACAAAAGATTTAATTACTCTTGGTGCTTTTGCAGTTTCAAATGCAACTTTATTTAAATCATCAATTGTTTTTTGAACTTTTCTAAAATATGGAAATGCGATAACCATTACAATAATAATAAATATTATCAATAGCGGCATACTAACCAGTAATACTTGTGATAACTCGACACTACTGTTCATCGCAAATAATAACCCTATAACAACCATCAATGGTGCTCTAACAATTATTCGTAACAACATTTGGAAAAATGCTTGTATACGAGTAACATCATTTGTTGAAGTTGTAATTAATTTTGATGTTTTTAATTTATCTATGTTATTAAAAGATAAACTTTGAATTTTAGTAAATAAGTCTAAGCGTAAATCAGCCGTTGAGAACATAGCTACTTTTTGAGAAAAGTAATTATTTACAAGTCCCGCAATCAATCCAAACAACATTGCTGCAAACATAAATACTGATAATTTAATTAATAAGTCTTGATCCATAACACTTAAAGCGTCATCTATGATCAATTCTCCTAAATAAGGGATTAGGAACCCAACAAATACTTGCAACGTATTTGCGATAAGGCCAATAATTATAAAAGGCCAATATTTTAATGCATATTTAACTAACGATACTAAATCCTTCATGTTATACCTCCTCTAGTAAACCGTTCTTTAAGATATCAACATACCATTTAAACTCTTCTTTTGCTTGTTCTGGAGTCAAATTGTCAATCATGCTTTTTCTTATAACGACACGTTTTGTATCTTGAATAAACTGATACATTTTAATAAGATCTGCTTCTTCCTTATATTTTATGTTTGTTAAATCCATTTGATTTAACACAGAAGATATATATTCCAATCTCTGTTTTTGGAATCTATTCACATGTTCTTCATATTGAGATAAACTTTTCAATACATTCATCATAAACCTGTGTCTTTTATCATTGATAAATGCACTGTAATCATAATCAAATGAGATATATGAAAACTCAAATATATCGTTTGTTTGTGATGCATATCGCTCACCAGCTCCATGGATTGAATTGAACAAATCCTCAATCAAATAAAAATACAAATCTTCTAAATCTTCAAAATACTGATAGAAACTACCTCTTGGTATCCCAGCATTCTTAATAATATTAGAAACTCTGCATTTAACAAATTCATGTTCAGTGAATTCATCTCTAGCTGCTTTAATAATCTTTTCTCTTTTCTCTTTTGTTAAGTTATGAAATGTATCTCTTGGCATATAAACCCCTCCTTATGACAGGTTGTCATATATACTATAAGTGACAATGTGTCATAAGTCAATACTTTTACTCAAAAAAAAGAGTCCTAATCGGACTCTCTTATTAGAAACTCTATTAGATCAACAAGAAAATCCTGCTGGTCCCTGTTAGAAATGGTTGCTTCTCCATCACCTTTTTGTTCACCATAGAATCCAAAATATGCATGATTACCTTTTGGAATAACGGATTCATTGTATACATCAACTAACTTTATGCTATCTTCATAATCCGGATTCTCACGTAGTTTCTCATTTTCTCCAACTATAAAGTGTACATTAATATTACTTACATCTTTTATTGGATAAGCACCTAAAAGAAATAATAGTTCAATGTCATTTCTACTAGCCACCATTGAAGCAACTATTCCACCTAAACTATGACCAATAATATAGTTTTCTACATCATCTTCGATATATTTCTCTGCTTGATATGGATTAAGTATTGCTAAATTAAACAATGGCTTAATTACAGTAACTTTATAGTCCATCTTTGCAAGTTCCTGTGCTAAGTATCTATAACTTTGAGGATTGACTTTACCTCCAGGAATTATAATAATATTAGCTCTATAGTATCTCTCGTCATGAGGTGTGTATTGATAGAAACCACTTTCTTCAGTATAGTTCAAGTCATATCCATAACCAGGTGCGTCTATTAAGTCATACATTTCAGGAGCTGGTTGATAACTACTAATTGTGTACATGACCAAGACTGCGTATAAAGTAGTTATTGCAATTAATAATCCTGCAATGACTCTCTTTACCCATTTATTAAATGGTAGTTTTATCCAACCATATATAGCAAAGACAAATACAAATACTAATAGGTATTCAATCACAGGTATACGAATGATTTCATTGATATCTAAAAATGATTTACCCTCAAATAATCCTGAATAAGTAAATAGTGCGATAAGAACGAACAACCCCTGTGTAATATGGATTACTTTCTTAGACAATCCAAGTCCATATATTTGAGTCACAAAGAATATTGTAGCGAATCCAAATAGGAACATTGCCCATGGGGCATTTGCGCTATATAAGGCAACCGCAGTTCCGTGAAACAATACAGTAACTTCTAGTGAAACATTAAAATATTTATTTTGATGGATTTTAGTTCTACTAAATGACATTTGGATAAACAGTAAATACATGTAAAAGAATCCAAATAAATGCCATGGAGTACTTTCCATTGGATGATACCAAAATGTAAATACAGTAGCTAAAGCTATATAAATCCCATGATGCTTCATAACTTTCCTAGTTGCTTCTTTTGGCAGAACTACTTTCTTCCCAAAGAATAATCCTCTTCTTCTATTCTCTATAATAAGAATGAGAACAAGCATAATAATAACACTACCTTGGCTACTCCATACCGGAGTATCTTGAGCTAAAGCATCATACCATAACCATGTATGAACATAATGTAATACTATAAAGAATACATTCGCTAATAATAAGTACACATTATATTTCGAATATCCTTCTGTTTTTTCATTTTGATTCTCTTTTAATTTCTTCATTAGTACAACAACCGTAATAAAATGTGCTAAGAAGAAAACCCAAGCTGTAACACGTGCTACTATAGATTGATCTATCGCTCTAAACTTCCATAAATAGTAATTAAATCCAGTATCATAAATCTCAGGATTCGGATAATAATTGTTTATTGAATTAGGCATAAAAATAATCAATAGCGTTAATACAACACCACCAATTAGAGAATAGATGAACAACTTATCTAATTTTTTCATAGTTCCACCTCAATATGATTATATCATAAAAACGGTATCATAATCATATCGTTTATCATATGATTTAGATAGTGCTATACTACAAGTGAGGTGAGCAAACATGGAAAAAAGTAAAGTTGTTATTGTAGGAACCGGATTTGTAGGAATGTCTTATGCATATGCCCTTGTTAATCAAGGAGCTGTTGAAGATCTTGTTTTAATCGATTTAGATCATGAAAAAGCTGTTGGGGAAGCAATGGATTTGAATCATGGATTAGCATTTGCACCAAGAAAAATGACGATAAGAGCAGGGAACTACAGTGAATGTACAGATGCATCTATTGTTGTAATCACAGCTGGAGTTAATCAAAAAGAAGGCGAAACTAGAATAGAGTTATTAAATAGAAACGCTAAAATAATGAAAATCGTTGTGAATAATATTATGAAAAGTGGATTTGATGGAATCATTGTTGTTGCTTCTAACCCTGTTGATGTATTAGCATATGTTGCTTGGAAAGAATCTGGATTACCAACTAGCCGTGTAATCGGTAGTGGTACTTCTCTTGATACAGCACGTCTACGTTATGAAATTTCAAAAATGATTAATATTGATTCAAGAAACATACATGCTTATATCTTAGGAGAACATGGAGATAGCGAATTTGTAAGTTGGTCTAATTCACATATCGGTGCTAAGCCAATTGTAGATGTTATTAATACTATGGACGAAATTAACTTTGAAGATTTAGATAAAATATATCTTAAAGTTCGTGATGCAGCTCAAGAAATTATCAAACGTAAGAAGGCAACGTATTACGGAATTGGTATGGCACTTGTAAGAATCACATCGGCAATCCTAAATAATGAGAATAGAATAATGCCAATCAGTGTACTAAACGATGGGTTATATTCTTGTGAGTCAGATGTATATATCGGATTACCGGCTGTACTAAATAGAGATGGAGTACATCATCCTATTAAATTATCTTTATCAATAGATGAAGAGCATAAATTAAAGAAATCAGCTATAATATTAAAAAACAGTTTAAAGAGTATTGGGTACTAAAAAAGAGAACATTTGTTCTCTTTTTTTTATTCAAATGGGTACTTAACATCAATTTGTCTTCTGATTTCATCTAATAACTCCATTACTTCTAACATTGCATGATGTGTCATAACATTGTTTTCTGTAAGGTTATTATCTAGTGTATTTGTAAAGGCATTGATTTGATGAACAAATCCTTCCCCAATACATGGATAATCAAATACTTGATTATCAACACTATAACTTTGACTATGATGTGTATTAAAAATAGTCAATACTTTATCGTCATACTTAATATAACTTCTATAATCTAAGTTTTCTAACATACTAGAATGTAAGAGTGCCTTACTTCCATCAGTAAATTCAATATCAACTTTCATGTCCATATCAATCTGATCATCATTCTTCTGTCCGATTGCATGTATGGTTTTTATTTCTTTTGAAGTAAGAAACTTCATTATACTAACCGGATACACCCCTAAATCTAAAGTGGCTCCTCCAGCTAAGTTTGGATTTAATAGTCGGCCTTCTTTACTATAGCTTTTATCAAGCTGGTACCCGAAGTTTAATTCGATTTGTGTGAAGTCTTGATTGTTTGAAAGGTATTGTTCTATATGTTGTAAACTAGGTAAAAACCTACTCCACATTGCTTCCATAAGTAATACGTTATTGTCCTCAGCTATTGCAATCATTTGTTCTAGTTCATGTTTATTAACTGTGATTGGTTTCTCACATAGAACATGAATTTTTTTATGTAGAAAAATAGTTGAATGTTCTAAATGATGACTATGTGGTGTAGCTATATAAACAGCATCGATTAATCCACTTTCTGCCAATTCCTTATAAGATCCAAATGCATGTTCTATATTATGTTCTTTTTGAAATACTTGTGCTTTTCCTAATGTTCTTGAGGCAATTGCTACAAGTGATGCATTATCTGATAATTTTATGTCTCTAGCAAATTTATGTGCTATTCCTCCAGCACCTACAATTCCAAACCTAATCATTAATAAGGAACGTTATCCATATCTGTGAATAGCTTTTTACCTGTATTTAAGGTGAATAGCAAGTCCATATCTTCTTTAGATAATTCAAAGTCGAATAAATCTATATTTTGTGCGATACGGTCTTTATTTACACTTTTTGGTATTGCCACTATCCCTCTTTGATTTAACCATCTTAAAGCGATTTGAGGTACAGTTTTATCATGTTTTTCAGCTAGAGTAATCATCGTTTCATTCTTTAATAAATCCGGGATCATCCAACTCATTAATGGAGCGTAAGCTTCAAGAACTATCCCATTGCTTTCACAGAATTCATGGAGGAATACATTTTGTAATGTGATGTGAGTTTCTACTTGGTTTACCATTGGTTTGATTTCACAGTTCTTTAATATATTTTCGATATGATGAACATTGTGATTACTGACACCAATTGATTTTGCTTTCCCTGATTTGTAAATCGTTTCTAGTGCTTTCCAAGAAGCCATTTGTTTTTCATACCCTTTAAACCAATGAATTAAATATAGATCAACATATTCAAGTCCTAATTTTGAAAGTGATAAGTCAAATGCTTTTAAAGCAGTTTCATATCCTTGATCTGTATTCCATAGCTTAGTAGTTACAAATAATTGCTCTCTTGGTATCTTTGAATCTTTAATTGCTTTCCCTATTGCTTCTTCATTTCCATAAATCATTGCAGTATCTATGTGTCTATATCCTGCTTCTAAAGCATTTAAAACTGCGTTATAAGCATCCTCACTACTGCTTTTCCATGTTCCCAACCCAATAGCTGGAATAACGGTATTATTGCTGAGTGTTACATTCATATTATTCACCTCTTGTTTTATTTGAATTTCATTTTTATAACTATGATTCTTACCTATATTATGATTGACAATCCCTTCAATTCAAAGGTTAATGCTTTTGTTTCTTATTAATTTGATTATTAATCTCAGATGCAGATTGATGACCCATTGATGTAGCTATTGTTATATTAAATCCACCAATTGGCCCGTGTACATCTACTGTTTCTCCAATAAAGAACAGTCCAGTCACTTTTTTTGATTCAAATGACTTTGGATTCAATTCTAATGTATCTATTCCTCCACCATTAACAAATGCGTTTTCTTTTGCCTCTACTTTATCGATACTAACTTCAAATCTAAGCAGATACTCAATTAACTTGTTAATTGTTTTTTTACTAGTTGCTTTGACTTTTGTGTTCTCAATTCTGAAGTGTTCAACTATAAACTTTGCCACTCGATTAATTGTACATTGTTCAAGTACTCTCAGTATTGATTTACCAGTATCTTTTGCCTCGTCAAATAGATCTATGATATCAGTTTCTTTCAATTCTGTAAGAGATACCGTAATTACATTATGTGTGTTTAGGTTATGATAAATCTCTTCACTCAAATGTTGAATCCCTGGTCCACTTACACCAAAATGAGTAAATCCAATATCTCCGGTGAACGATTTTTTTGTATCTTTAATTCTTATAATACTATTTTTTATACTAACTCCTTGAAGTGATTCCCTATTCTCTTTGACAAAAGAAGAGTAAACACTAGTCTCAGCTGGATAAAAAGGAATTGTGTTAATACCAAAAGACTTAGCTATCTTAAGACCAAATCCATCACTACCTGTTTTAGGATAACTAGCACTACCTGTTGCTACGATAACATAGTCCGCTTCGATAGATTGGTTTGTTGTTTTTATCTGAAACAACCCATTTTTCTTTACAGAATAAACTGTTTCGTTTAAGAGTAAATCTTCTCTAATGTCAACTAATAAAGCATCCAGAATATCTTTACTTCGATTGGTTTTAGGAAAGTATTTAAAGTCTTTATCAAGTTGTAATTCCACACCCTTACTCTTAAAGAAGTTGATTATTTCGATAGTTGAAAAAGCACTTAAAGTGCTATACAAGAACCTTTTATTAACTGTTAAAGATTCCATAAATTCACGCTTTGAAAGATTGTTTGTTACATTGCATCTTCCGCCACCTGTTAATAGTAGTTTTTTTCCTGGTATTGGGTTTTTATCAATAACTGTGAATGAGATTCCTAATTCTTTTAAAGTATTCGCTGCCATTAATCCTGATGGTCCCATACCGATAATGCAAACTTTAGTTTTCATACATATTCTCCATTCCAACATGTGTTCCAATCGATTTAACTATTGTTTTATTACTATTATTTGTTAACTCTATTTCCACATTTGATGTGATACTTTCAAAGACGTCCATTATCATTTCACTTTTTAGTCCCGGTCCAACCAAAGTAATTGGTTTGCTAGAAATCGCCTTTATAGCAAGTCTGGTTTTCTTGTTTGATGCTATAATTTCTACTTTTCCAGGTTCTTGTTTTACAATAATTTTATCTTTTAAATATGTTGCGAAGCGGTATTGTTCACCTTTGTATATCAAACTAATAACATACCCTTTGAATGGGATCCCTATCATTTTTGCTTCTCCAATACTACAAGAAAGGAGAACATCTTTATCAAATGTACTTGATTGAATCCAGATCCAATTTCTTGGAAAATGATAACCATATGTTTTTTCAATATATGTTGTACCGTTTAAACTCGTTGTCTTACTATCTATAATATATGAACCCGTAAAAACAGAGTCCATAATTACGATTTCTTGATATGTTTTCATTGGTAAAATATGTAAAAAACTCATAGCACTGTTGCTACCATGTCTCTTTTGCAATCCAACGATGTTTGTAAACTCACCTTTAATTGAGAAGTCATCTAATTCAATAGAAATACTTGTGCTTGTAAGTCTTATACCTGGCATAGATATTGAGTTTTGATCATAATTAAAATCATCCAAATCAAATCTATAATATTTTGTTGAATGGTTGTCTCCATCAACTAACTGCATAAATGCATGAGGATCTTTTTTGTTCGATGTCATTCCAAAAATAAAGGCTTTATTAAAAGACTTATTTTGATCTATAACCCTAACATAATATCCTTCAAAGTAATTTGTTTTTCTTCTTAGTTTCATTGTAAATGGATTCATTATATCACCAAATACATTATAACAAAATAGCAGAAAAAAAGCACTCATTTTGAGTGCTTTCTAAATCTTAGTTATACCTTTACCTTCTTTTTTTGCGATATATAATAAATCATCTGCTTGTTCATAATAATCGCTCAATCTGCGTTTGGCATTTTTAATACTGATTTCTACCAATCCACCACTGAAACTAATATCAATATCATGACGATATTTATGGTTGCTTATTTTGTTTCTTAGCTTCCTTAGAATAGAGAGTAATGTATTTTGTGTTGTGTTTGTTGCCAACACAGCAAACTCGTCACCACCAACACGATAAACTTTCAAGTTTGTGGATATTACTTCATGGAATATATTAGAAATAGTTATTAACACTTCATCTCCAAATCCATGACCAAAACTATCGTTTGCTGATTTAAAGTTATCTAAATCCATCATAACAATAAATCCTTTATTCCCGTCTTGTATTTGTGGTAAAACATATTCTGTATAATCTTTAATCATTTGTCGTCTATTACCAAGTTTTGTTAAATCATCTTGAAGCGTTAATGCTTCTAATTCTCGTTCCTTTTTAACCTTCTCAGTAACATCATTAATGATATATAAATCACTTTCCTGTGAATTGTAGTTAATAGGTAGAACTGTATACTTTATGTAATGATTATTCTCAATACCAATTAACACTTTGAACCCATCTTCTTCGACCATTAATTGGTCTAAATTAATCGGTTCCTCTTTGACATCATCATATATGGTAATTCTAGCAAGGTCATTCAAGTATCTAATATCACCTTGTTTATTAGTAATTATAATAAAATTATCAGTGTTATTGGCAAGTGTTTTATATAATTCTTCTTCTTCTTTAAATACTTGTTCGCTTAGTTTAATATTCTTTAAAATTTTTCTTACAATAACAAGAAGCAATAATGTTAATACGATATATACAGGTACTAGTATCATAATCACTTTCGCCATATTGTTACTGCCAAATTCATCAAGTAAAACGTTGTATCCATCTGTGTTCTCAATAATATATATTCCTAAATCAGCTTCTGTGATGTATTCATAGTAGCCAATGTCACTTATATCTATACTGATACTTGCTACATCTTCAATTAAGAAACCAACTGTAGATATCTCAATTGCTTCTAATACATTTTGTTGTAATGATTCAGAAGCGAATATTGTGTTAATGTTTTCTCCGATGTTGTCTTCATTATTATGAAAGATGATTTCCCCGCTTGAACGAAATACTAGTATTTCATTGTCAGCATCCTGATAAAGTTGCCCAAAACGAGAAAAATAATTTGATACTTGATTTTCCAAAAAGTCTTCTGAGGCCCCTTGAGTAAGAACTATATAATCAGTACCTTCAATCAAGTATCCAACAATTTTAAATTCTGTAACTAAAGATCCTTCTAGGATATATGCATTCACTGTCCCTTTTTGCTCTGGACTTGCTAAGATGTTAGTGATTAATGTTTGATAATAATTACTATTCAATACATCTGTAATTGAACTAATATCAATTGATACTTCTGATAGTAATTTTCCATCAAAATACATTATCCCATCAGTATCAATCAAATAGTATTCATGTAATATATCATCTGTTGCATAACTTGCAGTTGTTGCTATGAGTTCGTCTCTTAAAATAGGATCTGTTTCTGTACTTAGCAATTCAGAAGATTTATTCAATGCAGCATGGACGCTGTTTATTGTAGAAAATAAATGTTGTTGTTGTTGTGATTGAGATTGCTCAATAAAAGATTCAATATCATAAATCCTTAATTCTACTTTTTCTTGTACAGAATCTTCAATTTCATCTTTAAGGTTATTACTAAATGCTTTTAATTCTGAATGAACCAACAAAGACTCTCTAACTACGTCTTGAATTAGGACTACAGCAAAAAAGAAGATTGATAGTACGATGACTAATCTCCAACTTGATTTCACTTTTTGCTTGTTGTTTTTTTCCATAATATCACTCCGTAAGTTCGACAAAGACTTTTGTTCTAACAACTTTGGTTTTAAATATTAAATCATGTATAGAACGTTTATCCATTCTACTTTCACTAACATAAAGACTAATTAAAAAATATACCCCTGCACTGAAAAATCCAAGAACCAATATAAATAAGCTCCTAAGACTTGATATTAAAAAAGAGATATTGTTATTCTCTAAATCTACTGTTTTTATTGAAGCATTTATTTTACCTAATGTTTGTCCTTTTTTAAATATAGAAGGAATGATATTAACCATCAACCAAACAAATAAGATAATCCCTATTTTGTAGTAATAGTTGTATTGCATAAATACATTTATTAGAAATGCAAGAGCAACAATCCCTAAGTCTAAAAAGAATGCACTTAATCGACTATTGAAGTTCGCAGGTAAATTGGCATATTCTCTCATACTATCACCTCTCAAATATTATATCATTTAAAAGTTAAAAAAAAAAGGTGTCATTGACACCTTATTTTTCTTGATATTGTATTTTGTAAAGATTGAAATAATGACCTTTGTTTTTAAGTAGTTCTTGGTGATTTCCTTGTTCTATGATTTCACCTTTGCTAAGTACTATAATATTATCTACATGTTGAATAGTAGACAATCTATGCGCAACGATTAGCATTGTACCAATTGTCATCATCTTCTCTAATGAATCCTGGATAATTTGTTCAGTTTCTGTATCTATATTAGCAGTAGCTTCATCTAGAATCATAACTTTAGGTTTATGAACCAATGTTCTGGCAAAACTTAATAATTGTCTTTGCCCTGAACTAAAGTTGTTTCCACGTTCGCGAACTTGTTCTTTGAACCCGTTTTCTAGTTTGTTTATGAAGTAACTAGCATTAACATAATCACAAGCTTGTTCCATTTCTTCTTGTGTAACATCATCACTTCTTAATTTAATATTAGATTCAATAGTTCCACTAAACATGAAGACATCTTGAAGCATTTGTCCAACATAACTTCTTAATGAAGACATTTTGATTCTTCTGATATCTATTCCATCTATTAGAATTTGTCCTTGTTGGATATCATAGTTTCTAGTTATAAGAGATAAAATTGTTGTTTTCCCTGAACCAGTAGCACCTACAAAGGCAACACTATCTTTAGGATTAACATGGAATGATACTCCTTTTAGAACCCATACATCTTCAACATATTTAAACCAAACGTTCTTGAATTCTATTTCACCTCTAATATTATCTAGTTCTATGCTGTTTTCATCATCTAGAACTTGTGGGTGGGTATCTAATATCCCAAAGATTCTTTCACTAGATGCAAAGGCACTTTGGATTACGTTATAAGATTCAGCAAGTTGATTGATTGGTTCGAATAAACGTCCTGTAAAGATATAGAACGTTAATAACATTCCTGAAGTAAACGCTCCTTCAATAACACTTATACCACCGAAATAAAATACGATGATTGTTGCGATTATATATACAAAGTACATTGTAGGTCTAAAGATCCCAAATGTTAATATCTGTCTATAATAAGAATATTTAAGTTTCTTGTTTCTTTTATCAAATTCAGCTGCTTTTCGTTGCTCTTGATTGAAAATTTGAATAATTTTCATACCACTTAGATGTTCAGCTAAAAATGCATTTACTTTTGATATATTTGCTCTAACTTTTCTGTATGCTTTTCTAGAAGCAATTCTAAAGAAGAACGTTAATACAATAATTACTGGTAGTGTTAGAATTACATAAAACGTCAGTTGAGCGTTTATTACAAGCATTACTGTAATAATAGCAACAAATAAAATTAAACTTCTAACCACATTGGCAACTACTGATGTATATGCTTCATTTAATGTATTTGTATCATTTGTAACTCTTGTTACGAATGCTCCAGTTGGTGTTGAATTTAGATATGCAATATCATGATGTTCTAAATGTGTAAAGATTTCATCACGGATATTGTATATGATTGATTGTCCTAATTTCTGTAACCTTATAGTAATTAGGTAATCAATAACTTTTGTTACAACAAGAATCCCAGAAAGGATTAAAACAATATTAAGAAGACTATTGCTTTCAATATCATCTTCTTTTATAAGGTCTAAAACTCGACCAATAAACACAGGTTCTAAAACAATTGCGAATACAGTTGCTAAAATTAAACCAAAGATTATCATAAATTCTTTCTTAAAAGGTTTTGCATAATGTAAAAGTCTTTTATAGATGTCTCCATCTTTCATAGAGTTAAGTCTTTTATCCACGTTTTCATCGTACATTATATCACCTCGATTTCGTCTTCAAGTTTTTGGCGTTCTACCATATCTTTGTAGAATGCGCAGCGACTGAATAATTCTTGGTGAGTACCAACATCAATAACTCTACCTTCATCAACAATAATAATTTGATCTGCATTTTTTATTGTACTAATTCTATGTGCGATAATTACGGTTGTTTTATCGCCTCTTAGTTCTTTTAGATTTTGTAAAATTGTTTCTTCTGTGTTTGTATCTACTGCACTAACACTATCATCCAAAATCATGATTGGAGGGTTCTTAATTAAAGCACGAGCTATACTAATACGTTGACGTTGTCCACCACTTAGTGTTACTCCTCTTTCACCAATTATAGTGTCATATCCATGAGGGAACTCAATAATATTATCATGGACATCACTAAACATGGCTGCTTTATGAACATCTTCAAGTAAATCACTATTACTTTTATAACTAAGAGAAATATTATTACTAATTGTATCACTAAATAAGAATCCATCTTGCGGTACATATCCGATATTATCTCTTACTTGTTTGATTGGAATATCCATTATGTCGACACCATCAATATAAAGTGATTTTTCATTCACATTATATATTCTTAGAAGTAAGTCCATAATACTTGTCTTACCACTACCGGTTCTACCTAGGATACCAACAGTGCTTCCTGCTTCTATCTTGAAACTCACATCATGTAAGACATCATCATTTGCATCAGAATATCTAAAGGTAAGGTTTCTAAATTCAATTGATCCTTTGATATCATCTAAAGGTACAATACCTTCTTTATCAAAAACATCTACTTTTTCATCAAGAATTCTTTGAATACGTTCAAGAGATGCTTTCCCATTAGCTCTAATCCCAACAATCATTGCAATTGCCATCATTGGCCAAACAAGCGCACCAAATAAACTAAAGAAATATACTAATTCTCCACCAGTAATATCTCCTCTTTGGACAATTAATCCACCATAGCCAATAATAAGTACGATTATCGCACCAATTATGAATCTTACAGAGATTTGAAGTATAGTGTTTAATCTTACATATTCTATATTCTTTTGTTTTGTATTATTGTTATATTTCGAGAATTCTAAACGTTCTATTTTTTCTTTTACGAATGCTTTAACAACTCCAATACCACTTAAATTTTCATTTACAAAGTCACTCATATCTTCAAATGCTTTCTGAGCTTCCTTAAATTTCTTACGCATTTTACTTCCCAGCACTCCACCTATTACTGTGATTAGTGTTAAAGGAACTGCACTAAACACTGCAAGTTCCACGTTTACTTGTAACATTCTGATTACTGCTAGAATACCTAAGAATGTTGCATCAACAAACATTATCATCCCAGGTCCAACTGCTCTTCTTACTGCTTCTAAATCATTTGTAAAATACGCCATTAATCCACCAGTTTTATTTTCTTGATAAAAACTAGCTGATAAATCCTCTGCATGTTCAAACATGTCGTTACGTAGACCATAATCAAATTTTCGTGAGGCACCAAAAATAGTGATTCTCCAAACAAAACGACCTACTACCATGACGGCAGTGAAACTCATAATTATTAGAATAATATCAATGATTCCTTGTTTGTCCATAGTTCCTTCGTCTAACCCATCAAATAGTTTACCAATGTATCTTGGGATTTCTAATTGAAAGTAATCAATTGCAATTAATGCTATGATACCTAGTAAAAACAGGTACCAGTTTTTTAAATAGTATTTGTTTATCGCTTTACCAAAAATCATTCGTCATCCACCTCAAACCTGTCAAAAATATTTTTAAGTAATGTCATTTCCTCTTCTGTTAACGCTTCATTAATCTTATTCACTGCTCTTTGACTTTCTAGTAAGTTTGTTGTTGCTAATGTATTTCCAACTTCTGTCAAAGATATGACAGTGATTCTTTTATCTTCAGTGCTTTTTTCTCTATCAATTAATCCGCTTTTTTCAAACTTAACAATAACCTCATTCATTGAAGGTTTTGAGATGTTAAATGTGTCAGCAAGCTCGGTTAATGTCGTTTTCTCAAATTTTCTAATTGCTTTCAAATATCTAAACTGAATTTTTGTTATTCTATCGAAATTTATCTCTTTATATACTTCTCTACAAGCATTAAAATACATCTTTAAAAACTTGTTTAAGGACAATCTTAATTGTTCTTTATCCATGTCATTCCTCCTTTTGTTAGGTATTACCTAATCATTATACGTTTCTTTTAAAATTTAGTCAATAAAAAAGGCCGAAAATCGGCCTTAAAATAATAGAACTATGATTGTAGTAATAATTGTCACGATTGTACTGTATATTAATGCAGTTAAAATCGTTTTTTTGATGATGGAACCTTCTTGGTTTTCTAGCCCAACTACATAACTAGCGGCAACAACATTATGAACACAAATCATATTCCCAATTGCTGCTCCTAATACTTGTGAAGCAAGAATAACAGTAACACTAAGACCAACTGTTGATGCAATTTCAACCTGGATTGGTGCAAACGTTAAGTTTGATACCGTTGCACTACCGCTAATGAAACTACCAATCATTCCTAAATATGTACTCCCGAAACTCCAAAACTCGCCAAATACATTACTCATACCTGATGCGATGTATTGCGGCATACTAACAAGATCATTCACATTCATTCCCGAACTTGTAAATATAGTAACCATGATTAATGTTGGTACTAGAGCTAATGTAGCTCCTATTAAAACTCCTTTTGTATCTTTCATTGCTTTTAATACAGCATCTAATTTCCCTGTTTGGTAGAACGATGCAAATACAGCAGCAATAATTAATATAAATCCTGGAGAGTAAAATATACTAAATGAACTTGATAACCCAGTCCCTAATACATTTTTGATACTTAGGAAATCTAGATTGACTAAGAACTCTTCGATTGGTGTAACAATTCTTGATAAAATAAGAAGAATTACAACAACGATATACGGACTCCAAGCTTTAACTAATGATGATTTATTATCCTCTTTTACTACCGGTTCATAATGAGGAACTAAGAACCCCTTCATCGTTGTATAAGACACGATCATAATTGTAATTATCGGGGTTATTATACTAACAAATTCAAATCCAATTAACCGCGAACTAATGAATGCAAATACTACATATAGGAATCCTACATATAACGTCCATGGAACTACTTCTTTTATAGAACGTAATTTGTTTTTCTGATTAGAAACAATGATATACATAACACTTATCATTAATGGAACAAATAATCCACTAAACAAATCAATCATCGTAATCGCATTTGCAACTGCACTGAATGATGCTCCGGTTCCTTGTAACCCTACTATTAATGGAGTCCCAACTGCACCAAATGATACTGCAGTACTATCTCCAATCAATGCTAACACTGCTCCTACAAAGGGATTAAATCCTATCGAAACAAGTAATGGTCCTGTGATAGTCGCAGGCGTTCCAAATCCACTTGCTCCTTCAATAAGTCCTCCAAATAAGAACACAACAATAACACTTAACAATCTTTTATCTTGTGTAATACTCATAAAACCTTCGTTTATTCTTTTAATTGCTTTTGTATTATTTAGTGTATTTACTAACGTAAGTGCACCAAACAATATTAGTAGTATTGTAATGGTTTTATGTAGACCTATAAATACAGATCCAGTAATTACATCAAATGTAATTCCCCATAGGAAATACCCACCAATTATAATCAATAACATACTAATAGACATACCACTCTTCGCACTCATTCTAAAAATTACTAGTAAAACAAATGGAACAAGTATCGGTATAAAACTAACTAAATATTCTAGTATCATTTCATCACCACTTTCAACATCAATATAATATATATTGGTTCACTTTTCAATTGAAAGGCTAATGTATACGTTTTTATTTTCTCTTCTTTATAAAGACGCCTATGACAACAACTACAATAACTACTCCAGAAGTGATTAAAGAAGTGTAGTTTTCTTTTTCGTCTAATACTTCTATAACAAAGTCTTTCACAATGATATTCCCATTTAAATCTTTAAACTGAACTTGATATAGATACATACCAGGAATATGTTCATTCCCCTCATATTCGTTGATTAATGTTTTGACTTCATAATCTTCATCTGTTAATTGATTGGAATGTCTTAATAACTTCAATGCATCTTGATGAGTAAAAGTAACATTTTGATTTATTTTTACAATATAATCATCTACGAAAATGATCGGAAGTTGATCATCAACAAGGATAATTTTAACAGTGAAAGTAGTCTCTAATCCTGACTCATCTAATACACCAAAGACAATATTAAATTCTCCTGTCTTTGTTACTTTATTACTAAGTTCATTAGAGATAACATAGACATCACTTATATCGATAATAGATACATTATCACTTACTTCTAGCATCTCAATTATTGATTCTATAGCCACTTCATGTTGATACCCATACTGAAGAGTACTTGGACCTGATAACGTTGGTGGAATGCTATCAACAACATTAATCGTCAATGTATAACTAGCCACATTATTAGATTCATCTAATAGCTCAATGTCAATAAAATAGGTACCTACAACACTCCTGTTCGGATTGTATTGATCATTAACAATATTTATTAATACTTGTTCAGAGTAATTGTCTTCTGTCTCTAGTAGGTTAATGATTTCCGTTGTTGATGATGTATTCTCTACAGAATATTCAAATATTGACGAGGAAATTAGACTTGGTACATCTATATCCTCAATAGCAATTGAAAAACTAAATATAGCCTTATTGTTAGAACTATCGGTCGTTTCTATAGATACATTATAGTCTCCTGTACTAGTTTGATTTGAGTAATTATCTTCAGTCACTGTATACATAAGTGGACCGTCATACTCATCAGTTATAGAAAATTCAGAAATAACATCTTCGAGAAGAGGAATATTATTTACATTAACATCAATACTACTCGGTCCAGTTATAACTGGAGGAATCTCATCTTTTACAATAACAAGTAAATCAAATGTCGCTATATTATGATTGTTGTCTTCTATTTCTAATAGAACACTGTATTCACCGACTATCCCAGTATTCAAAGTATAGTTATCTTCTTTAATAATAACTAGATCACTAATGTCTCCATCAATATCATCTAAAGCAGTAACGTGATTGCTTACGATGTTTTCTATGCTGGTTGAATCATTATATGTTGTAATATAAGCTCCCGTATTTGCGAATTCAGGACTGTTTGTATCAAGTAGTGGAGGTATATACACCTCATACTCAGTCACAACATTCCCTTCTTCCAACATGAAGAGATCAAATTTGTAATAAGTATAGTATAGTCCAAACATCTCACTATACAACTCAATTGTTAGATAGTCATCATTCGCTGTTGTAAACGTACAGAATGAATTTACATCTGTGAGTGTACAATCTGCTTCACGAACTAGTCCACTAAAATAATCAGTATCACCAAAAATGTTTAATACTACCTCTTCAAGCAAATGTGAAGATGGTAACGAGATTGTATACTCGGTGAATGGTTTTACCTTTATTGAATCAATACTTATTATAGAATCATTTGTAAATACAAAATTATCTTCATCTAAGTAGTTTTTACCTCCAGGTAGTTTACTGCTTAATAATGTACCCTGTACATCATTCAATCCAATAGTCATCATCATAAAGACTATTAATATTATCATTCTTTTCATTTGTATCACCTCAAAAAGATAATACCGATAGAATACTATTTTTACTCAAAAAAAAGAGACAAATTGTCTCTTAAATTAATCTGTTTAAACGTAATGCTTTGATTTTCTCGAAGTAAATATAACCCATCCATTCGAATTTTACTTTCTTCTCAAATACATCATCGTATTGGTGCCATTTCCAATTTGGAAATACATTTAGAGATTCTATAGATGCTTTAACTAAATCTAAATTCTTTTTAAGTAACGGAGTATGGTCCTCAGTGTAATGTTGATCCATTAAATATATTTTATACGGTTCAACCCCATATTCATCCCATTTGTCTTTATCTCTAATTATTAAATGATCAATGACAACGTGAAGACGTTCATGGATAAGGTTCTTTACATCTTTATCAACACATGAGTGAAATCTTAATGCACTGAATGCATTATGATCATCAGCTTCTAAGAAGTCATCACTAAGGATGTGTTTTATAATATTATTGATTTGCTTATTGATGTCAATATTTGTGATATATTTACGATGTTTAAATAGAAAGCCTATTACCTCTGCATCTGGATTACCATATGGGAAGTTGGTATCATCTTTATCATAATTCCACCAAACCGCATGGGGAAAATCATTTACTTCTTTTGTGACTAATCTGAATCCATCTTTTATAGAATCATATTGTGATTCTAAATAGATAGTAATATCTTTGATGATTGGTTCGATCTTTGTTTTGTCTTTTATTTGATTTAGGATTTCAATAGCAATATCCGTAGCTAAGATACTACTACTCGGCATCTGCGCATCAGGTTCTAACGCATGGCCAAATCCTAAATCTTTGTTTTGATATTGTAACAATGCTTTTATAAGTTCATCATCAACATTCTCAAATAAACTTTTTATCAGTAAATAATCTATATGTCTTCCCTTTTCTTTTACCAAGGGAAGTACGTTATTATACACAAATTCTTTTGTAATCATAGTATCACCTCATCCTCATTATACTACAAAAAGAAAAAGCAGTAAAATAACTGCTTTATAATCTCATTCCACCATTCACACTTAATGTATGTCCAGTTACGTAACTTGCTTCATCACTCGCTAAGAATAAAGCTGAGTTTGCGATTTCAACTGGTTGTCCTAAACGCTTCAACATTGTTAATTGGCTGAATTTATCTAGTAAGTCTTGCGGTACTGTTTTTAAGATATCAGTCATGACGTAACCTGGAGATATAGCATTTACTCTAACAGGAACACCTTTTCTTGCGAATTCTTTTGCCCATGTTTTAGTCAGTCCAATTAATCCAGCTTTTGTTGCACTATAGTTTGCTTGTCCAATATTTCCAAACTCACCAACAACACTACTTATATTAATGATACTTCCTCCACCAATTGTTTCCATTTGTGGACCAATATGACGTACTAAGTTAAAGACTCCTTTTAAGTTAACATTCATAACTAGGTCCCATTGTTCATCCGTCATTTTTCTTGTCATTGAATCTCTTGTGATACCAGCGTTGTTTACTAGTATATCTATTTGTCCATACTCTTTAATGATTTCATTATAGAATTCTTTACATTGATCGCTACTAGCGACGTTTAATTCTTTATAAGATACATTCTTCTGTTCATATGATAATGGTGCCATATCAGCAGCAATAACAATTGCTCCTTCTTCACTAAATCTTACACATATTTCTTTTCCTATACCATTGCTACCACCTGTAACAACTGCAATTTTACCAGATAATCTCATTATGCTACCTCCACATTCTTAACGATAATGGCCGTACCCATTCCGCCACCGATACATAAACTAGCAAGCCCGTAAGCTGCTTTTTGTTTTTTTAATTGATGAATTAATGTTGTTGTTATTCTATTCCCACTAGCTCCAACAGGATGCCCAATAGCAATAGCTCCACCATTCACGTTTGTTCTTTCTTTGATCCATTCTTCAGTAACAGAATGATCTGTCGATAACTGTTTTACAACTCCTAAACTTTGAGCTGCGAATGCTTCATTTAATTCGAATAACTCTATATCTTTTAATTCTAAGTTCGCTTGTTTTAATACTGATTTAATTGCAGGCACTGGCCCTAATCCCATTGTTTTAGGATCAACTCCGCCTTGTCCTATACCAACTATTTCAACAAGTGGTGTTAAATTATATTCTTTCAATGCTTTTTCACTGACAACAATCATGAAACTAGCACCATCATTAATACCACTACTATTTCCAGCAGTAACTGAACCATCTTTTTTAAATGCTGGACGTAATGAAGATAATTTTTCTAAAGTTGATTTTCTATTTGGATATTCATCTTTATCAAAAGTGAATTCATTTCTTCTAAGTTTTACATGAATCGGTACGATTTCTTCTTTGAAGACATCGTTATCTACTGAATGAATTGCTTTTTGTTGAGAATTAAAAGCAAATTCATCTTGTTCTTCTCTTGTTAAATTGTATTGGTCTACTATGTTTTCTGCAGTAATACCCATATGTGTTCCATCAAATGCATCTGTTAAAGCATCGTAAATCATATGATCAATTGCTTTAAACCCACCCATTTTAATTCCATTACGAGTGCTCTCGGGTACTAAGTATGGTGCTTTACTCATACTTTCAGCTCCTCCAGCTATAACAACGTTATGTAGTCCTGCTTTAATAGAAGTATAGGCATTCATAATCGTTTTCATACCACTTCCACAAACCATGTTTACAGCATATGCTGGGACTTCTTTTGGAATTCCTGCTTTGATTGATATTTGTCTTGCCAATCCTTGTCCTAAACCTGCAGGTAAAATATTACCTACAATTACTTCATCAATAACGCTAGGATTTAGTTTTGTTTCTTCTAACATATTCTTAATAACTTCGCTTCCAAACTCACTTGGATGCACTGAACTTAAACTACCTAAAAAACTTCCAACTGCTGTTCTTTTGGCAGATACTATAAATACTTTTTCCATAATTCCTCCAATAGTACAAAATATTTTGATTCCAACCACTTTTTAAAGTGATTTTTGTCCATCCTAATTATATATTTTTTGTAAGCGCTTTTCAATAGACAAGTATGATATTTTTTCATCAAATAAAAAAAGTACAACTCAATTAAATATCAAGTTGTACTTTTGGTTTAAAGTCTAATTTTTTATAGAAGAAATATCCGACGAATGCGATGACAAAGTTACTGATTAACATCCCTGTCCAAACTCCTCTTGGACCCATATCTATTACATATACAAGTAATAGAATAACTGGTATTCTAAGACCCCATAGTCTGATAATACTAACCCAGAATGTATATTTGGTATGGCCAGTACCATTGAATGCCCCAATGAACGCTTGGAATATTGCCATCAAAGGTAACCCTATTAATAGGAAGAACATATACTTAACCGTCAAATCAAATACATCTGTTCCTCTTTCATAAAAGATTGTAGCTAGTGTTCCACGTAAAGGTAATAGTACCATGCTAAGTATTGCCATAATTATAAGTGATAAGATCAATCCTTTGTGGAATGATTCTTTTGCTCTTTCTACATTTAGGTTTCCAATGTTTTGTCCGATAAAGGCAGATAATACACCACCGATAGCCATTACTGGATGTAGTGCTAAACTACTAATTCTGTTACCAACACTAAAGGCTCCGATAACATCATTATTAACAAGCTCCAATCCTGTGCTAATATCTATATATTTATAACTGAATTTATGAATTAATACTGATGTTAATACAATGAATCCAATCGCCGTAATTGCTTGTCCAAATGCTGCTGGAATCCCTGTTTGAATGATTGGTCTTGAAACTCTTTTTTCTAGTTTGAATCGTTTTACAGAAATCGTTAGTCCTGATTTTGATCTAAATAAGCGATAAACAACGAATGGTGCCACTACTGCCTGAGCAGTTAATGTAGCAATTGCTGCTCCTTCAACACCCATATCTAGAACCATGATTAAGATTGGCGATAAAATGATATTTAACACTACCGTAAAGACACCAAATATAACAGGTGATACTGTATCTCCTGTTGATTGCCTTATCGATTGATATGCAAAGAATATAAATAAGAATGTTAATTCAAATGATCTAATTCTTAAGTAGGCAACACTCTTTTCAAGCAGGTAATCTTCTGCTCCCATAAGTTGCATTACATAAGGTGCTCCAAAGTATCCAACTACGGTTAGAATCAATCCTGTTATAACTGATAGATACACTAAATTTGTTGCGTATTTTCTAGCTTGTTCTATTTGATTTGAACCAACCCATTGAGAAATCAAAGCTGTACCAGCAATGCTTAGTCCAATTCCTAGTGAAATGAATGTAAACATGACAGGGAATGTTGTCGATATCGCACTAACTCCAGATGCACTATCTTCTACTACTCTAGCTACAAAAATGATGTCGATAACATCGTGTATTGTTTTAATAAGGTTGTTCAACATTATTGGTAAAGCTAAGAAAAATAAACCTCTGAAAATACGAGGATCCTTTAGTATTAAGTACCTTTTAGAATCATCTTTTGACATATCATCACCTTCTCACGTTACAAATTATAACACTGTTAATTATATTTTCAAGTTACAATTTGTGATAAGTTGTCACATTAAAAAAGACTATCAAAACGATAGTCTATTTTCTAATGTTAGTGAGTCCAATTTACCATTATTTACCATGTCGATGAATTTCCCAACAAGTATAGGATCAAATTGTGAACCAGAGTTTTTCTTAAGTTCAAACAACGCCTGATCTAATGATAATCCCTTACGATAAGGTCTATCAGTTGTCATTGCATCGAATGAATCTGCGATACAGATTACTCGACCGAGTAATGGGATGTTATCGCCACTGATTCCTCTAGGATATCCTCCTCCATCAAAACGTTCATGATGGCTTATGATAATAGGAATTGTATCTACTAGGTTTGGAATGTGTTTGATTATGTTTATACTTTGTACAACATGAGAACGCATTATTTCCATCTCTTGGTCTGTTAAGTATCCTCTTTTTAATAGTACTGATTCGGGGATTCCTACTTTTCCAATATCGTGTAGTAAACCTGCGTTTCTAATTGTATCAATATCTTTTTCAATTACTTCGATTTCTTTTGCCAAAGCGACACTTAATTCAGCAACATTATTTGAATGACCGAATGTATAGTGGTCTTTCGCATCAATTGTTGCCGCTAATGCATATGTACTAGATAAATATGCTTCTTTGATTTTATCTTGAACATCTTTTTGAACATTGTCTTTACGTTCTTCATCTTCACTGTAGACAATTGATTTGTTTCTACCTGATTGTTTACAATGTAGGACTGCATCAAATGCTTTCTTAACAATATCCTCTAAGTTATTACCATGTTCTTGATATAAAGCTGCTCCAACCGAGACAGTTAAGAATTCTTTAATCTCTGTAGAAAGCAAGAATTTATTCTCTACTGCTTTTCTAATATCCTCAATTGAAGATAGCATTTGTGATCTATCATAATTCGGATAGTAAATCCCGAATTCTTCTCCACCATATCTAGATATTAGTGCTTCTTTAGGTGTATGTTCTTCAATGATTGAAGCAATTCTTTTCAATGCTTTATCTCCAGCACTATGTCCGTATAAATCATTATATATTTTAAATTGATCTATATCGACAATTGCGATACCTGCGGTTTCAAGTGATTCTTCTTTTAAATATGAAGTAACTTGTTCATAGAAGTATCGATGATTTGATAGTTTTGTTAATTCATCAGTAATTGATTGGCGTTTTAAGTTATCAAGTTGTTTCGCATTTTCTATGATTGCCGATCCATTATTCAAAATTGTTTTTAAGAACTGAACTTCTTGTTCTGTATAAGGTGTTTCATCTATTCTTTCACTTATGACTACAAGGCCAATTATATCATCAAGATATTTAACTGGTGCAATCAGTTCAGTATTCATGTTTTGAATCACTCTTTTTTCGCTGTCCCATAGCTTTTTAAATAGGATATGGTTATCGACCTCGGTTTTCAGTAAAATCTCTTTTCCCTCGTTAAACCAGGTTAATACGGGGTGTCCAAACAAGATACTTGAACCTTTATAGTTGATTTCTAGAATTGTTGTGTCATGTAAGATGTATTTATTTGTATTTTTAAGTAGAATACTAACGTCTTTACATTCCATTCCTTGTTTAATCGCAAACATTAATGATTCAGTTATTTTCTCTAAACTAAATGATGAAGAGATGATTGAACTGAATTCATTAAGGATTATTTGTCTGTCTGTCGACGCTCTGTAGAAAATGTTTTGAGATACTTTTTCTAACATTCTTCTAATTGGTTCTAAGAGTAAGAACAATGGTGACATGATTAGAACTGTGACAAATATCTCTTGATCAAAGTTGGTATGAATCAATTCATACGTAAAGATAATGAATGTAGCGTATACGACATATAATAATATGTTATATAAACTGAAGTATAATCCTCGTTTTACAACTAAGTTTAGTTCTAAGAATTTATTTCGGTATATTGAATAGGTAATTAGGATTGCACTGATTCCGTTAAAGATAATATCAATTGCGTATTTTCCTAGGAAAGGAAATATGTTTAACGCTCCCCCAACAACAACCATCCCAACTCCGAATATAACTAACTGAACTTTCTTCATATTAACTTGATCTTTTTGTACCGCTTTGATCATTGTAACGAATGCCACGATACTAACGATTAAGGAGACTGCGGCTACTAAGTAAGCTCCATATCCAAGTCTGTAATCAAAGTCTCCATCTAGAACCCAAGCATCTTCTACAACTAAACCTGTAAAAGATAGAATGATTAGGAAGAACCCAAATAGATACGCCCATTTTAAGAAAGTCTTTTTACCCGTTTTGTTTATCAATACATAACTAAACTGGAGTAAGAAGACTGGGACGAATATGAAAGCTGGTTGTAATATAAATTTATTAAAGAACAACGGACCAGGTGCGATCCCCGTTTTCATAAGAAAAGACCCTAAACTCCATATAATCATTGCGACTATATAATAGTTAAAGGCTTTTGATAATCTTGTTTGATTTGATGTAATGATAATAACTAATATAAACACGTAAAGAATCACGCTAATAAGCGGTATAAGTAATAAGATATTCAATGTCATAATAGTCACCTCTCTTTAAGTAGATTATATTGAACTAAAACTCAATAATGTTTTTATTTCTTCGTTTGTAGGATTAATTGGAGGTATTTGAGTTCCATTTGATTCTTTGAATTTTTCAAATGTACCAACATCTAGCTCTGTTATTTTCAAAGGATCATGTCCTAACATCTCGTGAACGTCACGGTAATCAGGATCTAACTCTTTCATTTTATTATTGATTCTAGAATATAATTCATCTTGTTCTAAACTATCTTTATTTTCGATATAAAGATTTAAATATGGGGTGCTATCTCCTATTTCTTTGCAAGCAGTCCATGTACTACTACTAATCTCTTCTAGTTTTAAAGCATCTCCAATTAATTGTTTGGTGATACGTGTAAACCCAGATAAATCAATTATGTTATGGACTCTATCAAGATACTTGACTTGTGGTAAATTGATTTTGTCTTCTTTATTTGTCAATGATACACATTTCATGATATCACCAATACGATATCTTACAAATGCTCCACCACGTAATTTAGTAATAACTAGCTCGTATGTTTCGCCTTCTTCTAGTTCATTAAATAGAACAGTTAAAGGTTCATATTCCATTTCTTCTTCTTCTCTTAGTAACTCACTTTTAGGAATGAATTCCAAAAAGTTTACATCTGGAAAGAATGTTAACCCGTTTCTACTCCACGTCTCAGTAGCTACTGCAGCACTTTCAGTCCCTCCAAATATTTCAAGTGGTGCGATTCCGTAATAGTGTTCAATTTTAGCTTTATATGTATCACTATCTGTACCACCACATACAATTCCCTTAAACTCAAATAAATCTTTAGGAAGTAATTGTTGTTTTTTAATTTTCTTTTTATACCAAGCTCTCATCATTTTAACTGCTTGTTTGAAGTTCCCAGGGACCGGTAATTTTGATTTACTATTTGAACTATCTGAATAGGCTTCACCTATTTTTACAAGTACACTTGATAATCCGAAGAATAAATCCGCTCCATGTTTCATTGCTTGGTTGAATCCAACTTTGTTTCGTTCTCTAAAAGTTAGTTTTTCTGCTTCATCTGTCGAAGGTAAATATTCAAAATCTATTTCTGCTTTTAAGATATAAGGTGCGTATCCTGTTAAGTATGGCATAGGAGCCATTCCATATAAGAATCTATCAAAGTTTCTTAAATTGAAATGTCCTCTTTTTTTACTTGTTGATAGTATTAATGTACTTAAGAACATTTTTGTATGTTCCTCAATCATTACCTCACTATAAGGCGCTAATTTTATAGGTTGTTCTCCACCTTTCCAAGTGGTTTGAACCCAGTGTTTTGGTTTAGAAGGTAAGTCTTCTTCTCGTTTATTTAGTAACGTATCAGCATAATCCTCATATGTAGTTAATGGTACATATTTTCTGAATTCATCAATTGTCTTAGGAGTTTTTTTACCTAAGATTTTTCTACCTAATTTTGATTTACTTAATAAATCGATTTGTTCTAAAAGAAGTCTTTCTTGAATTTCCATAAATTCATCAAGACTTAAATCTAAGAATCCTAAATACGATTTCCAAATTCCGTCGTAGTCTTCATCTCTAAGCATTTCGCGTAAGTTTCTCATGTTCTCCTCCATTAATCGTTTTTAGACATTTCTGTATACTACTTATTGTTGGGATAATCATTGGAGTTGTTTTTTTGTATTCCTCATAATCGGCAAATATTTTATTAAATATTATTCTTTCTTGAAGCACAACATAAATGATATTCATAACTGTCCAAACAATCCCTGCGATTAAGATCATGTAGTCTGCGAAGACAAAAGATCCTAAAACGTAATACAGTAAAAACCAAAGAACACCAGGATGTCTTGTTAATGCATATGTTCCTGTTGTTACAAGTTTCTTTTCTGAATTGTTTTTACTAACTTCAATGACGACGCTATAAATCATCAATAGAAAAGATAGCAACATGAAAACCAATGCGATTAATCGATAAGAAATTAACAAATTATAGTTGTAACCTCTAGTTAAGATAATTACGCTTGCACTAGTTATTAAAAAAGTTCCTGAAAATGCAGAAAGATATTTTAAAAAGCCCTTATCTTTTACCCCGCAATAATCAGCAACAAACAACATTGCAAACCCAATTATACCTAATCCTATATAAATCATTCACATCACTCCGCACTAACTGCTATTTTACTAAGTTTCGTATAAATTACCATATAATTCCAAATACCAGCGATTTTTTATAATTAGTAGTTTATAGTATAATATATATAAATAATATATAAGAAAAGGTCATATGTGACCCCTTTAGTTTTTTATCAGGGTTTTCATGCCTTAAACGTCTAAAATTAGCCGTTTGAAAAAGAGATTAAATAACTGTTGTCATGAAAACGCTACCATGTTATAATAAATCCGTAATTTTTTACAGTAGGAGGAAACAATGAAATACACTATTTTAGCAATAAACCCAGGTAGTACATCTACCAAAATTGCAGTATATGAAAACGAAGAACTTACATTCAAGAAAAGCATTAGACATAACACAGATAAAATCAGTTCTTTCGATACTATTTTTGATCAATATGAGTTTAGAAAAGATGCTGTTTTAAATACCTTGAAAGAGGAAAACATTGAATTAGAATCTTTCGATGCTATTGTTGGACGAGGAGGTATGCTTAAGCCTATAGAAGGTGGAACATACTTAGTAAACGATGCAATGATCGAATATGTTAAAGAAGCTCCTAGAGGAGAACATGCATCTAATATAGGATGTGTCATTGCAAAAGAGCTTGGTGATTCAATAAACAAACCTGCATTCATAGTGGATCCAGTTGCCGTTGATGAAATGGATGATATAGCACGTTTCACAGGAATGCCTGATATAAAACGTCAAAGTTTATTTCATGCCCTGAACCAAAAAGCGGTTGCTTTAAAATCAATAAAAGATTTGAATAAACCTTATACAGATATGAACTTAATCGTTGTTCACTTAGGTGGAGGTATTAGTGTAGGAATGCACCAAAAAGGTAGAGTTATTGATGTTAATAACGCGCTTGATGGTGATGGACCTATGTCTCCAGAACGTAGTGGTGGAGTTCCTATTGGACCTTTATACAAAATGGCTTTAAGTGGTAAATATACTTTGAAGGAAATTAAAAGAATGAATTATGGTAATGGTGGTATGGTAGCATACTTAGGTACCAATGATGGATTCGAAATTGAAAAACGTATTACTGAAGGTGACGATTTCGCAAAATTCATCTTAGAAGTAATGTGTTACCAAATAGCAAAAGAAATTGGAGCAGGAGCTACAGTTTTAAAAGGTGATGTTGATGCAATCATTATTACAGGTGGACTTGCTTATGACAAAATGATTATTGACAACATAAAAGAACGAGTTTCATTTATCAGTAAAGTTCTTGTATATCCCGGTGAAGATGAAATGGAAGCATTAGCTTATGGTGGATTAAGAGTATTACGAGAAATTGAAAATTTTAAAGAATATAAGTAGGTGAAGATATGATTACAACAATAAAAGAATTGGTAGAAAAAGCAAAAAGTAATGAAACGAAAACTCTTGTTGTAGCTTGTGCTGCAGATGAACATGTTTTAGAAGCGGTTGAGATGGCAAGAAAAGAAAATATTATTAATGGAATTCTTGTTGGTAATGAAGAAAAAATAGTAGAAATACTTAAACATCATTCATTTAACCCAGAGGACTACAAAATAATTAATGAAACAGACAAAACTGAAGCTTGTTTAATCGCTGTTAAATTAGTATCTTCAAACGAATCTTATTTTCTAATGAAAGGTTTGGTTGATACTTCTATCATTCTAAAAGCTGCATTGAATAAAGAGTTTGGACTAAGAACTAACAATAGAATCTCACATTGTAGTGTTATGGAAGTTCCTACGCACCACAAATTAATATTCATGACCGACGGAGCAATGAATATCGCACCGACAGTTGACGAGAAAAGACAAATTATCGAAAATGCAGTTTATATTGCAAAAGCATTAGGAAATGAAAAACCTTATGTAGGAATTATTGGTGCTGTTGAGAAGGTCAATCCAAAAATGGAAGCTACACTCGATGCTGCAGAATTGATTATAATGAATCAAGAAAACATAATCAAGGATTGTATTGTCGCTGGCCCATTCGCTATTGATAATGCTATTAATATAGAAGCTGCAAAACACAAAGGAATAACACATGAAGCTGCTGGTAATGTAGATATACTAGTAATGCCTAGAATTGAGTCTGGTAATATATTTTATAAGACAATGATGTTCTTGGCAAGTGCGAAAAGTGCAAGTGTTATTGCAGGAGCAAAAAAACCTATTGTATTAACAAGTAGAGCAGATTCAACAGAAAGTAAATTTTATTCAATTGCACTTGGTGCACTTGTTGCGAATTTATAAAGGTTTATACTCATGTCAACTAAATCGAAATTAACAAGAAATGATATTGGTCAAGAGAATTCGCACCTTTATAATAAGGTTAGAACGACAATTGAAACTGCATATTACAGAAATAATGTAGAGACAGTTTCATCTCTAGCACACGCATATGAATTGGCATCAAAAGCCCCTGGAACTATTGTTTCAGATTTACCAATTCACAAAGCAAAAGACCTTGGATTACAAGATGATGCTAAAGTTCTTATATTTAATGATGGTATTATCACTGGTCGACAAGCAAAAGCACGAAAATTAGTAAACAAATCAAATATAACTAAGTATACAGATGTACTTAGAGATGTAATATATAATTCCCGTAAAAAGAAAATGTATCATGGAATTGCATATGTTGGATTGCATGAAGACTTCATGGTAAAAGCTCACTTATTAATACCTGAAGGATACGAGAATACTTTATACTCATGGATGCTTAATTTTCAAACTCCAAATTATGAAATGAATCGTATGTATGACAATTCGAATGAAATCAATGAAGGAGATATCTTCCTTTATAGTGATCCAGATGAACAAGCTCTTGATTTCACTGAAGGATTAAGCTTATTTGATCACCAACATAACGTTGCTGCACTAATAGGTCTTCGTTACTTTGGTGAACATAAAAAAGCCACATTAACTATGGCTTGGTCAATCGCTTCTAGAAATGGATATACAGCTTGTCATGGTGGACAAAAGAGATTCAATCTTGATGATACTAAAACTTATATCGCCGGTGTATTTGGCCTTTCAGGTAGTGGGAAATCAACTATAACTCATTCTAAACATAATGGTAAATATGATATTACAGTACTTCATGATGATGCATTTATTATAAACAATAAAGATGGATCAAGTATTAGTTTAGAGCCGTCATATTTTGATAAAGTACAAGACTATCCTACAGGTAGTGAAGAAAATAAATTTCTATTAACAATGCAAAACGTAGGAGTTACTATTGATAACGATGGTTTAGTGGTCCCAGTTACAGAAGATATCAGAAATGGAAATGGGAGAGCACTAAAATCTAAGTTTTGGACACCTCATAGAGCTTACAAGTTTGATAATAAGGTTGACGCAATCTTTTGGATCATGAAAGATGATTCCTTACCACCTATTATTAAAGTGAACTCAAGTGTATTAGGTTCTACTCTTGGAGCAACACTTGCAACAAAACGTTCTAGTGCAGAACATGGAGTTATTGTGAATAGACTAGTTATTGAACCTTATGCTAATCCATTCAGACTATACCCACTTAAAAATGATTATACTAAATTCAAGGATTTATTTAAGAACACCGGTATTGATTGTTATGTTATCAATACTGGATACTTCTTAAATAAGAATATAACACCAAAAATAACTCTTGGTTTAATAGAGAGTATTGTTGAGAAAGATATAGAATTCCATACTATAAATGGTATTGAGGATATTTCCTTTACAAATATTGAAGGTTATAATCCAGATTTCAAAGATCAAAAATATAAAGAACTATTCATATCAAGACTTGAATCTAGAGTAGATTTTATAGATCACTTATTCAGTCAAGATATTTTACCTACAGAGGCAAGAAAAAGTATCCTAAAAGTAATTAAAGAAATAAAAAAATAGAGTCTAAACTCTATTTTTTTGTTGCTTTATACATGATTAAACTAAGCAGTCCAACAACAATAAATACATAGTTGAATCCATAATGGTCAAACACAAATCCTAGCAAAGGTGCAAAAATAATAATAACTATACTTGTAAGTTGTGATTCAACACTGAGGACACTTGCACGATAATTCCTATCAGCTTTATCAGCTATTTTTTCAACCATTATTGGTTTTCTTATATTATGTATAATATATATAAC
>SDWO01000014.1 GCA_004195325.1 Candidatus Izemoplasma acidinucleici | reverse complement strand
TACCTGCACGTTTTAGACAGTTATAACTTCTTACTGATAAATCTAAATCTTCAATTTGCATTTCTAAGATTTGTGAATTTTCTTCATCTTCACGTTCAACCATAAAGTCATCATCTTCAAATGTTTGCGTACTTAACTCTTGTAATACGTTTAAGTGTGCAATCATCATTCCTGATGCTGTCCCTATTGATTCTTGTGGTGTAACTGCTCCGGTTGTCCAAACTTCAATAACAAGTTTTTCTAATGCTCCGCTTCCTGAAGAAGCAGGCTCAACTTCGTAGTTACATCTTGTAACTGGAGTATAAATACTATCGATAGGAATTAATCCTACGTGGTCGCTATACTCTTTATTATTTTCAGCACTTACGTACCCAATACCTCTTTTTGCTACCATTACCATACGGAACTTACCTTTGTTAACTGTAGCAATATGTTGGTCTTCATTCACAACTGTAACTTCGTTATCACATAGGATATCTTTAGCAGTTACAACGTGAGGACCCTCAACATAAATCTCTAAGCGTTTTTCAACACTTGGATCATCGTTATCAATTGATAGGACAACTTCTTTTAAGTTTAAGACAATAGCTGTAACATCTTCAACAACTCCGTCGATACTTGAGAACTCATGTTCAACACCATCGATTTCACAGTTTATGATTGCTGCTCCAGGTAATGATGATAACAATATTCTACGAAGCGAGTTACCTAATGTAATCCCATAACCTCTTTCAAGAGGTGATACTACGAATTTCCCGTAAGTATTTGATTCGTCAATTGTTTCAATAGTAGTATTTGGTTTTTCAAATTTTAGATCTTTCAAATAAACTACCTCCCTTATTTATTGCCCATATTATTTGTGAGGTCGTTTTGGTGGACGACATCCATTATGTGGGATTGGTGTTACGTCTTTAATTGCAGTTATTTCTAAACCTGCAGTTTGTAATGCTCTAATAGCTGCTTCACGTCCAGGACCTGGTCCTTTTACTGAAACTTCTACTTTTTGTACACCGTGTTCAATTGCTGATTTTGCACAAGCTTCTGAAGCTAATTGCGCAGCAAATGGTGTTGATTTACGGCTCCCTTTATAACCTAATGCTCCTGCACTACTCCAAGCTATTGCGTTTCCAGCTGGATCTGTAACAGTAATAATAGTATTGTTGAATGTCGAATGAATATGAGCTACTCCTGAAGGAACATTCTTTTTCACACGACGTTTTCTAGTTTGTTTTTTTGCCATGATATATCCTCCTATTTCTTCTTATTAGCCATAGTTCTTCTTGGACCTTTTCTTGTACGAGCATTGTTTCTTGTGTTTTGCCCACGTACAGGTAATCCTTTTCTATGTCTCATTCCACGGTAACTACCGATTTCTTGAAGTCTTTTAATGTTTAAAGAAACTTCTCTACGTAAGTCTCCCTCTGTTTTTATTTCAGAAACTTCAGTACGAATACGACCTAGTTCGTCCTCAGTTAAGTCTTTTACTCTTGTATCTTCATTTACTTCAGCTGCAGCTAATATTAGCTGTGCTTTAGTTCTCCCAATTCCATAAACGTAAGTTAATGATATAACTACGCGTTTATCTCTGGGGATATCTACACCTGATATACGTGCCATCTTGTGAGCCTCCTTTAACCTTGTCTTTGTTTGTGTTTTGGATTCTCGCAAATAACCATAACTCTACCTTTACGTTTGATTATTTTACATTTATCGCAAATTTTCTTTACACTTGGTCTTACTTTCATTTTTAAATCCTCCTTTGGAGATTGTTAATTTATTTATGACGATATGTGATTCGCCCACGTGTTAAATCGTACGGTGAAAGTTCCACTGTTACTCTATCACCTGGTAAGATGCGAATGTAATACATACGGATTTTACCAGAAACGTGTGCTTTGATTTTGTGTCCATTTTCTAATTCTACAATGAACTGTGTGTTAGGTAACGATTCTACGACCTTACCCTCTAATTCGATTTTATCTTCTTTTGCCATATAGTTCGCCTCCTCTTAAAGTGCAGTTAGGATGATACAATCACCCTTTGTGATTAAAATACTATGTTCATAATGAGCACTTAATTTTCCATCAATTGTAACTGCTGTCCAGTTATCTTTTAGTACTCTTACTTCTTTTCTTCCCATGTTAACCATAGGTTCAATTGCTAGAGTCATACCAGCTTTCAGTAAAGTTCCTTTACCTGGAAGCCCATAATTAGGGATTTGTGGATCTTCGTGTAAGTTTTTTCCAAGTCCATGTCCAACAAATTCTCTAACGATTCCGTATCCAAAAGATTCTGCATGTGTTTGAATAGCATGACTGATATCAGTTAACCTGTTTCCAGCTTTTGCCATTTTTAATCCCTCAAAAAGTGATTGTTTTGTTACTGCTAATAATAGCTCAGCTTCTTTGCTGATTGTACCAACTGGATACGTCCATGCGCTATCGCCATGATATCCTTTATAGATTGCACCGATATCAACACTTATGATATCGCCATCTTTCAGGATCACTTCCGCACTCGGTATACCATGCACTACTTGTTTATTAACACTTGTACATGCACTTCCTGGGAATCCACCATAACCTTTAAAGGAAGGTATAGCGTTGTTATCTCTAATAACTCTTTCAACTAGTTGATCTATATCCATTGTTGTAACGCCTGGTTTTATGAACCCTTTAATCTCATGATGAGCAAGGGCAACTATGCGCCCTGCTTCCCTCATCAATTCGACTTCTCTTTTACTTTTAATAGTAACCATTAATTTATCTCATCAAGTATGTCTATAATGTCTCTGTATACATGATCGAAATCTTGCATTCCATTTACATTATATAGAATATGTTGTTTATCATAATAGTCTAATAAAGGTCTTGTTTTAGATTCATAAATTTCTAAACGTCGTTTAACGCTTTCAGTAGTATCATCTTCACGTTGATATAAGTTTCCACCACATTTATCACATTTACCTTCAACAGAAGGGCGTTTAAAACGTAGGTGGTATGTTGCATCACAACCATCGCATACACGACGTTGTTCCATACGTTCAAATAGAACGTCATGGCTAGATAAAATATTTACTACTTTGTCCAATTTTGTCTTCATGTCAATTAACATTTCATCTAATGCAACTGCTTGTGCGACAGTACGAGGGTATCCATCTAGGATGAAGTTATCCTCAGCATCTGCTTTACTAAGCCTAATGCGGACAATCTCATTTGTGATATCATCACTTACAAGATTACCATCTTTTATATATTTCATAGCCTCTATACCAATTGGTTCATTGTTATTATAAGCATCTCTGAACATTTGTCCACCCCTGGAGGGCCCATAACTAAGATTTTCAAACTGAGCCTCTTTATTTAATAAATCCGCTGTAAGTTTGTTCTTGGGTTTGCGTTTTAATCTGCTTTGTTGTCTCGATAGCCACACCAACTACGATTAGTAAACTTGTTCCACCAACTTGTACAACTGATGGTAAGTCAAACATCATAGCGGCAATGATAGGTAATGATGCTACAAATACTAGATAACTAGCTCCGATAATTGTTACACGGAATAAAGTTCTAGATACATAGTTTTCTGTTTCTACACCTGGGCGTACACCTGGGATGTATGCTTTCTGGTTTTGAAGATTCTTCGCAACTTTTTCAGGATTGATTTGAACAAATGCATAGAAGAATGCAAATACAAATATCAATAGAACATATAGCGAATATCCAAGTGGTCTTGTGTAAGTAAATAATTCATAGAAGAATCTAGTTAGACCATCACTCATTGGTATTAATCCAACTAGAGTCGTTGGGATACTTAATAAAGTAACCGCGAATATAACTGGAATAACTCCTGCTGAGTTAATTTTAATCGGAATATTACTATCTGTTTTTCCTTGGAATTTTGAAGAAGATGGTCTATTTGAGTATTGAATTGGAATTTTACGCTGTGCTGATTGCATCATCGTTACAAAGAATATAACGAATACGTAAATCAGTATAACTATTCCAAATTCTACGTTGTTACGTAGTGTAGCTGAAGCAGCCAATACTTTCGTATCCCATAAAGTAATAAACATACTTGGCATAGAAGATACGATCCCTGCAACGATAATCATTGAAGTTCCGTTTCCGATACCACGTAATGTTATTTGATCACTTAACCATAATAAGAATGCAGTACCTGCAGTCATAACAAACGCAATGTAAACATAAACTAAGAACGTTCCTTCGACAGCGTTATCTAAGATACCGCCACCACCTTGAAGTTCAAACCCTAATGTCATTGCTAATGCTTGTACAAACGCAAGACCTATTGCTAAATATCTAGTTAATTGATTAATTTTTTGTTTCCCTGTTTCTCCCTCTTCAGTCCATTCTTTTAATAATGGAATGATATCCATTTGTAAAAGT
>SDWO01000130.1 GCA_004195325.1 Candidatus Izemoplasma acidinucleici | reverse complement strand
GATGTGTATAAGAGACAGGAACAAGGTTTAATAAACGCATATTTAACACAAGCGTTATTACAGCTTTGGGACAGGAGTAAGACTATGATAAAACTATCGAATTTAGAGAAGTATTTTAATAAGAATAGATCAAACGAAATACATGTAATAAACGATATAAATTTAGAACTACCGCAAAAAGGATTAGTAATCTTACTAGGACCATCAGGAAGTGGTAAAACTACATTACTTAATGTACTTGGTGGGTTAGATAAACTTCACTCTGGACTTATTCAAATTGATGACATCGAGATGGATAGATACAGTCCAAATAAATGGGACGGAATCAGAAACGAACATATTGGTTACGTATTCCAAAACTATAATTTGATTCATGATATGACTGTTAGAGATAATATATCTTTAACATTAAACATGGTTGGAATTTATGATAAAGAGGAAATAGACACACGTGTTGATTACATACTTGAACAAATGGGTATGGAAAAATATAAGAGACGTAAAGCTTCACAATTAAGTGGAGGGCAACAACAACGCGTCGCTATCGCAAGAGCGCTAGCTAAGAACCCTAAGATAATCATTGCTGATGAACCAACAGGGAACTTAGATAGTAAAAACACATATGATATTATGAACATCATAAAAAGTATCTCTAAAGAAAAACTTGTTGTTCTAGTAACTCATGAAAGACATCTAGCAACACAATTCGGAGATAGAATTATCGAATTAAAAGATGGAGAAATCTTTAGTGATGACGAGCATATATCTACGGGATCAGGTCAAGTTACTTTAGAAACAGATATCTATTTAAATGATTTTAACAAGGTTGTAAACTTTAGTGATAAATCAAAATCATATACAATATTCACTGATGAAGATGCAAACGAAAAAATTGATGTTAGATTAATTGTTAGAAATAAAACATTGTACGTTGACATTGATTCAGATAAATATAAACGTATTAACTTAATCGATAGCAACTCTGAAATTAAGATTTATGATGAAACTATCAAAAGAGATGAAGAATACTTCGTTGAAGAAAAATCGTTCGACTTAGAACAGATAATTGATGAATCTCATAAAACATCAAAGTTCAATGCAATAAGTGTTAAAGATTCAATCAAACTTGGGTTTAGAAGATTTAGAGATGAAAAACGTGGTGTTAAATTTATGAACTTCATGTTTATTGTATTGTCTGGATTTATAGCCTTAGCTATTAGTATGATATTTAATGTCTTCAATTTAGATGTTCACGAATACTATAATGAGCCAGTCCAAACGATTAACGTTGATATACCCGAGACATATACTTATCAAGATATTTTAGATTTAGAAGATCTAAATCATATTGGATTTGTTAATGTAACAACGAATAGCGCATTTAGTATTACTCTCCCTAAGGTGTATCAAGAAAACAGATATGATAGTTATGCATCATACAGTGGTGTACCTGATGAATACTTAGACGAGTCTGACATCGTATACGGCGTTGGAATCACCGGTCATAATCAAATAGTAGTTAATGAGGAATACTTGATGAAGTTAATGAGAAATAATAGTAGTTATTCTACATTTGGAATTACTAATGTAGAAGATTTCTTAACGTTATCAATAACGTATACAGTAAAAGGATTTGATAATGTTGAGTTTGAGATAGAAGCTGACATTGTAGGAATTACTAGAGAAGATAATCCAGTCTTTTACGCAACAGAGGAAACAATACTAAGTATGTCAACAAACAGAGCAATATATGAAATGTTTGAAGATGAATTAGACCTTGATGTATCTTCAATTTCATTTGGGGAAATCATCATAGCTGATAGTATTACAGATCCTTTGTTAAAATATGTATTCTTATTTGAGGAAAGACATGATGCAGACTTACTATTTACAGCATCTGAAACAATTCCGGATGTATTGTTCTTAAAAGACCATATCAAACAAGCGATAATTGAATCTAGATTAACCGATATGATTTTCAGTGGTTTAGATTTATATTCAACAGATAAAGAGAAAACAATATCGTATTTCTCAGAGCTTGACATTGATGCGACCGATGTCTACTTAGAACAAACTACTCTACAAAGAAGTTTCAATATCCAACAAGCAATCGGATCGTTAACATTTGCCGGGATATTCTTATTAGCCTCTGCCTTATCAACATTCTTTATTCTTCGTTCTAGTTTATTATCTAGAATATATGAAGTGAGTGTCTATAGAGCATTAGGAGCTAAAAAGAGAGATCTTAAGAAGTTATTCTTAATAGAAATATTGATGATTACTACATTCACATCAATGATTGGATATATGCTTGTAAGCTATGTTATTCTAAAAATAATGGATGCTTCAGCAGGAATAATCGAAGTAGTAGAAATATCTCCACTTAGTTTCGCGACAGGTATATTAATTATTTATGTAGTTAATATTATAAGTGGTATGATACCAATAACATCACTACTAAGACAGACCCCATCACAAATAATGAGCAGGTATGACTTCTAATAAAAGCACTTACATTTTAAGTGCTTTTTTTTCTGCAATGTAGTATAATATAGATAGGTGGTGATATTATGATTGATCACATCTTCATTAGAAATTACAAAGCATTTCAAAGAGAAAACATTCCACTTGATAAATTCTCGCTTTTAATCGGTAGTAACAACTCAGGTAAGACTACAGTACTAGAAGCATTGGATTTATTTTTTAATACCCAAATTCGATTTGAATGCATAAGAGATACTAAGGAAGACGTCGTAGTAGAAATCCATATAAACGAACAACGGTACCGTAAAACATTCAGTCCACCAAGCTATGAAATCAACTTTAAGAAGTGCATTGGAGATATGTTCGAGATCAATCATATAAAGTATTTATATATACCAAAAGTTATAAATGATCAGGCATTGCTTAATAGTATATTAACAATTAACTATACAACGAAAATAGACGCTACAGAGCAAGCAAAAATGTTCAAAATCTTTGATTATATTGATGGCAAACTAGGAAATGACAACTATAAATTATTTAGTATCAACAATGATATCAAAATGAATATTAATAAGGATATTCAGTTTTCAAAAAATGATTACACAGTGATGTTATCAAACATTACTTATCATCATTTAATTCTTGGAATAGATAACGTTGAAAGCAATTTTGATATAGACGCGATTAAGAAGATGACAAAGTATACCTATCAAACACTATTTACAACCAATGATTCTGAAATAGCAAAACACTTTGATTACTCAGTAGTATCATTGTATAAAGAAGACATAAAATCTGAATTCGAAACAGTTCGAAAAAGAATTACAAATCACAAAAAGTATATTCTTGTTGAAGGAAAATATGATGTGGCTTGGTTTGAAAAAGCATTACAATTGTTAGAAATATCAGATAAATATAGAGTTATCCCTTGTGGGGGTTACGGAAACATAACATACGTAAAAGAACAATTGGAAAAAGAACATTTTGAAACCATCGTAGTTACAGATGGTGACGTAGAATTAGATTCATCATTAAAAAGGGATGTGATCGAATTATATGGTGATGTAGACTATATTAATTCAAGGTTTGGGACAAACTTTAAAACATTACCTGCAAGGAAGCGAGATTTCTTTAAACGAATTCGTGTAAAGGACGATATCGTGAAAAAAGTATTATCTAGTTGGGCAAGAAAAAATCTTAAACTAGACAATAAATTTGTAGTAGAACTTAATACAATACTAATGGATTAGGAGGACAATTATGAGATATTTCATTAAGCAAAAAGTATTTACGTTAAAGGACAAATTTAACATTACTGATGAGCAACAAAATACACTTTATATGGTAGAAGGTAAACTCTTCTCAATTACTAATAAATTATCATTAACCAATCCTGCAGGAGACATAATATTAAAAGCAAAGAAAAAACTATTTAAGATTTTTGCAGAATATAATATTGAATCTCCAGAAGGTGAACATTTAGCAAAGGTGAAAAGAAGATTTAGTTTCCGTCCAAATTTCACTGTAACAATCAGCGACAGAACACTTGATGTTTTTGGGAACTTCCTTGCACACAAATTTAATGTGAGTGAAGGCGGACAAGAAGTTGTTTCCATTCAGAAAAAACTATTTAGTTTTGGAGACAGCTATGTAATAGATGTAACAGATCATACAAACGAAGAACTGTATTTATTTATCGTGATCATTATTGATCAAATTCTGGAAAGTGCGGAGGCGAAGAGAAATGCACGAAACTAATTGCATAGTCTGCGGGTCAAAAACAAAAACAGTTTACGACCCACAAATCATAGTGGACTACGATGTATGTGAGGAATGTGGATTCATATACAAGCAAAAGAAACACCACTTACCACATAATGAAGAGGAAAAAAGGTATCTAAGACACGACAATACGTTTGAAAATAAAGCCTATGTGAATATGTTTAGAGACATGATTGAAGAGTTTGTTGAGTATTTATACATCAAACGTAAAATATTAGATTTTGGGAGTGGACCTACTCCTGTTCTAAAAAAACTATTAACAGATATGAATTATGATGTTCATGATTATGATATCTTTTACAATCGTAATGATGAGTATAAGGAAAACAAATATCAACTAATTGTTTCGACAGAAGTTGTAGAACACTTTAGTGATCCAATTAAAGAGTTCAAGCACTTGGTTGATTTACTAGAAGATGGCGGGTATTTATTAATCTCAACATACTTCAGAAAAATGAATGATGAACAATTTTTAGTATGGTGGTATAGACGAGATATAACTCATGTAGCGTTTTATAATATGAAAACATTTGAGTACTTGGCAAAAGAACTTAATCTAGAAATTGTTAAACATAATAAGAAGAATACATTATTATTCAGAAAGAAATAAGAGAGACTAACGTTTCTCTTTTTCTTTTGGTATAATGAAGTAGGTGATTGAAATGAAGAAGATTAAAATAACCGCTCGTGACATTGTAGAGTACATATATAGCGGTGGAGACCTTACAAGTGAATTCTCTTCAAACAAACGTGCTTTAGAAGGAATCGAAGTCCACAAGCACATTCAAAGCAACTATGGAGAACAAGACAAAAAAGAAGTTTCAGTCGAAACTCTTTTTGAGTATGAAGATTATTCATTCTATATAACAGGAAGAATGGACGGCTTACTTAAAAGAGAAAACAAACTAGTTATCGAAGAAATCAAGTCTACCAAGCTAGACTTAAACATAATAGAAATAGATACAAGACCAGAACACTTAATGCAAGCAAAAATGTATGCTTACATGTATACAAAAAAAGAGAACATAAAAAGCATTACAGTTCATTTGACATATGTAACAGTTGATGATTATAAAGTTAAAACATTCAAGAAAAGATACAATACCACACAGCTAGAGAAGTTTTTTCTAGAAACGATTAAACGATATACTGATTGGTTAAAAATATTTGATAAGCATCAAGTCGAAAAACTAAAAAGTATTGAAGGGATTAACTTTCCATTTGAAGAATATAGAGAAGGACAATACAAGTTCATGGGTGCGGTATATCAAACGCTTATCCAAGGAGACGTATTATATAGTATAGCTCCAACTGGAATTGGGAAAACGATTGGAAGCCTATACTCAAGTTTAAAAACAATCAAAACCGAAAAAGAAAAGATATTCTACTTAACTGCGAAAAACGCAGGAAAGAAGATAGTAGTGGATACAGTAAACTTATTAAAAGAGAATGGTCTTATATGTAAGACGGTTGTTATTAACAGTAAAGAAAGCATGTGCTTAATGGACAAGGTGGATTGTGATCCTGAGATATGTCCATTTGCGAAAGGGTTCTTTGATAGATTAAATGAAGCCTTAAGCGACATCTTTGTTCATCAAGATGTATATGATATGAAGCTAATAAAAGATTATGGAAAATTTCATAATATATGTCCACATGAGTTCAGTTTGTCGATAAGTAACTTTAGCGATATAGTAATATGCGATTACAACTATGCATTTGATCCAAGGACACATTTAATACGCTATTTTGACGAGGAATACTACAGCCCTAAATTATTGATTGACGAGGCTCATAACTTAGTTGACCGCTCGCGAAGTATGTACAGTTCTTCTATCAATAAAAACGCACTTATTGAGCTTAGAAAAGCCTGCAATAAAGTGAAACCAAATCCACGACATCAAATCAATAAACTAATAAGTTATATTGATGAATTTGTGGAAACAAATGAAATCGAAAAAGCACAATTTTACGTCCAAGACGATATGGATTACGAGTTAGTAACTTTGGTCGAAAGAATTACTAATAAAATAGATCAAATATTGAGTGAGAATAAGAAATTCAAAAATAGAGATTTAATTTTAGATGGGTATTTTATGTTAATCCAGTTTTCTAAAATAAGTGATTTCTATAATGGAAAGTATAGATATATTGTCGAAAGCAAGTTTGAAGATATTCACATCACATTAGCATGCTTAGATGCATCCGCATTTATACTAGATACAATAGAAAGAAGATCAAGTGGAACTATATTTTTCAGTGCTACAATGGACCCGATTGATTACTATGTTCAACTAATATCTAATGGTGTTGGTAAAAGTATAAAGATTACTTCTCCGTTTAAACAAAAGAATTTGGGGTTATTCGTAGATGAATCTACATCTACTAGATATAGAGATAGAGAAAGATCAGTAGATAATATAATTGATACTATCTACGCTATGGCTGAAACGAAGGTAGGGAACTACATCGCTTTCTTTCCAAGTTATCATTATATGAATATGATTTTAGAAGAGTTTGATACTGAAACATATGAAGTTTACATTCAAAAAAGAAATATGTCTCAGAGAGCTAGATCCAAAATGCTTCATGAATTTAGTGAACAATCAAATACCTCTAAAATCGGATTCTTTGTTCTAGGAGGAAGTTTTAGTGAAGGTGTTGATTACATAGGAGATATGCTCACTGGTGTTTTAATAGTCGGAGTAGCACTACCTATGTTTAATAAATATAACGAGCTATTAAGAAACTATTTTGATGAACATTTTGAAAATGGATTTGACTATGCGTACACGTATCCAGGAATGAATAAAGTTGTACAAGCAGTAGGAAGAGTTATCAGAACAAAGAAGGATGTAGGAACAGCTATATTGTTTGATGATAGATACGCTCATAAGAAGTATAGAGATTTGTATCCTAAACATTGGAGTCATTATAAAAGTGTTAAGAAAAATGACTTTGTGCAAAGTGCATTAAAGCAGTTTTGGAAAGACGAAAATAATAATAGTAAAGACTAATATGTGTTATAATTTTAAAAGGTGATGTTATGAAAACAACAATAAGACATGAATACAAATACATGATTTCATATGTTGATTATTTTAGAATCGTCGAACAGCTTAGAGTTCTTATGATCCATGACAAACATGGAGATGAAGACTCATATCCTGTTCGAAGTATATACTTAGATGATTTAGTTTTTTCTGGAGCTAGTGATAAAGCCTTTGGAAATGAAATACATAAAAAGTATAGAGTAAGATTCTATCATGATGAAAACAAAAAGAAACTTGAATGCAAATACAAAATTGGTGAAGTAAGTGAGAAAACTTCAACGCCGATAAACAACGAAGTATACAAAGGTATTATTGAATCTGATTTTGATTTATTATATAAGTTCTTTGAAGATGATTTAATAAGGAAGTACACTTTAGATTTGTTAAAAAGTCATTTGAAACCAACGGTGTTTATAGAGTATCAAAGAGAAGCATATAGAGACAGTCTTGATAACGTAAGAGTTACCTTTGACCACTCGTTGTGCGGAGAACGTTATTCAGAGTTTTTAAAAACAGTTGATTACCAGTTAATGGCAAATGATAAACTGATATTAGAAGTTAAATATGAACACTATTTACCAAAATCAATAAAAGCGATATTACATCAAATCCCAATGGATCACATCGCTTATTCAAAGTATTTTATGGGATTCAGCAGCACAGAATTTTAGGAGGACAAAATTATGATTTTAGTAGGTTTAACAGGGTTTTTAAATGAATTATTTGGAACTGATGTAGTAGGTACTTATACTTCGGGTAGTATTCCAATAGAAGATGTAATATTCCTTATACTTGGGGTATTCGTTCTTAGTTTACTTATATTATTCACGTATAAGAGAAGTTATCAAACAACAGTTTATAATAAAAGTTTCGCAATTAGTTTACCATTACTAGCAATGATTACGTCTGTAATCATAATTACAGTATCATCAAATATTATCTTATCACTTGGTATGGTTGGAGCATTAAGTATTGTAAGGTTCCGTACAGCAATTAAAAATCCACTTGATACGGTATTTGTTTTTTGGGCAGTTGGACTTGGAATCACACTTGGAGCTGGGTTTTACGTCTTAGGTCTTGTGAGTACAGTTCTTATAATGTTTAGTATATTCTTACTAATTGCATTAGAAGTATTTGTACAGAGTTATTTCCTTATCATCCGCGCCGATTCATTCGCTAAAGAAGAAGAAGTATTGGCTCATGTAAAATCAATTTATGGAAAATTCACATTAAGAAATAAAACAGTGAAGAAGGATCAACTTGATTTAACTTTAGAAGTACGTAGTAAAGACGATAAATATACTTTGATCAATGACATCGCAAAAATGGAAGGTGTAAAAAGTGTAATCTTGTTATCTCATCAAGGAGATTACATAGCCGAATAATGAAATGGATTAAACGTATCTTGGTTTTATCTTTAGTAGCAACTACATTAGTGGTTCTTGAAGTTAGTGCTGATGAAACACTGTTACTAAATATTCCAAGTACAGAAGATGTGATCAAAGGTATAGAAGATAAAAATAAACAACAAGAAGAGCTAGATAAACTTTTTGAAAAAGAACTAAAACTAAGTCAAGAACACAACCAGGCAGAAGATTACGATAAACTGTTTGATATGAGTGTGAAACACACATTTCTAATTGAGTTCACTCAAGAAGAATGGGATGGCTTAATTAACGATATGACATCATATTATAATGAATTCGGTTCTTATCGATCAAATAACTATAGAAACGTTACAATAACATACACTGCAGATGACGAAACATATGTTATTGAAAATGTAGGAATACGTTCAAAAGGAAATATCTATTCAAGAGGATTGCCTGTAGATCAATACGGCAATGTAACTGAAATTCATTATATGATGAAATTCAATGAAACATTCGATCTTGTCGAAGGTACTGAGGAATACGATGCCTTAAAGAAAAGAGAAGTGTTTGAACAGGAGCAATTGTTATTCAAAAGAAATAATACAAATGATCCTAGTTATATAAATGAAATATTTAGTTATCAAATGTTTAACCAAGCTGACGTTCCAGTACCTAAAGGAACATTAGCTGAAGTTCACATTGTTATTGATGGTAGAGTTGAAAACACACATTTATATAATGTGTTTGAGCATTTTGATGAAGAATTTATAAGAAGATATCTACAAGATATACCAACAAAAGAAGTTGGAGATCTTTATAAAGTGTCTTGGTCTGGAACATTAGAACCGATCAACGATGCATGGCTTTACGGTGTTAGAGATTGGGAAAATAACATGAGACCAATCTATGCCTTAGAAACTAATAAAGATGCCCCAAACTATGAGTATCTTGTGGAGTACTCACACTTATTTAATCAATCTAATATAAATGATAGAAAAACATTTATAAATGATTACTTTGATGTAGATACATTTCTGCGTACTATGGCAATAAATGTTCTAACAGGTAATCCTGATGACTATCGAGGTAATGGTAATAATTTCCTGTATTACTTCGATGAAGAAGGAGTAATGACTTATCTTCCATTTGACTATGATAATAGTTTTGGAAGTGGTTGGCCAGCAACAGAAGGTCATTGTAACTATACTCTTTGTAATGAAATTTACGAGTGGGGATGGCTACCTTGGAATGATTTCTCGATTCCTTTATGGGACAATGTTATTATGTTTGAAGAAAATCGTATAATCTATGAAAACTACTTAATGGAATATATCGAAACTGGTGTATTTAGCGAACAAGCATATTTAGATATGTTTGAATTGGCAGAGAGTTTGTATGGTGAAGACCATGTGATGTATTATGATAAACAATTTTTTATTAGAGAGAAAATAAGAGTTGTTACTGAAGATGTAGAGTATTACCAAAATCAAAGATAAAAGAGTTACTTTGTAACTCTTTTTTTTATATCTATAGAGTAATATTATGGTACAATATAAGAAGGGAGTGATAGTATGGAAAGACACATTCAAGAAGCAATGAATGATGAAGTAATCAAAGCGGCAAGTTTAAAATTTGATATACCATTCGAATCTATAAAAAGAATAGGCGGATTTGAAAATTTCATTTATGAATTTAACAAAAATGGTCTAGATATAATTCTTAGGTTTGCTCATAGTAATCATAGATCATTTGAGTATGTTTTGTCAGAACTAGAATTCATTGACTATCTGAGTAAAAGTGGGGCAAATGTTTCTACTGTTATCCATAATAATGATGATGAAATCTCCTTTAAAGTTAATACCGTAGATGATGAGTATTTTACAGTTTCCGCTTTCACCAAAGCTCCAGGAACATATATTAAAAGAGAACAACTTTCTGATGAGTTTTACTATATGTTTGGTAAAGCAGTTGGAAAACTACATAAGTTAACAAAAACGTTTAAACCAAAACATATTAGATATCAATGGCATGAAGAGGATTACCTTGAAATTGGTGAAAGAAATCTTCCAAAAGATTTGAGTTTTGTCCTTGAAGAAGGAAAAAAAATCACCGATAAAATAAAGCAATATGAAGAAGATATTGACAGTTATGGTTTGATTCATACTGACCTTCATTTTGGTAATATGTACTATGATGGAAGCATATTGACCTTTTTTGATTTCGATGATCTTTCATACAAGCATTTCATCAGTGATATTGCTATTATTATATTTTATCAATTTGGGATTTCAAACGACTCCAAAGAAGTGATTGAAGAAAAGACAGATGCATTCCTTAAACCATTCCTTAAAGGGTATGAAACAGAAAATCATTTAGATAAGAAATGGTTCTTACTTCTAAACGATTTCTTCCGACTTAGAGAGGCAATTCTAGTTATAGTAGTTTATGCTGCTGGAGAAGAGTTACTTGAAAGTGGATTTGGTAAATTATTTACCGGTAAATACCTAGATCATATAAAAAACAATATTGATTTTGTAGACATAAAGAAGATATTAAATGGAATTTATTAACGCAGTAAACATCATTCAATCTGGTGGTGGAGAAGGATGGTTTGGAACTACTCACAATATGAATATTTACCGAGGATGTAATCAAGGCTGTATTTATTGTGATAGTAGAAGCAGTTGTTATCAAATTAAGGATTTCGATACAGTAAAAGCTAAAAAAGATGCTGCAACTAAAATCGAAAGTGAATTGAAATCAAAAAGAAAAACCGGTGTTATCTCTATGGGTGGTATGAGTGATCCTTATAACTTCCTTGAAAGAGAGTTGGAGTACACAAGAAAATCATTAGAATCGATCAATAAATACAAATTCGGTGTTTCCTGTATTACTAAAAACGTCTTACTAGAACGCGATATTGATTTATATAAAAAAATAAACACACATAGTCCAGTTACAATTGGTGTAACCATTACAACCGCTGATGATAGACTTCAATCCAGAATTGAACGAAATATAAGTTCAACCTCAAAGAGATTTGAACTTATCAAAAAATGCGCTGAAGAAGGACTATTTGCAGGAATACTTATGATGCCAATATTACCATTTATAAATGATACAATAAGCAACATAGAACAGATCGTTTCTCAAGCAAATGAAGCAGGAGCTAAGTTCATATATCCTAGCTTTGGAGTGACATTAAGAGACAACCAAAGATTGTACTTTTTTGAAAAAATAGGAGAGAAACTTACAAACCAATATATTGAAGCATTTCAAGATAGTTATGTTTGTGTTTCACCTAATCAAAAACAACTAAAAAAAAGATTCCGCGAGTTATGCAAAAAGTATGGTATTCTATATAAAATGAACGATATTGTAGAAGCGTCAAAAACATATATTAAAACGTCCCAAATCACTTTAGATTTATAGGAGGTATTTATGAAAGTTAACGTTAGGCATGAGAAAATACAAGAGTTTTTAATGAATGAGAAGCTTGAAGGAATCGAAATAGTTAGTCATCCAAAAGATTGCGACTATTATATTTCAGGAAGATATTCAGATGCTACATACACTGAAAACCTTAAAGGGGTTATTATTCCCTATACAGGTCATAATGGTATTGATATAGAAAGTATGAAAAAGCACAATCTAAAATTATTTGTAACCCCAACAAGAAGCAAATATGTTGCCGAAAAAGCAGTAACGTTAACATTAGCATTGATGGGTAAACTTATGAAATATCATACCTTGCTTAAAGAAGGTAATTGGGCAGATAGAAACAGTCCAAGTAGAACCCCATGGGTTTCACTTCAAGGAAGTACAGTTGGATTATTCGGATATGGCAGAATTGGAAAACTAATTCATAAACTACTAGCTAACTTTGGTTGTGAATTTGTAACAATTGACAGGGGTAAAGATTATCCCTCTGATATTAAACTAGTCAAAAACGTTATCAATTTAGTTCAAGTAAGTGACGTAATCATTATTAGTGCGCCATTAAATCATACAACTGAAAACACGTTTGATGAAGCTGTATTAAGACAAATGAAATTAAAGTTTTTAGTAAATGTTGGAAGAGGAAAAATCGTAAATCAAAAAGCAGTATACGAAGCCTGTAAATCTAGAAGGTTATCTGGATATGCATCTGATGTTTGGTATAATTATCCAAAAGATTATGAAACTATTTTACCTTCAGATTATCCAATTCACGAACTTGACAATGTAGTGATGTCAAATCACAGTGGTGGGTTTACAACAAACACAAACAGTGAAGTAAATGAGGACCTAATAAAAACATTAATTAAATTAAGAGACAACAACTTTGAAGATCAAATAGACTTAGAAAATTTATTATGAGGTGAATTATGAAAAAATTACTAACAATATTACTCGCAGTAACATTCTTATTTTCATTAACAGGATGTGATAAAAAAACAGAATTGAACGAGCCTGGGAGAAATCCTGAAGTTACAATTATCGTTGAAGGATATGGAACAATAGTAGTTGAATTGTATCCTGATGTTGCACCGAACACAGTTAATAGCTTTATTAAGAATATTCAAGATGGAGTATATACAAACAATGTTTTTCACAGAGTAATTGAAGATTTTGTTATTCAAGGTGGACAAACAAATGTTACTTGCAAGATTGAAGCTGAGGTAAACAATAACCCATCGTACAACGGTGAAAATGACTTAACTCATGTAAGAGGTACAATATCAATGGCTCGAACAAGTGACTATAACAGTGCAACAACGCAATTCTTTCTTGTTCACGAAGCTGCAACGTTCTTAGATAACGAATATGCAGGATTCGGTATTATCATTGAAGGATTTGATGTTCTCGACAGTATAGCAGAAGTAAATACATATTCGAACGATTCACCAGTAGTAGAGATTACAATTGAATCAATCGAAGTAGAATTGTTTGGAAATGAATACCCAGACCCAATATGCGATTAAAGGTTATATTTAAAGTATTTAAATATACCTTTTTTTTTGTTATAATTTATACTAGGTGATAACATGAAGAAATATGATGAAAGAGAAACTCTATTCGCAAGAGTTCATCTAAAGAAAGATTCAGAGGAATACAAAACTTTTTATAAGAATAATCCAACATATAAACAAAAAGATGACAAGGTAAGAGGTGTCTCTTTTAGAAATAAAATTAAAAAATCAGATAAATATAAAGAACTTTTTTTACCTTTAAACTCACCAAATAAACCACTTATTAAAAGTGTTTTTTTAACAGCCAAGGATTATAAAGTTAATCCAAATAGAGTTGCTGTCCCAAAAGGATTTAGTAAAAACATTAAAGAGATAACAAAATACTTTGGAGCAACAGACGTCGGAATTGTTAAATTGAATGATCACCACTATTATTCTCACTTTGGTGGTTTGAATGAAACTGTCGGAATAAAGAACTATAATGAAGAAGTTAAAAAAGTATATAAAACAGCAATCGTATTCACAGTAAAAATGGATCTTGATATGATGAATAGAGCTCCTCATTTTGAAGAGTTACTAGCGACTGAAGATGCATATCTTGATGTAGCATACATTGGAGCAAAACTTGAAATGTATTTAAAGGAAATTGGATATAAATCACAATCTCAAAATGGTGAATATTATTTAACACCTCAAGTACCACTTGCAGTTGATGCTGGTCTTGGTGAAATAGGAATGGCTAACCATTTAGTTACAAAAGAGTTTGGAAACAATGTAAGACTAGGTTCTGTGTTAACAACATTAGAACTAGATTACGATCAACCTATTGATTATGGACTTCAAGACTTTTGTAAGAAATGTGCATTGTGTCTTATGAATTGTCCTTCAAAAGCAATTACTCATAAAACAAGAGAAGTAAACGGTAGAACCTGGTATAAGTTTGATGATAATAAATGTTATGAAGTATGGACTAAAATGGGTACCGACTGTGGAACTTGTATTCAAGCATGTCCCTTCACTCAAATTATTGATTTAAACCTTGTAAACAAAATGAAAAACAACGAAGAAATTATGGACCAAATAATGAAAGAACATTTTGAAAAATTTGGTCGAAGAAACTATATAAAAAACGATCTTCCAATCGTTTCATTCAAGGAGGATAATGATGACAGAGATTGACATTCACGGGATGACAGAACACGAGGCAAAAAAAAGAATTGAACAATTTATCGCAGCTCAACCCGAATCAGAAAAACAAATAACAATCATTCATGGATACCATGGAGGAACAATATTAAAAGATTTGGTTAGAGATCGTTTTAAAATAAGATCTAAAAGAATCAAAAGAAAAAGATTCACAATGAATCAAGGAGAAACAATTTACGAATTATATTAAGGGTGATTTTATGAAAACATCTACAAAAGTAGTAGCAGTAATAGTTGTAATTATTTCTATCTCTTCTTACATTCTAAGCAACGATGTATTAACACAAGTACTCATTACTATTGGTGGTATCACGTTGGTAATTGGATTGCACCTACAAAGCAAACCAAAAGATGAAAAGAAGTATAATGATTTAGAAAAATTCGACTTAACAGAAAAATATACAAAAGAATGCCCAGTCTGTAACACAGATAACAACATCAATCGCACATACTGTAGACAGTGTAATACATTTATTAAAAACATTGTTTGTCCCGTATGTGAACATAAGAATCCGTTTGATCAAAAGTATTGTCAAAACTGTGATTCTATTTTACAGAATAAAGTAAGATACTAATGAATAGAATATATTCAGTATTGGCTTTATTGGTTGGACTATTGGGCGTTTCTTTATTTATTATATCGTATCAAAATGAATCAATGTTTATGCTAGTTATTGGCGCGTTAATGCTAGTACTAGGCATACTACTTACTGTCTTCATAATGACAATGAATCTTTACAACAAGGATCAGGAATTTGATTCAGAAGGACTAAAAAAACAAGGACTTACAATAATGAATTGTAAATCATGTTCGACTGAGAATGTTCTAGAAGATAAGTACTGCCGAAAATGTGGAGAAGAACTCGAGGAGTAACCATGTATAAAAAGAATATAAAACTAGATTATCTTCATACATTTTTCCGTAACTTTAATTTAGCAAACGGAGTATGGATGGTCTATCTTAACATTATTTTAGGATTTAATTATTTACAAATTGCTATTTTCGAAGTTATATTTCATATTAGTAGTCTAGTATTTGAAATACCAACTGGTGTTATCGCTGATGTATTTGGTAGGAAAGTCTCAAGAATACTTGGGATTATTTTATACTTAGCATATATTATCTTAATCATAACAACCGATGATTTCTTCTTAATCGTTTTAGCGTTTGTCTTATGTGGAATTTCATACACATTAGAATCAGGAGCCGCTGAAGCATTAGTTTATGATTCAATGGTTGAAGAAAATATAGAATCAGAATTTATGGCAGTTAACGGAAAAAAAGAAGTTATTATGCAGTCTGCTGCATTCGCAGCATTGATGCTTAGTGGTAAACTAGCAGAAGTTAGTTATGAGTACGTATTTATGGCTACAGGTGCATTTTTCATCCTTGGATTGATTTCTATCCTGTTTATGAAAGAAGTGAAGATAGAGCGAGAAAAAAAATCATTAAAGGAATTGTTAAAAGATCAATTTATAACTTCAACGAAAATAGTTTTTAAGAATAAAAGATTATTTTTGTTAATTATTATAGGAGCGATGATGTTAGCTCCAATAACTACAATCTTCTTCTTTATTCAAAATAGATTGTATGAATTAGAGTTCTCGATAGCAATGATTACTGTGATATTAGGGTTTCATGCTCTGTTTGCAGCTATTGGAGGTTTCTATTCTCAGAAACTAGAACGGAAATTCGGTGAAAAGAAGATTCTATTCTTTATCCCGTTATTTATAGTTATATGCTTCTGGTTTTTGAACACAGGTACTTATATGATTATTCCATTTATAATACTTGGATTCTTTGATAGTGTATTTTATGTTGTCCTATCAGATTATGTGAATAAAATGGTAGAATCAAAGATAAGAGCAACTGTACTTAGTTTCTTTGGAATGGCATTTAGTTTCGTGATGATATTCATATTCTTAATAGTTGGATATGTTGGACATTATGTATCATTGCAATCAGCATTTATAGTTTTAGGATTAATAGTAACAGGATTTTACATTCTTTTACTTCCAATATTAAAAGGATCAAAAGAGATTTCATAACAAGGAGGATTAATTATGAAAGCAGTTATATACTTATCAGTAAGTAAGAAAAAAAGATCTAAGGAAATTGCGGAAGCAATCAATGGAGATTTGTATGAAATGATTCCAGCAAATCACGTTCCGAAGTTTATTTTATTTAGATTGGTTGTTTTAGGATTTGCTACAATAAGAGACAAGAGATTACCGTATGATCTACCAAAAATAGATTTTGATAAATACGACGAAGTAGTTCTAGTATTCCCTATTTGGGCTGGTAGAATGGCGCAATACATGAAATGTTACCTAGATACTGTACCTTTTAAAAACAAAAAGGTAACAATCATCGCATCAAGCGATAGTGGAAGAAAAGGATATATACTGAATCTAACAGAAATCGTTGATGAGTCAAATGAAGTAGTGGATATTGTAATGTATAAAAAGAACCAACTAACTCTGTAGAAAAAGGTGAAACTATGTATGAAATACTAGAGAAACAAGCCTTAAACAAAGACGTTGATTTAATGGTAGTTGACGCTCCTTTTGTGGCGAAGAATGCTATGCCTGGACACTTCCTAATTATTCGTGTAGATGATGAAGGAGAAAGAATACCTTTAACCATTGTAGAGAATACTGAAACTACAGTAACGATAATTTATCAAAAACTAGGATACTCGACAAACCTTCTGGGAACACTAGAAGTTGGTGACTTTCTGAATGATGTAGTAGGACCACTTGGTAAAGCTTCTCACATTAGAGATAAGAAACATATTCTCGGTGTAGCTGGAGGAGTAGGTGCAGCACCTTTATTCCCACAATTAAAAGAATATGCTAGACAGGGAGTCAATGTAGATTTAGTAATTGGAGCGAGAAGTAAAGAGCATCTAATATTACTTGATAAATATAAAGAGTTTTGTACTAATATATTTATATGTACAGATGACGGTTCAGTTGGAACAAAAGGATACGTTACAACAAAATTAAAAGAGTTATTAAGTGTTAAAAACGATTATGACCATTCAATAGTTATTGGTCCATTAATTATGATGAAAAATACTGTAGCGCTAATCAAAGAATTCAATTTATCCGCTGATGTATCATTGAATCCTATAATGATCGATGGAACTGGAATGTGCGGAAATTGTCGTGTTAGCATTAACAATAAGACTTATTTTGCTTGTGTTGATGGTCCGGATTTTGATAGTGAAGGTATTAACTTTGAAGAATTAATGACAAGACAAGATTACTATAAAAAAGAAGAACATATATGCAATCTAAAGTTGGTGAAATAATGAAGATCCCTCGTACAAAAGTTAAATTACAGGATGCATTGAAGAGATCTGCTAATTTTGAAGAAGTAGCATTAGGATATAATTTAGAAGAAGCTCAACTTGAAGCAACAAGATGTTTGGATTGTAAAAACCCAAGATGTATTGATGCTTGTCCGGTAGGAGTTAATATTCCAGAATTCTTAAAACATATAATAACAAATGACCTAGATAGAGCATATCTAGAAATATATAGAGATAATATCTTACCAGCAGTTTGCGGTAGAGTTTGTCCTCAAGAGAAACAATGTGAAGGATCATGCATATTAGCAATCAAAGGTGAGAGTGTCAATATTGGAGCTCTTGAAAGATTTGTTGGAGATGTATCATTACAAACTGGTTATTCACCAACTGAAGAGATTCAGGAAAATAATATCAAGGTAGGTATTATAGGAAGTGGTCCGGCTGGACTAAGTGCAGCTGCGTCATTAAGAAGAATGGGATATAGTGTTGATATTTATGAAGCGCTCCATGAATTTGGTGGAGTTTTAAAATATGGTATCCCAGATTTCAGATTACCAAAAGATGTTGTTACTGAAGAAATTGACAGGTTAAAAAACCTTGGAGTTGTCTTTTATAAAAACGTCATAATAGGAAAATCATTAACTATCGACCAGTTGTTAAATGAAATGAAATATAAAGCATTGTTTATCGGTAGTGGAGCTGGGTTACCTAAAGGATTAGGTGTTGAAGGTGAGAACCTAACTGGTGTTATTTATGCCAATGAGTTTTTAACTAGAGTTAACCTAATGAAAGCACATAAAAAATCATCTGCAACACCAGTTAAAATCGGTGATAATGTCGCAGTGGTCGGTGGCGGAAATGTCGCTATGGATGCTGCTAGAACAGCCAAACGATTAGGTTCTAAAAATGTCTTTATTCTATATAGAAGAGACATGGATAGTTTACCTGCAAGACTAGATGAAATACACCATGCACAAGAAGAAGGAATTGTATTTAGATTACTTATGAATCCAATTGAATTCATCGGTGAAAAATATATTTTAAATAAAGTGAAATGTGAAATTATGGAATTAGGAGAGCTAGATGCATCTGGTAGAAGAAGACCAGAACCAACTGGAAGATATGAGATGATTGATATTGATAGTGTAATCATTTCTATTGGACAAAGTCCGAATCCGATTATTAAAGACTCAACAGAAAATCTTGTTACAAATAGATGGGGATGTATTGAAGTTGAAGATCATATGACAAGTATCCCTGGAGTATTTGCTGGTGGAGATATTGTTAGTGGTGCAGCAACAGTAATACTTGCAATGGGTGCAGGAAAAGATGCAGCATTCAAAATGGATGAGTACATAAAAAGCCTTAAATAGACTGTTTATTTGACATTTGGGCTAAAAGATAGTAAACTTTTTTATAGGATACTTTGAATTTCAAAATATAGGAGGTTTATTATGTCAAAAGTAGGTTTATTAGTATGTGGAAACTCAGGAATAGATTACATCGATCACAAGCACGACATTCAAGTACTTCGTTCTATTTTATTATTTGGTGATGAAGAATTCGCAGATTTTATAGATATAACTGCTGATCAATTTTATGCTAAATTAGAATCAAACCCAGAATTAACTCCGTCAACTGCACAAACTGCAACTGGTGTTATACTGGAACAGTACGAAGCTATGAAAGAAAAAGGATGCGATGAGATATTAGTTGTAACATTATCTAAACATCTAAGCGGAACATATGAAGGTTGTATGCTTGCAGCGAAAATGATTGAAGATATTAAAATCACAATTTTTGATTCAAAAACTGTAGCGTTCCCTGAATCTAGAATGATTCTAGATGCAGCTGAAATGCTACAAAACGGAAAACCTATGAGCGAAGTAATTAAAAGATTAGAATTTATTAGAGATAATTCAATGATTTGGATTGTTGTAGATACACTAAAATACTTAGTTAAAAACGGTAGACTTAGTGGAGCAGCTGGATTCATGGGAAGTTTATTAAAAGTAAAACCTTTGTTAGAAGTTACAAAAGAAGGTAGAGTAGAAAGTATAGAGAAAATAAGAACTACTTCAAAAGCTACAGATAGACTTATTGAAAAGTTCTTAGAAGAAATTAAAGATTATGATGTAGAACCATTCTTAATCAATACAAATAATATGGATCGTGTAAATTATATAATGAAAAAGATTCAAGCAGCACGTCCAGATTTAAAAGAAATCAAAGTATATCCACTAACACCTGTGGTAGGAGCACATGCTGGTCCTGGAACAGTTGGAGCAGGATATATAAAGAAATAGTTAAAGGGGGTCTGAAATATGAATGAAACAAAAAAAGTAATTAATGAATTATTAGTTGAAGTATTTCATCATATTTTAAGTATCGAAGGACAAATGCTACGTGAACGTGGAGTCGATTTATCGATGAATGAAGTACATGTTTTAGAAGCGATTAGTAAAACAAAAGAACCTACAATGTCAAAAACAGCGGCAAATCTACGCGTTACTGTAGGAACACTGACAACTGCTATAAATCGCTTAGTTCAAAAAGGATATGTTGAACGAAATAGAGACAAAGACGATAAACGTAAAGTCTATGTATACTTAACTCAAAAAGCATATCAGATAATGAAAGCACACGATGAATTCCACGAAGAAATGATTAATGCAGTAATTCAAGATATGAATATGGAAGAAGACGCAATACTTTTACGTTCACTTACAAACATTAGTAACTTTTTCAAAGAAAAATACTAAACTTAAAACACCTTTACTTATAGACCTTAATTTGTTAAAATAAATTATACAAATTTAGATTTAAGGAGGTGTTTTTTTATGATTAAATCTGATTTAATTCGGGGACATTTAGAAACAGTAATACTAAAATTGATTATCGAACAAGACAGATATGGATATGAAATATCAAATACCATCAAAGAACGCACCGAAAATCAATTTATAATTAAAGAAGCAACACTCTACTCTGTAGTTAAAAGATTAGAGGAACGCGGGTTAATAGAATCATATATTGGGACTCTTACACATGGGAAAAAGAGAAGGTATTATCGTATTACTACGTTTGGGAAAACATACTATAAAGAAAAAATCAGTGAATGGAAAGAATTCAAACTAATCATTGAATCTTTATTGGAGGCGTAATCATGAAAAGAATTAGAAACTTTGTTAAAAATACATTTAAAAACTACCCTAAAGAAGAGCGCGAAAAATTAATAAAATCAGTCACAGAAATGTTGACTGAGAAAGTAGAAGATTTAGTAGAAAACGGATATCTACTTGAGGATGCCATTAACAAAACTGTAACTGAGTTTGGAAGTATTGAAGATTTTGAAGATATAAAAATACATAAAAAAAGATTTCGTATTAAGAACCTATCTCATTATAAAAATGATATTCTGTTCAGCATCGTATCTGTAATCATCATCATTGGTATATTAGCGTATGTTAATTTATATTTCAAACAAGTAATTTGGTTTGTAATACCATCACTAGCTTTATTGTTTTGGCCATTATCAATGATATATAAGTATCTAAATCGCAAGGGAAGCGAAAAGGAGAACAGAGATGACTAAAAAAGCCATTATCGCAACATCGACTAGTTGCCTTGATTATTTGAATTTAAATGAAAAAGATTTAAGAATCTTAAGAATGAAAATATTACTAGGAGACGATGTATACGAAGACTTCTTAGACATCACAGCTGAAGATTTTTATAATAAAATTAAAGCCGATAGTAAACTTGTACCATCTTCTTCAATGCCAAGTGTTGGTGAATATCTTGATTTATTAGAACAATTAGAAAAAGATGGATATGAAGAAGTACTTGTTATTACTATATCAAGCGAGTTAAGTGGGACGTACGGAGTTATCGCAGCTCAAACCAATCTATATGAGGGTCCACTAACAATTAAAGTATTAGACTCAAGAAACGCCGCTATTAGTGAAGGGTATTTAACACTAGAAGCGTTACGTTTATTTAAAGAGGGTAAATCATTAGATGAAACATACTCATTCTTAGAGATTTTAAGAATAAACAGGAAACAATACTTCATGGTAGATAATCTTCGTTTGTTTGTTGCAAACGGAAGATTAAGTGGAGCTGCTGGATTCATGGGTAGTATGTTTAAAATAAAACCGATATTAGAAGTAAATGACGAAGGTAAAATAGTTTCGTTTGAAAAAGTAAGAACAATGAAGAAATCTCTATCTAGAATGGTTGAATTGGTTTTAAACGATTTAAAAGATCTTGATGATTTCATTATTACTTATGATACCTCCGATAACCAAGAAGGTCTAGATTTAGTGAAAGCTAAAATAGAAGAAGCATATCCTGGATATAAATACCTTGAAGCACCAATAACTCCTGTAATCGGATGTCATACTGGTGAAGGTACTGTAGGTATTGCGTATTTTAATTTATCAAAATAAAAAGACGTTTATCGTCTTTTTTATTTGAACTTTCTTAAAATCTTTGTTACAATGAAACAAGCAAAATATAGGTGATAGATATGAATACAAAGAAAGCAGTTATGCTAGGTGTTTTACTAGCAATGAGCATAGTACTTAGTATTGTAGAATCCTTTTTACCAACATTTGGTATTGTAGGTGCGAAACTAGGACTGGCTAATATAATCACTATTGTATTACTATATACATTTAGTGAAAAAGATGCATTTATGATAGTAGTTTTAAGAATCTTACTTGTACCTTTATTAAGAGGATTTAATTTACCAACATTCTTACTTAGTTTGTCTGGTGGAATGCTTGCCTTTATCTTAATGTGGTCGTTTAGAAGATTAAAAATATTTAGTGTTGTCAGTGTAAGTGTTATGGGGTCTATAGGACACGCAGTTGGACAAATAGCAATGGCGATGTTCATATTAGATTTGCCACAGATAGCACTCTACTTACCGATTCTTATTGTAATAGCAGTACCGACAGGTATCTTTGTAGGTTTAACTGGGAAAACATTAAGTGAACGATTTAGAGAAATATACTTGTACGAATAAAAAAAAGCGAGAAATTCTCGCTTTTTGTTTTATCTTAATTCTTGTAAATAATCATCTTCAAAATTAGCACTGTAAGCAATGGTTCCATCTGTTTCATACCAGATAGCTTCTAAACCAGGAATGTCATTAACAAATGCAATTCCATCTTCAAGTGTCATATTGAAAATCGCTGTACTATATAAATCTGCTAATGCAGCGTTATCTGTTACTATACTTACTGCACGTGTATGGTTTAACGGGAATAACGTAACTGGATCAATTATGTGATGATAAATTGTTCCATCAACTTCAAAGAATTTTTGGTAATCTCCAGAAGTAACTAACTGTTCTCCATCAAATAATTTCACCCATGCGTATCCGTATTTCTGAGCTATATCGTATGGATCAGTTGGATCTGTAACTGCGATAGTAAAACTTCCATCATCGGTACGTGGATTGATACCACCTACACTTACATTTGATTGTCCGTTATTTAATATGTATCCGTAAAGTCCTGTAGTCTCTAAATAATCAACGATTAGTTGTGAAACATATCCTTTACTTATACCACCCAAATCAAGACCCATGTTTTCTTCCATAGTTATTGTTAAGTTATCACGATCCATAATAATCTTTGTTGGATCTGTGTACTGGTTTCTTATATTTAATGCATCAATATCTGGTAAAATGCACACCTCTTCAGGATTACAAGCTTCTCTGGCGTCATGCCAAAGTTCTAATACAGGTTCTAGAGCAGCGTTGTAGAAATCAACTAAATCTGTCTGTTCAAATAATGTGTAATCAATTAAATTGAATAAGTCTTCTGAAATTGTATGTATCTGTGTTGGATTCTCATTTATTGTCCAAACATTAACAATATATTCATATTCAGTGTACTTATCACTAATGATAGTATATAAAGCTAAGATAGTTTGTACATTGCTTTTTATTTCGCCTAAGTCAATTGAATTATCATTTGGTACATACATAGACAATGTAACGTATGTATTTAAGAATTCAGTCCATGTTACTTGGCATTTATCATATCCAGTGTCAGTTAGGTCTGTATCTAAAACATCTGAACAATATACATCCTCATATTCTACGATAACAGTTCTTGTTAATGACATTGTATTTCCTTTATGATCAAGTGAATACGTAAGATTATAAGTTCCGATCTTTGTGGTATCTACATCACTAGAAGAAGTTACGCTGCCGCTTACATCTTCTAAGTTGTAACGTGCAATGTATCCTTTATCTACGAAATTGTCTCCAACCTGTAATGTAACACTCGGAGTACCTATTAGTTCAAATATATATTCGTCAGGTAATGTTTCTTCTTTATTACAACCTGATAGAGTTGTTGCTAATAATGCAATTAATAATAGACTAAGTAGTCTTTTCATATGTATCATTCCTCTCAAACAAAGTTATTATAACAAAATTAGATTATACCTTCAATACATTTTGATATCTTACAAATAAAAAAACAGACAAAGTCTGTTTTTTTAATTACCGTAATGCTCTTCGTGATATTCAAGAATTGTTTTTGTAATACGAATGATGTTATTAGTTGAAACGCTAGCTCCACTAAATGAATCAATTAAATCTATTTCTTCTTGAGTGTCAGGGTCTGTATAAAAGGCATCATTGATTGTTACTGTATTTAATCCTTCATAAACTTCTCCAACACCAACTTTGTTTGTGAATACTGATATTCCTTCAAAGTCCTCAATTGTTTTGTTTAATAACCATGGTATGTACATTGTAGTAAAATCTTCAGTTGTCTTACCTGGTTTTGTTCCACCACCCTCAATAGTAGAGTCTGGAGTTGGTGAACTATCTCCCCACATACCTGCTAAGTATGGATGCTCAGCTGATGGATCATCATAGCCAAACGAGATTACTCTAACGTCATCAGTGTATTTGTTAACTTCGACATATATGACTTGCCAGTAGTTAACGTTTGAATTTCTACAAGTACAAGATAAATATGCAACTTGATATTTCACATATCCTTGAAGTTCCTCTTCAAATAGAATGTAAGCTTCATGGTCTAAATCTAGAAGACCAAATCCGTCGATGTGATCATAATATAATACATTTTCTAAAGCAACGATTTCTTCATCTTCAACTTCATCTTCATCTTCAACTATAACTTCAGTTTCAGATATACATGATTCCCCAATGCATAAATCTGAACATGCAGAAAGCGTAACTGTTATAAACAATGTAATCAATACTAATACTAATTTTTTCATAATTTCTCCTCCCTATTTCTAACTTGAAATACTATATAATTATAAATTATAGAATTGCTTTATTCAACAAAAATCAACGTAATTAATAGTTTTATTTTAAAACTAATATTACTTACCAAACAAGGCAATAAGGTCTTGATCGAATCCTAGTGAATACCCATCAATATCATCGTAATTATCTAAGATATCATCTGATAAGTAAGAGTGAACTGTGTAGAGGTTTGTATATTGAGAAACGATATAATCCTCTAATATGGTCAACTGCTCATTGTAATTTACTGTGTTGCTATAATTTTCACTTCTCATTGATATACCATCTGAATCTACGATATCAATTCGAAGACCGATTATCGATTTAGTCATATCGTATGTAGCACCTAGACGGTATGTTATACCATCGTTTGCAACGTGGACTAAATAACTAGAAGTACCTAAGTTAAAGGACCCATCCCCAAGAACTTTGTATTCACCTTCATACTCGTAAAACCCACCTAGAATATAAACTCGTTCATATCCAAGGTGATAAAGAACATCTCTTAGATACCCACTTCTAACACATCCATCAGCGTACAAGAATATTGCTTTTTCCTTGTCAAAAATCCCTTTTATAATATGCTCGTTTATAATTTGGTCAGCATTAAACTCGTAAGTTCCATTTCTAACAAAAGCTCTGTTATCTAAATACTCAAAAAACGGAATGGATTCAAAAAATCTAATATATCCACTATTGAATTTAGCATCAATATTTCTTAAATCTACATATTGAACATCTGATCTCTCCATATATTGATCTAACATGTCCATTGTAATGAAATCTTCTGAATTTATTTCTATTAATTCTGGCTCTTCTTCCAAAGGATATTTTTCTTTGCAACCTGTTAAAAGAACTGAGAAAAGCACCAATTGAAGCAATAATATTTTCTTCATTTCTATCTACCTCCAAAATAATCGTCTTCATTATAACACTCTTTCATATATATAATATTATTTTAATGTTTTAATTATAATTAATATATAATAATGTGTTTATTTTTGCACCTGATTTTGCTATACTGTTATCAGTATGGAATACACAGAAAGAGGTGAACGCAATGAGTACAGAGTCTCAAAATGTTAAAGAATTATTTGAGAGTTGGATTCTTGATGCAGAAACTAAACTAAGTGAACAAGATTTAGTACAGAATATGAAAAGCTACTTAGTTGGACAGCATCCTGAAATTTGTGGTAAATGTACGCCGTGTCGTGATGGTGTTATTCGCATGGAACAACTATTAGATATGTATACTAACGAGACAGCAACGCTTAAGACTTTAAAAGAACTTGAGCAATTAACTTACAACTTGCGCAGCTCTCGATGCAGTGTCGGGTTAGATATTGGTAAGAACTTCGAGGTAGTACTTGAAAATAATTACAATACACTATATCAACCTGTAAAAAAATATTAGGAGGATATTATGGCTAAAATTACAATAAATGGTATTGAACTTAAAGTAAAAAATGGCACAACTATCCTTACAGCTGCAAAGAGTATTGGTATAGAGATTCCTAAATTATGTTTCATTGAGGAAATCAATGAAATCGGATTCTGTCGTATCTGCGTAGTAGAAGTTGAAGGAGAACAAGATTTAGTGTCAGCTTGTAACACAGAAGTTGTAAACGGAATGGTGATTCAAACTGATTCAGATGATGTTATAAAAGCAAGAAGAACGACATTAGGATTACTTGCGGCAAAACATAGATTCGATTGTTGGCGATGTCCAAAAGATGGAATGTGTGAATTCTACGATTTACTAAAAGCAAATGATGTTGTCTTTGAAGAATTTGGTCCAGGGATTGGGAGAAATCCAGAAAAAATCTTTGGGACAGGTATTTCACAAGATCAAAGCAAATGCGTTTTATGTAAACGTTGTGTTGCAGTATGTAGTGAAGTTGTAACTGCTAAAGTATTAAAATTTAGAGATGATGATGGAATCAACCCTATCGTATCTCCAACTCCAGGTCTTGCATTTGATGAGGCTGGATGTATTTTTTGTGGGCAATGTACTAAAACATGTCCAACGGGTACTCTATATGAAACGGACCACATTAAGAAAGTGGAATCGTTATTAAAAGATCAAAACAAAAAAGTATTTGTACAAGTAGCTCCTGCAGTACGTGCTTCACTAGCTGAAGAATTCGGATATGATATCGGAACTCCTGTTAGAGAGACACAAGGTAAAATGTATAGAGCTTTAGATTTACTTGGATTTGACGAAGTAACAGATACAAACTGGGCAGCGGACCTTACTATTTTAGAAGAAGGTACTGAACTAATCGGGCGCATTAAAAATGGTGGAACATTACCAATGTTCACATCTTGTTGTCCTGCATGGGTTAGATATACAGAAATGTACAAACCTGAATATATGGAAAATTTATCAACTGCTAAATCTCCACATATGATGCAAGGTCAAATGATTAAAGCTTATTACGGAAAAAAATATTTAGATGAAAAACCAGAAAATATAGCAGTAGTATCAATTATGCCGTGTACCGCTAAGAAATATGAAATTTCTCGTGAAGAAATGGAAGTTGATGGCGTACGTGATGTTGATGCAGTATTAACAGTAAGAGAATTGGCTAAGATGATAAAACGAAAAGGTATCGACTTCAAACGTTTAGAAGATTTAGAACTTGGAGGACAACTTGCTCAGTTTAGTGGAGCAGGAACGATATTTGGAGCTTCTGGAGGAGTTGCAGAAGCAGCTTTAAGAAGTGTGTATGAAATCTTAGAAGGTGTCCCTTTAGAATCAGTAGAATTCCATGATGTTCGTGGAGTATCATTTAGTAAAGATTATGAAGGAACAATCAAAGAAGCATCGATCAAATTACCTAAAACAAATATAAAACTTAACATTGCGGTAGTTCATGGTGGATCAGCACTTAAACGCATGTATGAAATATTAGATGCTGGTAAGAAACAATATCATTTCATAGAATTCATGGCTTGTCCTGGTGGATGTGTAAATGGTGGTGGAATGCCAATCACAAACGATATTCCAATGCATGAAGTTATACAAAGAAGATCACAAAGTCTATACGATCAAGACAGCACTGATTTACCAATTAGAAAATCACACGAGAACAAAGCAGTATTGGAAGCGTACGAAGACTTCTTAGAAGAACCAAATAGTAAAGTCGCTCACAAATACTTGCATACACATTACACTCAAAAAGGTTTCACAAAGGAATAGGTGAATAATATGATTAACGAATATAAAAGTTATTTAGAACCTAAATTTGTTTATCTTCCTCTAACAGATCCAACATACAAAATCGCCAACGTAAAAGTAGAAGAAGGCGACGCAGTATTAGTAGGAACTGTCCTTGGATATAAATATAAAGGTCAAATCAAATTACCAGTTATTTCTAGTGTGAGTGGAACTGTTAAAGGGTTTGAAGAATTACAAGATCGTTTTGGTAAAACTGTAGATCACTGTGTTATCGAAAATAACATGGAAGACAATCAAATAGAATTAAAAGCATTTGAAAATGCATCAACTTCTCAAGTAAGAGCTAGACTACTAGAATTAGGGTTGGAACAAATAAATGTAGATGGAATATTTACTCCTCTTAAATTTGATAGACCAATCAAACATGTAGTTGTGAATGCTTCATTTACAAATGAACCATTCTTAAAAACAGATTACTTATTTGTGAACGAATATGCAGAACACATTGCACAAGGTATTGAATTACTAAAAGTTGCAGCAAACGCTGAAACTGTAACAGTAATCGCAGATAAAGATATGGAACCATTTGCCTTTAATAGTTTAGGGGAAGCAATCGTTGATAAAGACATGCGACTTGAAACTGTTAAATTACAAAAAGTAAATGGATCTGATGTTAAAGTTATTTCAAAATTAATCAAAAAACCAGTTTCACCAGACTTACTTAGTGATGGAGTATTATACGTCAAAGTAGATACAGCTAAAATAGTTTACGATGCAGTTGTCCTTGGAAAAGTATCAAATTCAAGACAAGTAGCAATCACAGGTGATGGGATAAAAGAAAATGTTATTTATGAAGTAGTAGTCGGAACGAAATTATCTGAAATTGTTTCTGACCTTGGTGGATATAATGAAGTTGACGAAATGGTGTTACATTACGGAAGTTTCACAACAGGAAACCAATTAACAACAGATGAAACAAGTATCACATTAAATGTTGATACAATTAATTTCCAAGAGTATATAGAATTAGAAGAAGATGTTTGTACAAAATGTGGAGAATGTAATGATGTATGTCCTGTAGGAATCCTTCCTCAGAACATAATGGATGCTGAGATGAGAAACGTAAACGAACGAATTGTAGATTTAGATACAGGTGCATGTATAGAATGTGGATTATGCACATATACATGTCCATCAAATATAAACGTATTAGAATGGGTACGACGTGCAAAACGTCGTGTTGGATAGGAGTGATATGATGAAATTTGTTACTAAAAAGCCTCCTATCGTTACTAACGGTGAGCATACTTACAAACGTTCTCTAAACTTACACATCGCATTAATTATAGCTGCACTAGCAGCAGTCATCTTAAACGGGTTTTACACATACCCAGATGTTACATTATTCACATCAGGATTAGAACAATCATTCAAAGTATTTTCAATGATCGCAATCGCATCAGTTATCAGTGTTGTGATTGAATTATTCTATGCATTAAGTGAAGGAAATACTTCAAAATTCAGTTCTTATAAAGGATTTGTAGATCCAATTAACACAGGGATCTTAATCGCATTATTATTACCAATTAACGCTCCAATCTTTGTACTAGCACTGGCTGTATTTGTTGGAGTATACATTGGTAAAATAGTATTTGGAGGATATGGATTCTACATCTTCAACCCTGCACTTGTAGGAGCATTGTTTGCTTTTAGTGCATTTGGAGCTGGACACTTAGCTTCAGATATTGTTACACCTTTAGAAACACTTAAATTAGCAATCACAACAAACACAACATTTGAACTTCAAAGTGTATTGCCATTAATCATTGGTAATTATCAATCAATAAGTATCGGAAGTACTAGTGTAGCTGTGCTTGGTTTATTATTTGCTTATCTATGTGTTACAAAAGTAATTGACTTACGTATCAGTGGGACTTATTTACTTACTGTATTAGTAATGTCACTAGGTATTGGATTTATCATATTTGGTTTTGGAGAAATGGCTTTAGGTTATGTTTTAATTAATATCGTTACCGGACTTGCAGTATTTGGTGCAGTATTCTTTATTAGTGAGACAGTAAGCACACCAACATCAAGAGAAACAAAATTAATTTACGCAGTTACAGTCGCTATCTTAATGATGGTATTTAGAACATTAAGTAGTAATGTAGAAGGATTAATCTATGCCGTATTATTTGGTAATATGATAACTCCATTCTTAAATAGAACTGTAAAGCATTCAAATAAAAAAGCATTACTCAAAACATTAGTAGGTATCACTATTGCTGTTGTTGGAGTAACATTCATTATTGGATTTATGTTAAAAGGACAAATAGAAGAATCAAGCATTAATGCAATAGTAGTTACGTTAGGAGGGATTTTATAATGAAACATATTAAAATCGTTCTAACTCTTACATTTGTAGTTGTGGTAATGATGGTTTCTGTATTCCTAGTTGAAGATAATTTACGAGGAGAAATCGAATTAGCAGCAGCTGCAAGAGCTAATGAAGCAAAAGATGAAGTATTGGAAGGTGCAGCAATTCATCCAATCGCAGTGTTAAACGCGTTAGATGAAGATGAAACATTAGACGTTGGTGACACTGGAATTACTGGAATTTATTATTATGAAGGACTTGGATATGTTTACCAAGCTGAGTTCAAAGGATTCGAAGAAGGAAACATCTATATGCTCGGATTTGATGAACTTGGAAATGTAACAGGATACAAAACATTATCAGCTAAGGATTCCCCAGGTTATGGTATCAAACTTGGAGATCCAGCTTATTGGACTCAATTAGAGGGACTTACTATTTCAGATTTATCAGCAGGGAACTTCGATGGAATTGCTGGAGCTACTTTCACAACTAATGGTTGGAAAGATAGTTTCAATAAAGTAATTGAATTCCATAACAATGTATTCCTAGGTGTTGTAACTACTGATATTACTGATACCTTAAGTGATTTACCAAGCAGTGTATTGTCAGTTGAAGAAGTTCAAAAAGATGGAATCTTAGTAGAGTATATTTATACTGTTGAATTTATCGGATATACAAATCTTCCAACAACTTACAAATTCACAGTTAATGAGGCAGATAGCACAATCAAATCATTATCAATTATTGAAGCAAATGACACTGATATATATGGTGCTCATATCGCAGATTCAGAATTTGCAGAGCAATTCTTAAATATGACAATTGAAGATGCAATGAATAATAATTTTGATGATTTAGGTGGAGCTACTTATCCATCAACATTAGGTAAATTTGAAAAAACATTTGAAGAAGTATATTTATACCACAGAGAAACAATTGAAGGATTTGTTCCTTACGTTGAACCTATAGTAGATACTACTACAGATTACTATTTAGGAAACACAGGAATTACTAAAGTCGAAGAAAACAGTTTACTAGTTAACTTGACTGTTGAAGTACCTGGGTTCCAAAATGGAAGTACTATTAAATTCTCAATAGAATTCGACAGAGAAACAAATAATATTAATGAATTAATTATTATATCACAAGGAGATACTGATGGTATCGGTGATAAAATAGAAGCAGAAGAATACTTAGCACAATTTACAAACATGAATCACATCTTGGCAATGTATGGTCAAATAGATGCTCCTGGTGGAGCTACTTACACATCTAATGCACTTGGTGATGGGTTATGGAACGTTGTTCAATTCTATAGAGTTGAATTCATGGACAAATTACCGATTATAGAAGTGGAACCTACATTATTAGACAGAGTAACAATTGAAGCTTCAATCTTATATCCAGGATTTGGTAGTATTACTGATGTTACATCACTAAATACTGTTGATGAATTGATCGTTGGTACTTATGAAGTGAAAGACGGATCAGATGCAGTATTAGGATATATCTTTGTTGCCGATGGTGGCGGAGCAAACATCGCATCTGGAAATACAGTTAACACATTCTTGTTGGCAATCAATACTGATAAAACATTCCAAGGGTTTGTCTTATTAGATAGTACAGATACGCAAGGATTTAGAGATGGATATTTCTTAGACGCATACGGTCTTCAATATATAGGAATAGATGTTGAGACTGCTAATTACGATATTGATTCTATTGCTGGTTCATCATTTACTGGTGGAGCAATCGAAATTAGCGTTAGAGATGTAGCAAGATATTATGTCGAAGAAGTTTTAGGATTAGAATTTGCTAGACCTGCTTCACAGACAACTGCAAATGGTAATTTACAGGCAGCTTATCCAACTGCAGATTCATTTAATGAAGTATATATAGATTTCCCATTTGATGGTGGAATTAGAAATATCTATGAAGCATTGGATGTAAACAGTAACGTTATTGGTTATGTGTACTATGGATATGCTCCAGGGAGTTTCTTAAATGCTCAATACACATGGGGTGTTGATAATAGTGGGTTAACACAAACACTGTATATTATTTCCGACATTTCATCATGGGATGAAGCATCAGCTTCAGAATACGCTGATTATTCAGGTTCAGAAGAATTTAATACATCTACATTCTTGGATTTATATGAAAATATTCAAATTAGTAGTATAACAGCTACACAAGTAAACATTGATTCATGGGCCGGAGTAACTACTACAACAGGTAGTATGAGATCAGCTCTTGAAGCAATCGCACAATATCATGAAGATAACACCGTAGGAGGTGGAAACTAATGGCAAAACATCAAAAGTCTCATATGCAAGTTTTCACAAATGGTTTCTTTAAACAAAATCCTACATTCGTACAATTCTTAGGAATGTGTCCAACATTGGCAGTTACATCTGTTGTAAGTGACGCACTAGGAATGGGTGCAGGAGTAATTCTCGTACTAGTATTTAGTAACTTGATTATTTCGTTAATCAGAAACTATGTACCTCAAGAAGTACGTATTCCAATATTTATTGTTATAATCGCAGGATTGGTTACAATATTAGAAATCTTTATGGAATGGAAACTTTACGATTTATATATTAGTTTAGGAACATTCTTAAGTTTAATCGTAGTAAACTGTTTAATCCTT
>SDWO01000081.1 GCA_004195325.1 Candidatus Izemoplasma acidinucleici | reverse complement strand
AGATGTGTATAAGAGACAGATATGATATAATCATAAAAGGTGGTGATGCTATGATTGATAAACTATTTGGCACAATTGAAGACATATATTTTACGATAGTTTCTGATACAGTAAGTGAAACTCAAACTGTAATTATGATTGACCAAGATACTAGTAACTTGCAAGAAACATTACAACTATTCAAAGCAAAAGCGGAAACAACTATGTATATTGGTAAAGAAGGAAATAAATATAGATTGCTGAAATTGGCGGTTCAAATGTTGAATTTTATCATGCATGAGGATGATGGTGTTTTTAGTGAATATGAGAAAAAATATATACAGGAATATACTAGTAAGAAATTTACAAGATTTAGTAATGAGGATCAATCAGATTTACAAGCAACTATGTTAACTAGAGTACGTCTTGATGATATTGTTAATTTAACAAAAAATCATGATATCACATTAAGACCAATAGCTATGTTACTTGATAACATCACACTATTCGTACAGAATCAACCACAATATCATAATCCGTTATGTACTATTCTTAACGCATTAATGGATCAATAATATGAACCATAGAAATCGTCATCACAGATATCATTCCAGTTTCCATCATCATTATCATTATGACCCTGGGGCATTCTTAATCGCAAAAATTAATTAACACTGTTTTGGAAGCTTTGTTTGGTAAAAATGATTTATCTGAACCAGATGTAAACGACCCTAGATTAAGTGATCCATTGAACAGTATTACACAAACTGATTTAATGAAGAAGGAATATACACAAAGCAGAAATGAATTTGACCACATTGTCAAAGGTTCTAAAGATACCTTTCTAAATAAATCTAATAATTCAATATTTATTATGAATCCGAAACTAAAAGTACCTGTGGTACAATTGACATTATATATACTAAATTACATGTATCATCACGATGATGATGTACTAGATGTAGATGAGAAAAGTCAACTTCATAAATACATTGATAATCGGAGAAGTAAACTGAATAATGTTCAATATAGCAAGCTGAAAAGAATCTCCTTTCAAACCATTGAATTTGGAGAAATATACGAACTAATTACGACTTATCAAATCCCTTTAAAAGCTGTTGAAAATGTATTAGGAACTGTATCGTTTTATTTAAACTATAATTTAAAGTATTCTGAAATATTTAAAGGACAATATTTAGAACTAACTGCAATTTAAAAGAGAATCCAGTGGATTCTCTTTTTTTATTAATCATTGAATAAAAATTGAACGATTTCAGGAAATCTAGCACGCCATGCAAGTTCATCGTGAACTCCGTCTTCTATAATTTCAAATTTCAATAAGTCATTATTCATTTTGTTCTTAAATATTTCATACATTCTTCTATTTGACTCAATATACTGTTCACTCTCTATATCTCTTGATGATTCTTTTGTTCCAACATCAAGATAGAGTTTTTTTACTTTTGACATATCAGCATTTTTGGCTAATTCTTCTAATTGATCCTGAATTACATAGTATGCGTTTGAAACACATCCAAATCTTGAAAAATAGTCTGTATATTTTATTGCTGCATATGTTGAACATACACCACCAAAACTTGAACCCATTAATGCTGTATTTTTTGGACTCTTGAATGTTCTATATCTTTCATCAATATATGGTTTCAGTTCTTTTGTAATAAATGAAAGATACTCATCAGTTTTTCCACCTACAGATTCATCTCCATATTCAGGTAATCCTACGTCGCTAAAATTAAACTCAATTGGAACTAATGCATCAGTTCTAAAGTCACCTGAAGTTTCAATCGCAACAATTACGACTTCTGGTAACTCAGGATTTTCATCATAAGCTTCAGAAACACCCCAAGTAACGCCTTTATAACTCAGTTTATCATCAAATATATTTTGTCCATCATGCATATATAATACAGGATAAAATCTATCACTTTTGTGATAACTTTTTGGTAACATAACAAATACTTTCATGTCTAATTCAAGATGTTTACTTTTCATTACAAAAACAGTATATTCCTTCAAGATAATCCCTCCTACTTCTTATATACAATTGCTTCAAATGGTTTCAAGCTCATACGATTTGAAACATTTCGTTTCTCATAGTTATGTAACAATGGTTTGAATCCTGTGAAATCTATATCTATTGTAACGTCAATATCGTAATCTCTAAAATTCGCAACTACCAATAATTCAGTATCCTCTAATTTATTTAAGAATATATATGAGTCATTACTATCTTTTTCTAAGAATGTCATCTTACCATCACTGATATTTAGAACTTTCCTTAGTTTAAAGAGCGTTTTGTATGTATTAAGTATTGAATCACTATCATTCATTTGTTGTTCAAGATTGATATCTTTATAATTCTTATTTGAATTCATCCATGGTGTTGTAGTACTAAATCCACCATGTTCATTATTGTTCCATTGATACGGATTACGCGCGTTATCTCTAGAACGATCACGTAATGCCTGCATTGAAACTTCATGTGATGCTCCAAATTGCTTAAAGTTGTTGTATTCAGTAAAAACTTCAACATCTCTAAAATCTTCTAAATTATCATAATCAACATTTGTCATTCCAATTTCTTCACCTTGATAACAAATTGGTGTCCCTGGCATTAGGTATAATGTATAAGCTAACATTTTACCTGATTGTGTATGATACTCTTTATCACTCCCATAATGAGAGATAACACGAGGATGATCATGATTATGCCAATATATTAAGTTCCATCCTACACCTTGTAACATTTGGTGCCAGCGATCAAAACTATTCTTAATATCAGTTACTCTTAAATCACCTTTGGCCCATTTACCTGGTGTTAAATGATTATCAGTTGTATCAGCCCAACAATGTCCGAAATGAATCAACATATCAAATTCATTGTGTTCAAATCCACAATACTTGATTGCTTCTTCTTTGGTAGCTCCACCAGCTTCACCCATTGCCATAACGTCATTAGGTAAAAATACATCAACACCCATTTCTTCTAAATAATCGTGATGTTTTGGTAAACTACTAAAATATTCATAACCTGGATGTCCTTCTGGGAATGTCCAATCTTTTTCTAGATGATTTGAAGCATCAACTCTGAATCCATCAACACCTAAATCAATCCACCATTTAGCCATATCTTTTAATTCTTTTTTCATATCTTCATTACGCCAATTTAAATCCGGCATCTTTTTACTAAATATATGTAAGTAGTATTCATCTGTAGGTTCATTGTATTCCCATACAGGTCCACCAAACCAACTTCTCCAGTTTGTTGGCATTTGACGTTTTCCTTCATAATCAAATTTAGGAGGTTGCCAAATATAGTAATCATGATATTTAACATGATCCTTATCATTTGGGTCACAAGCTTTTCTAAACCATTCATGTTCATCTGATGTATGGTTTAGCACAAGATCAAATATTACTTTGATATTTCTACTATGTGCTTGTTTAATAAACTCTTTGACATCTTCAAGCGTTCCGTAATCTTCGCTCACTTTAAAGAAATCACTAATATCATATCCATTGTCATCCATTGGTGATTCATAATGAGGAGACACCCAAACAGCGTTAATCCCTAAATCTTCCAAATAATCTAATTTCTCTATAATCCCATTAAAATCACCGATTCCGTCGTTGTTGGAATCGTTAAAACTTCTAATGTAAATTTGATAAATTATGGCATCTTGCCACCATTTTCTCTTCATAATAAAACTCCTTTAAAAAATGATATATACCTTCAATTTAATTATACTATAAACGAACTTAAATGTATTGTTCTACCCAAAAGAGGAAACCGCTTCCACAATACTCCTTACTATATTCTATGTTATAATAAACTTGTTATAAATAGGAGGATTCTATGAAATCAATTAAGAAAGTATTAATAGTAGCTTTAATCGCTATTATTGGAATAATTAACGTACAGCAATCAGTAAACGCAGAGACACCGACAAAACTTGTGGTTCATTACCACAGATTTGACCCGAATTATACAGGATGGTCAGTTTACATGTGGCCATATGAACCAACACCTGGAGATGGTAACAGATTTGAATTCACTGGTGATGATTCATTCGGTAAAGTAATGGAACTAGATATCGTAGGTTCAAGTATCGAAGGTGCAACATCAGTTGGAGTAATAATTTCAACAACATCTTGGGATAAAGATGTTGCTATCGATAGATTTATGGATTTAACAAATCCAAATGAACTTGGAGAAGTTCATGTGTATCTTGTAAGTGGAGACCCGACCATTTACTATGATTCATCCGCAATCGATACTTCTGCTAGAGCTTCAAGTGTAAACTTCGAAGATATCAATACAATTGAGTTTGAAGCAAGTAAAGACGTACTAGTTGGAGATGTTACTTTATTAGAAAATGACATCGAAATCGCAATCACTAATTTCGTAATGTATGGTGGAAACGGTAGCTTTGATTTACCAAGTGGTGCTGATTTAACAAAAACATATAAATTAGTAATCGACTTCGATGATCCTGAAGCAGATCCAAAGGAATACGTAGTTGGATTTGGTGGATTATATACTAGTGATGAATTTAATAGCGCATATGGATATGATGGTGAACTTGGAGCTATCTATTCAGAAACAGAAACGACATTTAAGCTATGGGCTCCTGTCTCACAGGCAATCTCGCTTAATCTATATGAATATGGACATAGAGCAAGTGAAACAGATTATGATGGACAAGCTGGAACAGATACACCGTACGCTGAATATGATTTAGTAAACATTGGACAAGGTGTGTGGGAAGTTACAGTGCAAGGAGATTTACATGGTAAGTATTATACATATGATGTAACAAACGGACAATTCCCAGTTGAAGTCGCAGATCCTTATGCATTCAGCACAGGTATCAATGGACGTCGTGGAATGATAGTTGATTTTGACAGACTAAATCCAGAAGACTGGCAAGCTGGAGTTAGACCTGACACAATTGAATCATACAATGATTCAATCATCACAGAGATTCATGTTAGGGATTATACAACACACGAAAGTTGGAATGGAACAGATGATTATCGTGGTAAATTCTTAGGATTAGTAGAATCTGGAACAACATTTGAAGGTGTAACTACCGGATTTGATCATATTGTTGAACTAGGTGTTACTCATGTTCAACTACTACCTGTCTTCGATTTTGGAGCAGCTGTGGATGAAACAAGAATCCTTGATTCAGACTATACTGGTAAAAAAGATACAGTATTTAACTGGGGATATATGCCTCAAACATTTAACGCACTTGAAGGTAGTTTTGCAACAGATCCTTATGATGGATCTGTAAGAATTAATGAATTCAAAACATTAGTACAAGAATTCCATAATGAAGACATAAGAGTTGTTATGGATGTAGTATATAATCATCATGGACAAAGTGCTGATAGTAACTTTGATATTATCGTACCGGGATATTACTTCCGTATGTCGAGCAGTGGTAACTTCAGCAATGGTTCGGGAACTGGTAATGAAACAGCAAGTGAACACTACATGATGAATAAATTCATGGTTGATAGTGTAGTATTCTGGGCAACAGAATACAACATCTCAGGTTTCAGATTTGACTTAATGAAGCTACATGATGCTGAAACAATGAATGATATCGCAGTAGCATTACATGAAATCGATCCTACTATCTTAGTATATGGTGAACCTTGGACTGGTGGAACATCTCCACTACCTGAAAGTGAATCAGCATACAAAGGAACATTAGATGAAATGCCTGGTGTCGCAGTATTTAGTGATGACGCTAGAGATGGAATCAAAGGTAGTGTATTCGATTCAGCTAGTCCAGGATTCGTTCAAGGAGCATCTGATGCTCTTACAATGGAACGTATTAGATTAGCTATCACAGGTGCAACTAATGTATCAGGATTTAATACTCAAAGCGGATGGGCACCAAATCCAAACCAATCAATAAACTATGCAACCGCACATGATAATAACGTATTAGTAGATAAAATCATACTATCAACTGAGGACATTTCTTGGTCACAAACACAAGACATGGTCAAACAAGCAAACGCAATCGTACTACTAGGTAATGGTATTCCATTCTTACACGGTGGTGTTGAGATAATGAGAACAAAACCTTGTACAGTCATTGATGGTGAAGACCAAGGTGAATGTACAGGTGGATATGATCACAATAGTTACCGTTCACCTGACCAAACCAATCAAATAGATTGGCAGTGGAAAGTAGATAATATTAACGTATTTGAATATTACAAAGGTTTAATAGAACTAAGAAAAGCAAACCCTAACTTCAGAATGGATTCCATCGAAGAAATGGAAGATAAAATTACATTCATCCCTGAAAGTTCAGGAACATTACAATATTTAATGTTTGATCCAGAAAGTCCATGGGCATACACTATGGTAGCATTCAATAATGGTCATGGTATTTCGAATATTGATTTATTAGGATTAGAGTGGAATGTCATTGTTAATGGTGATTACGCTGGTACTGAAACATTAGAGATTGTTAGTGGAACTTATATGATGGAAGAAAATGAAACCATTGTAATGTATATTGCTAATCCGAACTATGAAGATGCATCTGAAATAATTGATGACGTTACAGCACCTTTAATAGCTCAAGAATATAGTTCAGAAAATGAATTTAACATTCAAGCATTGATAGATAGACTAATTGAAGAAGTCGGTACTGGAGCTAGAGTAACTATCATTAGTGATATTGATTATGATAAAGCTGGTATCTATGATATTGAAATTACAGTAACAGACAACTATAACATCTCAACAACTGACACTATTTTTATTGATGTTGTCGTAATTGAACCTGAATCAAATATCCTACTTCCAATCATTATCGGTATTGTTGGTGGGGTTGCATTAATAGGTGGCGGATTATTCATCGCATTAAAACCTAGACTTTAAAACATAAATTATACTATAATAGAATCAGGGTAGTGAATGGCCAACCGTGGATCCCTTAAATCCAGAACCAGGACCAGACTAAAGATATTTTAGCACTGGCGGCTAAGATATGTAATCAAACTAAAGCCAGACAACCCGTCTGGCTTTTTACTTTAAAGGAGGAAATTATGAAATTCATTGTATACCATGAAGCCAAAAGTAAATTCGCATATCTATATGACAAAGACACAGTACACTTACGCTTAATTGCACAAAGAGAGAACGTTGAATCAGTCGAAGTAATATATGGAGACCCATTCTTTTGGGGTGCATCTGAACAAAACGAGGATGTATGGGAATGGAAAATAGAAACAAGTGTCTCTTCCTACATGGAAAAAGACTACGAAACTGATCAGTTTGATCACTTCTTCATCGCTTTAAAACCTGAATTTAAAAGAATGAAGTACGCATTTATAGTTAATGGAAAATACTTGTATGGGGCAAATGGAATTGTTGATTTAGAAGAGTTCCCTGAACAAAAAAAGAACCTATTTGGTTACTTTAATTTCCCATTTTTAAATGAAGAGGATTTATTTAAAGCGCCAGCTTGGGTTGAAAACCAAGTATGGTATAGTATATTCCCTGAACGTTTCCATAATGGAGACCAAACACTTGAAAAAGAAAACATCTTACCTTGGGGTGAAACTGATAAATATAGTAATGAGCAACACTTTGGTGGAGACTTAAAAGGAATCATTAAGAAACTAGACTACTTAAAGGATCTTGGTATCACTGGAATCTATATGACACCTATATTTGAAAGCTTCTCTTCTCACAAATACGACATAATCAACTACAAGAAAATTGATCCTGCATTTGGAACAAATGAAACGTTTAAAGAACTAGTGAAGAAAGCACATAAGCTAGGAATTAAAGTTACACTTGATGCTGTGTTTAATCACTGTAGTATAAGTCATCCATACTTTATCGATGTAGTAGAAAAAGGTAAAGACAGCAAATATTTCAATTGCTTTCATATCCTTGATAAAGACAAACCAGTCTTTGATGAGGATGTAGATTTAACTAAAAGAATTCCTAGAGACATAATGAAGAAATACCATGATAATCCAAGACTTCTTAATTACAGAGCATTTGGTTTCACACCTTATATGCCAAAACTTAATACAAATGATCCAATCATGAGAGAACATCTTTTAGAAGTTGCCTTATACTGGGTAAAAGAGTATGACATCGATGGATGGAGACTGGATGTTAGTAATGAAGTTCCTCATGAATTCTGGAGAGAATTCAGAAAAAGAGTTAAAGATGTTAAAGATGATGTTTATATCATCGGTGAAAACTGGGATAACTCTAACCCATGGTTAATGGGAGACCAGTATGACGCTGTAATGAATTATGGTGTGTTATTCCCAATATGGAACTACTTTGGAACAAACATTGATTACAAACAATACAGTGCTAAAGAGTTCATTTATAAGATCAACAAAGTCTTCACAGATTACCCGAAAAACGTTCAAAAAGCACAATACAATCTAGTAGATTCACATGATACAACTAGAATCTTAGAGATTTGCAATAACAATCTAGATTTGGTTAAACTACCATATATCTTTATGTTTAGTTTACCTGGAGCTCCTTCTATCTATTATGGTGGAGAAGTTGGAATCACAGGAAAACACGATCCTGATAATAGACGTTGCTTCCCTTGGGACAATATGGATCAAGATATGTTATCATTTATGAAACAATTAATATCACTAAGAAAAGAATATGATGGTTTCAAAACCACAGACCTTAAATGGATAGATTATTCTGACAAACAAGAATATATCATCTATGAAAAAGGTGACTTAGTATTCATATTATCTAAATCATATCCAGAAAATGATATTAAAGTACCAGCTCAATATATAGGAAAGAAATTCAAAGATATATTCACAGGCGAATCAATCACATTAAATGACACAGTCACTTTAAAACATTTTGGATTTAGAATACTACAAAAATAAAAAAAAGCACTCATTTAATGAGTGCTTTTAGTTTAACCTTTATTCGCTCCTGCGGTAATACCTTCAATTAAGTAACGTTGGAATACAATATATAATACAGTAATTGGGATTGCTACGATTAACGCTGCAGCCGCAAATGCTGGATAATTGATATTACTTGGATTATTAATCCAGTCGAAGATACCAACAGCTAACGTCCATTTATCTTGATCAATTATCAAGTACGATGGAAGGATGAAATCCATCCATGGTGCCATAAACGAAGTTACAGCTACGAAACTAATAATTGGAACTGATAATGGTAAGATGATTTTGAAGAATATTTGAACCTTGTTCGCTCCATCTATCTTCGCTGATTCATCTAGTTCTTTTGGTATGTTTTGCAAGTACCCTTTGATCAACCAAATATTAAATGGTATTCCTCCGGCTACATATATGATTACAAGTGCATTTGGATTATTTGTTAATCCAAATCTACTAAATAATGTGAATATTGCGATTAATGATAGGAATGATGGGAACATTTGAAGAATTAAGATTGTCATTAGTCCAGCTTTTTTCCCTTTGAAGTTATAACGAGCAAATACATAAGCTGTACCTGTTACGAATAACACAGCACCAACCATTGTCATTAATGCTACTTTTAAGGTATTCCAATACCATAATGGGAATAGAATGTGATCTTCACCATTAACAGAGGTTTTTTCTGTAAACAAGAATCTAAATGCTTGGAATGAAGGTTCATCCGGGAACATTGTATTTAAGATACCTGCGTTTGGATTTAGTGACGTACCAACAATATATAATATTGGTAATATTACAACTGAGGCTAGTAAAATCATTTCCATATAAATGAACATTGTTCCGGTGATATTTTTTGTTTTTATAATCATCGGAATTGCCGTTCTTGAAATTGAACGTACTGGTTTAGCATAGATGTAATAATATAATCCATATACTGGTAGTAATCCAATAAACCCTGCCTTTGTAGAACTTAGCCCTTTTTTCTCTGCTATACTAACTGCTAAAGATTGTTGAGTAAATATTAATACTAAAGTAAAATAGAATGCTGTAAATTTGGGTACTATAGACCCGCCTTCACTGAAACCAGAAATATAAAGATAGATTGTGAATACTGGGAAGAATACTAATACTAAATTTCTTGCAATACTTCTCCAAATTGTTCTTCTATCAATTAATCCTTGAGTTTCTTTCATTGATTCCATGTTATTGAAATAGATAAATCCATACACAGGAATCAATGCTTTCACATATAATCTAGGATCATCAACTTCCTTGAATTTTGCAATTATAACGGTTAATTGCTGTTGTACAAATAAAGCTGCGACTAATATATATACTAATAAGAATATACTAAACATTATTAATCACCCTCCTTAAATGCTCTGGTTCTAGAGAAATTCCAAGCACTTAAACTACCAATAACGATAAAGATTAAGATACTGAATACACTAGCCATATTATACCATCTAATTTCGGTATCGGTTGTTAATTTATAGATCCAACTAATAAGGATATCGGTGGAGCCGGCATAAGCCGTGGTGACGTCCCCGCCGGGGCCACCTCCGGTGATAAAGTAAATAACTCCGAAGTTATTAAAGTTCCCACTAAATGTCATTACTAATAATGGACTAGTTGCAAATAATACTAGAGGCATAGTAATGAATTTAAATTGTTGGTACCCTGTAGCACCATCAATGCTTGCTGCCTCATATAATGACTTATCAATGCTTGTCATTACACCACTCATTAAAGCCATAAAGAATGGGAATCCAAGCCAAATATTTAATAATATAATGAAGACTCTTACAAACCATGGGTTAGCTGCATTCGATAACCATTGGAATGTGTCTTCACCCATATAGAAGAAACGTTGAACCGCGTTCATATCCATTGCTTGAATATGCGTTGGTCCAATGAAATCAAGTCCTAAGATGTTCAAATCTTGGAAGAACTTAACGACCCCTATATCTTTTAATGTGTTATTTACAAAACCAATATCGTTGAACATTACACGGAAGATCATTTGAGAGATCAGCGCTGGTACTGCCCACGGTAGTATTAAAATACTACGCCAAAATTTTCTAAATACAACACGTTTATTACTTAATATAACTGCCTGTAAAAATCCACCAAAGAAACAAGTGAACGTTGCACCAACAGCCCAGATTAATGTCCAACTGAACACACTCCAGAATTGTCCGGCAAAGTCAATTGTGCTTCCTGATGTTAAATTGAATACTGTTTTAAAGTTCTCAAATCCTACCCAGTCTATTAATTGTCCTGGAGGGATATGAGTATTACCAGGAATCGCAGCAAAGTTTGTAAACGCAACTGCTAACCCAAAGAATATTGGCATTACACTAATAAATGATATAAGTAATAATGCTGGCATTAACACAATATATTCAAAGAAGTTTTCATATAAGTCTTTAAAGTATTGCAGTTCACCAATTCTTTTTTTAGTAAGTCTTGTTTTAACACTGGTTTTAAATGCATCCGTAACATTCCAAATGAAGATTAAGAGTACATAGAATAGAGCGATACCTGTTATTATACCTTCTAACAGTAATTTAGTTGAATTGTGTCCTTTTATTTCCATAAATGTATGATCAAGTGCTTTTGTTCCAGTATTAGGTAACAAGAAACCTAATAACTCTTGTCTTACTAGTGATGTCTGTGGAACACTACCTAAAGTAGCCACTCCCCATACACCTTTAACAAATATTCCACCTTGTTCATAGAATGGATTATTTAATTCATCAATTAAAGTTGTAAATTCCTCAGGTCTATATTCAAAGTAAATACGCAATAACATTTTATTAGCATCTTCATTATCCATATTTAACTGATTCGTAAAGAATTTCGAATAAATATAATTATCAAATGCGTCAATTACATCACTTTCACCTTTAACAATGTCTCCATATCCTTCGTTGTAATACATTTTTTTATTACCTGCGTGATATATTAAGAAATTCGACTCATACTCTACATCAAATCTATCATCATAAATCTCATCATATGTCGCAGTAAATATAACAATTTCTGCTTCTAATGTTAATAAATCAATATATGCATCAATATATTGTTGTAGTGTTCCTGAATAAGATTGTTCTGTTATGTCTTCTTGTGCTAAATCAGAAATAGTTTGTTCTAATAATTCAGGATAACCATCTCTTCCCCTAGACTCATTTGTTGCGATTGTATAAATATCTGCTTTTGTCTGTTCTAACACATCTGCGTCAGCCATCGCTATTGAATCTAGTAGTAATTGGCTTACACTATTACCTTGTTCTTCAACACGACGAAGTTCAGCCCCTAAAAACTCATATAATTTAAGTACATCTAATGTCAAACCTTGAATCTCTTGACTACTCAAAGGAGTCCCATCTGTTTGCTTAAATTCTTTGCTAACTTCATCAAAAATAACACCATTTTCATCCGCTACTAATTCTAAGAATGAAACATCCTCATAATTAGCTCCTGCAGAAAAGAATGGGTTACCATCAGTATTGAAATAGTAATCAATAATGAAACCATTTGAAAATTCTTCCTCAGCTTCTTCTCCTGCTAATTTTTCATTATAGAAGTCGTAATCTTTTCCATAATTACCAGTATTATATTCAATACCAATGACCATGAAGAAAACAAGGAAGAACATAAGAGCTTTAATATATTGTCTATTTAGTAATTGTCCTAATCCCCATATAAACATAGATAGAACTGCCTTTACCCATGATGGTAGAATTCGTGATAACCAATTGTTTAATAGTACAAGTGGTCTTGTAACAAAGACGAATACTTGCCATATGGTTTCAGCAATGTAATTCATTCCTATCCATAAGTAAAATGCTCCAATACCAATTTTTTTGAATAAAGGGTAGAGAAACCTGATTACTGGTGAAAATAGTTTAACAAAGAAACTGTTAACTGGTTTTAGTGCTTTTCCAATAGGACCTTTCACTTTATCTAAAATTAAAGTAAGTATAAATGTCACTGGAGATATAACCCATAATACAACTTTTAAAATACTTAGAACTATTATATCTAGTATTCTTCTTTTTTCTTTCATATAGCCACCTCATTTTGCATTGTGTAACCGGTTTTACAATAATGAAAAGGCCATGTAGTTAAACATGGCCTTTACGTTAAATTTTATTAACTTCCTAGACCAATTTGTGAATCGATTCAGGTATGATTGGCATTGGATGACTGAATGCTAATTGAGCAGAAATTCCGCTTAAATATTCATCAGCAGCAACACCAGCAACAGTTGAAACATCTTTCAATGCAGGTAATTTATTAGTAGCAGCATACATAATTGCTAATCCTTCATCACTTGTCATAAATTCAATAAATGTAAATGCAGCTGTAGCTTCATCTGTACCTTTGTATACAGCAGCGATTTGTACACCACTGAATGTAATAGGTTGTTCTCCACCGATTGTAGGAATTTTTGTAACTCCCCATTCGAATAAAGCATTTCCATCTTCATCTTCAGATGCTTCTGTATACCTTCTAATAGACCAAGGTCCATCAATGATATATGGTAATTCTCCGTTTTCAAATGCAGTACGGTTTGATTCTCCATCTAATGTAGAGCTGTTATAGTTATTTAATGCAGGACGTAATGATTCATTTAACCACGTTAATGCATTAACCATTTCAACACTATTAAAGTTAGCAGCTGTTTTATCTAAATGAGTTTCCCCAAATAAATCATATCCGAATGCAGTTCCAACGAAATGCATATCGTAAGCATTACCAACGTCTAATCTGAAGTATGAGAATGCGTCTGTAGATTCATCACCAACAGTGTTGTGAATTAATGAGTTAGCGATAATTTCTTCCCAAGTACCTTCAGCTTCAGGTGAACCATTAAGTTCGTTTAATAATGTTTTGTTGTAGAATAATGCAACAGATTCTCCACTTAATGGAGCTCCGAATAATTCTGAGTCAAAGTTACCATCACATGCAACAGCTGTG
>SDWO01000015.1 GCA_004195325.1 Candidatus Izemoplasma acidinucleici | reverse complement strand
TATCCTCCTACAATTCAATTAAAGCTCCGCCCCAAGTAAATCCTCCACCAAACGCTACAGTCGCAAATAAGTCACCTTTTTTAAGTTTCTTTTCTTTGATTGCTTCGTCTATCGCTAGAGGTACACTTGCTGCGCTTGTATTTCCATATTTTTGAATGTTCATAAACATTTTATCCATTGGATATTTTAAATCCCTAGCTGCTTTATCAATAATTCTTGCATTTGCCTGGTGAGCAACAATATAATTCAAATCATCTAACTCCATATTGTTTCTTTCCATTAAGTCTTTAATTGTTTGCGGCATAATACGTGTCGCAAATTTAAACACTTCACGTCCATTCATATGGATATGATCTTGTGTACTTACTGCATTTACATGTGGATCTTTAGTATCGACACCTTTACAAATCAACATACCTTCATCATCAGACTTAGACCCACAAATAACATCTTTGATTTTATTTGTTTCACTTGTTCCAATTACCATAGCTCCAGCAGCATCACCAAATAATACACATGTATTACGGTCAGACCAATCTGTTAATCTTGTTAATGTTTCAGCTCCAACAATTAAAGCAGTTTTATACGCTCCTGATTTAATCATTTTATCAGCTATATTTAATACATATAAGAATCCACTACATGCCGCATTTACATCAAAGCACATAACTTCATTTAGTCCTAAACGCTTTTGTAGTAACTGTGCAATTCCTGGGAATGCATTATCAGGAGTTACTGTCGCAACAATTACTAAATCAACATCTTTAGGATCTACGTTTGCATCTTCTAGTGCTTTTTTAGATGCATGTTCTGCTAAATCAATTGTATATTCATCCGTAACAACATGACGTTCTTTTATTCCAGTTCTAGATACTATCCATTCATCGTTTGTGTCAACGATTTTAGACATATCTTCATTTGTTAATACTCTACTTGGTACATAACTACCAGTTCCTTTTATTTCTGTGTAAATCATCGTTTGACACCTCCTAAATTATCATAATTGAATCGTTGGAAGAACCCGTAATTTCGATATTTATCGATTCGAGCTTCTCTCAGTTCAAATGGTTGTAATTTTACTAATTCTGTTAATTCTTCTAATATTGCTCTTTTTGTATTTTTAAATGTTTCTTCTCTGTTATAGTGTGCTCCTCCAAGAGGTTCCTTAATGATTCTATCAATGATTCCATATTCCTCTAAATCAAAACTTGTTAGTTTCATTACTCCTGCAGCTTTGCTTGCTAGAGTTGCATCTTTCCAAAGGATCGTTGCGTAACCTTCAGGGCTTAAAATAGAATATATACTATTTTCCAACATTAGGACTTTATTAGCTACACCTAATGCAAGTGCTCCTCCACTACCACCTTCACCAATAACAATAGCGATAACAGGTACTGTGAATCCTGCCATTTCCATTAAATTTCTCGCAATTGCTTCTCCTTGTCCACGCTCTTCAGCTTCAAGTCCTGGGTAGGCACCTGGTGTGTCGATAAGGGTAATAATTGGTCTTCTGAATTTCTCAGCTTGTTTCATTAAACGTAATGCTTTTCTATACCCTTCAGGGTGTGGCATTGCAAAATTACGTTCTAAATTTTCTTCTAATGTTTTCCCTTTTTGTTGAGCGATGATTGTTACGTTGATTCCATTTATTGTTCCAATCCCACCAACGATACTTTTATCATCTCTATATAGACGATCTCCATGAAGTTCAATGAATTCATCAAACATATATTTAATATACTCTAATGCGGTAGGTCTACTTTGATGACGAGCTAACAAAACTCTGTCCCAAGCTGTTAAATTGCTCATTGCCTCGTTTTTATAACTCTCAATCTCTTCTTTAATCTTTTTTATTAATTCAACATTATCTAACTCTTCTATTTTACTTTGTAGTTCTTTTAGCTTACGCTCTTTTTGTAAAATATCCATTAGTTATATCTCCTATGAATTCGTAGTACTCTACTTAGAGTTAGTTTCAATTCACTACGTGGAATGACTCTATCTACAAATCCTTTTTCTTCTAAGAATTCCGCTCTTTGGAATCCTTCAGGTAATGTTTGATTGATTGTTTGTTCTATAACACGAGGACCGGCAAATCCTATTAACGCATTTGGTTCAGCAAATATGATATCTCCTAATGAAGCAAAAGATGCGGTAACTCCTCCAGTTGTTGGATGAGTTAAGACACTAATATATAGTAATCCTAGATCACTATGTCTTAGTACTGCAGCACTTGTTTTCGCCATTTGCATTAAACTAAAGATACCTTCTTGCATTCTAGCTCCACCTGAAGCAGTGAATATAATAATTGGTAGTTTCTTGTATATTGCATACTCAAAACTTCTTGTTACTTTTTCACCAACTACACTACCCATACTTCCCATTAAGAAGTAACTATCCATTACTCCAATAACACATGGATTTCCATTTAGTTCACCATATCCATAAATATAAGCTTCATCGATATTTGTTTTCTCTTTATAAGCGTTAATCTTTTCTTCATACCCTTCATTAAATAAAGGATTTAATGTAATATACCCAAGTCCTTTTTCAACAAAAGTTCCTGGATCTACTGTTAGATTTATACGATCAATGGCACGCACTTTAAAATGCTCACCACAATGTTTACAAACGAATTTATTCTCTAATGTTTGTTTCATATTTACTGTTTCTTTACAACAAGGACATTGTTCATAAAGTCCTTTAGGTACATCAATACTTTTATCTGTATAGTTACGTTTTCTAGTTACCTTAAACTTTTGTTTTTGTTTTTTACGTTGGTTTAATGCATTGGCTAAATTACTCAAATTCATCATACTCCAATAACTGATCTATCTTCTTGGCGATATACCCAGTATCAAATTTACCTTTAACGTAATCTAGATTGTTTAGTATCATATAACAAAAGTCTTGGTTGGTTTTTACACCGGTAATTAGTAACTCATCTAACGTAGCTTTCATTTTCATAATTGCATCTTCTCTAGTTTCTGCATGAACAATAACTTTACCCATCATTGAATCATAATATGGAGGAATAGAATACCCAGCATAAATGAAACTATCAAAACGGACTCCATGGCCACTAGGCACATGTAGTAATTCGATTTTTCCTGGACTAGGTCTGAAATCAAACTTAGGATCCTCAGCATTAATACGACATTCTATACTATGTCCTTTTAATACAATGTCTTCCTGTGTAAAACTTAATTTCTCTCCAGCAGCAATTTTGATTTGCTCTTGAACAATATCTACTCCAGTAACCATCTCAGTTATTGGATGTTCTACTTGAATACGTGTATTCATTTCAATAAAGTAAAAATCAGTTCCACTTACTAAGAATTCTAGTGTTCCAGCATTCTCATAATTCAAATTACTTTTTGATTACGTCTTTGAATACTACAATCACGTTCACCTAAATGAACGACATTTCCGTATTTATCAGCTAATATTTGGAACTCAATATGTTTGGGATTTAACACGAATTTCTCTAAGTACATTGTGTCATCACCAAACCCATTTAATGCTTCACTTCTGGCAGTTTCATAAGCTACATCAAACTCACTTAAATCTGAAGCGACACGCATCCCGCGTCCCCCTCCACCTGCACTAGCTTTGACTAAAATCGGAAATCCAATTTCAATCGCTTTGGTTCTTGCATCATCTAAACTATCTACTGCTCCATCACTACCAGGAACAACAGGAACATTTGCTGCTATCATAATCTCTCTTGCACGAGCTTTATTACCCATTTTGTCAATCACTTCACCACTAGGACCAATAAATGTAATCCCACATTCAGCGCATAAATCACTAAATGTACTATTTTCACTTAAGAATCCAAACCCTGGATGAATTGCTTCAGCACCTTTATTCACTGCAGCTGTAATGATATTTTCCATGTTTAAGTAAGATTCATTACTTCTAACTCCTCCAACACAAACAGCTTCATCTGCTATTTGAACATGTAAACTATCTTTATCTGCTTCACTATATATCGCAACTGTTTCAATACCTAGTTGCTTACAAGCACGAATAATACGTACAGCAATCTCACCTCTATTAGCAATTAATACTTTATGAAACATCTACTCTTCAATCTCCATGATCACTTGACCAAATTCAACCATAGCAGAATCACTAATATTGATT
>SDWO01000121.1 GCA_004195325.1 Candidatus Izemoplasma acidinucleici | reverse complement strand
GTTTTACTTGTTTCATTTTTGTAGATGATAATGAAGTATTCGCCATGAAACTCAATGATTACTCCATTCTTATACAATTCGTTTAAACTAAACTCAAATTCATTAGCCAATCTTTTAAAAACGATTTGTTTTACTTTCTTGTCTCGAATAACATCAAAGAATAACTTTGGCTTTATTTTGGATCTTACTAAGTAATCCTGTTTAAGCAAGTAAATTTCTTGTTCATTCAATAGAGGGAAGACGTTTTTGTAGACATCTTCAATCTGATAATTACTAAATGCCAAATTATGTGCTTTGAAATGATTGCTAATAGAATACAGGAAATCAAAGACATTCTCTTTACTAAGAAGTATCTTATGCATTTCTTCTCTGAAGTAACCTTTATTATGATATATCTCTAGCATATGCTCTACGTCGTGAATGATGTGTATATCTTCATTGCTTAAAACGTTGTTCTTAGTAATCTGATATGGTGGTAAACTATCAAATTGATAATTGTATTTCTCTGCTTCATTTCTTATTTTAGTACCTCTAAGCATCTTTAGGAATCCTAGTTGTAGTTCTTTGGCACCAAGTTTAAACACTTCATTAAAGGTGTGTTTAAATGATTCTATATCTTCGTTAGGTAAACCAGCAATTAGATCTAGATGTAGATCGATAGTATTGCCTTCTTGTATTTGTTTTATATTGCTAAATAGTTTCTTAGTATCTTGAAATCTATCAACTAGGAGGTTTGTAGCTTCGTTAATTGATTGTATACCAATCTCGAACCTAAATAATCCTTTCGGAGCAAATTCATTTAAATATGTAATGATTTTCGGATCTAATACATCCCCGGTTATTTCGAACTGGAAGACTGTTAAACTGTTATTGTTCTTTATAATAAAATCTAAAAGATCTAATGTGTTTTTGTTGGCATTAAATGTACGATCAAGGAATTTAATTATCCTACTACCATTTTTCATTAAGTATAGAATGGCTTCCTTCACCTTAGAAACATCAAAGAACCTAACTGTCTTTTCCAAACTAGATAAACAGTAACTACATTTGTAAGGGCAACCTCTACTAGATTCGATATATGAGATTTTGTGTCCTATATGTTTGATATCATCTTCGTAATAGTAAGGTAGATTTATGTTGTTAAGATTTGTTATCTCTCTTATTGGATTGGAAATCACTTTGTCATGTTCAATATATGTAATACTACTAATGTCTTTTAAATCAGAATTAATAGCTAGAGAATGTAGTAATTGATTAAACACTACTTCCCCTTCCCCTTTAATGATAATATCTACGGGATATTTATTTAGAAAGTAAGTCGCATCATATGATACTTCTGGGCCCCCCATAATGATTTTAGTGTCTTTTAGAGATAGTTTTTCAAGTATTGTTATGAATAAAGATATATTCCATATATAACAACTAAAACCAAGAACGTCAGGATTATAGTCATGGATATCTTTTAAAATCTTTTCAATGGGGTCTTTTATTGTGTATTCGAATATATCGACAGGAAAATCACAGTTAGCTTTTAATAACCTAACTGCGTTGTTTGTGTGTATGTATTTAGCGTTAATACTGATTAATAATACTTTCATAAAATCACCACATTTATTGTAGCACATTAATGTTTTAAAAGGTATGATATGTTACAATATAGGAGGTGGTGATTTTTATGAGTAAGTTTGATTTAGTGAGTGATTATAAACCAATGGGTGATCAAGTTAAAGCGATTAAATTTCTTGTTGAGAACATAGAAAAAGGTGTTAAAGAACAAGTACTTTTAGGTGCGACAGCAACGGGGAAAACATTTACGATTAGTAATGTTATTCAACAAACCGGAAAGAAAACACTTGTTTTAGCGCATAATAAAACGCTAGCTGGGCAATTGTACAGCGAGTTTAAGAAATATTTCCCAAACAATAGAGTGGAATACTTCATATCTTATTACGATTACTACCAACCAGAAGCATATGTACCTTCAAGAGATGTCTTTATTGAGAAGGATGCCAGAACAAATGATGAAATTGATAAAATGAGACATTCAGCGACAGCGTCTTTATTAGAAAGAGACGATGTTATTGTTGTTGCGTCTGTATCTTGTATATATGGTATCGGAAACCCAGAAGACTACAAAAATAGTGTATTAACATTACGTAAAGGTGACGTTATCGGAAGAAATAAACTAATGAGAAAATTAGTTGATATGTTATTTGAACGTAATGACTTTGATTTTAATAGAGGAACATTCCGTGTTAGAGGAGACATTATTGAGATATTACCGACCTATCAAAAAACAGTCGCTATCCGCGTTGAACTGTTTGATGAAGAGATAGAGCGCATCAGAGAGTTTGATATCGTTACAGGCGAGATTTTCAATGATTACGATGTATTTTCTCTATTCCCAGCAACGCAGTTCATAACAAACAAAGATAAGATTCAAGAAGGTATTGGTAGAATTGAACAAGAACTTGTTGATCAAATCAAATACTTCAAGGATGATGATAGATTATTAGAGGCAGAAAGAATTAAACAAAGAACCAATTATGATATAGAGATGCTTCAAGAGATTGGGTCTTGTATGGGAGTAGAAAACTATTCAAGACATTTAAGTCTAAGAGAAGCAGGAGAAACACCGTACACGCTTATGGATTTTCTTGGAGATGATTTCTTAATGGTAGTTGATGAATCACATGTGTCACTACCGCAGGTAAGAGGTATGTTTAAAGGGGATCGCTCAAGAAAACAAACATTAGTTGAATATGGGTTTAGATTACCAAGTGCATTAGATAATAGACCTTTGAACTTTGAAGAGTTTAAAGGGAAAATAAAACAAGTTGTATATTTAAGTGCTACCCCTGGAGATTATGAGTTTGAACAAACAGATCAAGTTGTCGAACAAATCATCAGACCAACAGGTTTATTAGATCCAGAAGTAGAAATTAGACCTAAACATGGCCAAATAGATGATATTGTAGCTGAAATATTAAAAAGAATAGAACAAAACCAAAGAACATTAATAACGACACTTACAATAAAAATGAGTGAAGACCTTACTGGATACCTAAAAGAGATTGGGATGAAAGTAGCCTATCTCCACAGTGAAGTAAAAACATTAGACAGAATAGAAGTAATTAGAGACTTACGTCTAGGTGTTTACGACGTTATAGTAGGAATCAACCTTCTAAGAGAAGGACTAGATATACCAGAAGTTAGTCTAATATGTATACTAGACGCTGATAAACAAGGTTTCTTAAGAAGTGCAAGATCTTTAATCCAAACAATAGGTCGTGCTGCTAGAAATAGTGATGGACGAGTTATCATGTATGCGGATAAGATTAGTAACGCAATGGAAGAAGCAATAGGAGAAACACAAAGAAGAAGAGAAATTCAAATTCAATATAATATAGATAATAACGTTACACCAACAACAATTATAAAAGGTGTTAGAGATAGAATAAGTATCAAATCAGAAGTGAATGAAGAAATACCATTTAAGAAAATGAGCAAGAAAGAACAAGAGAAAACAATATCTAATCTCGAAAAAGAAATGAGATCAGCAGCCAGAAAACTTGAT
>SDWO01000102.1 GCA_004195325.1 Candidatus Izemoplasma acidinucleici | reverse complement strand
TAAGAAGTTAACAATTGCGAATCCAAACCATAATAAAATATTCATAAAATACCTCCTAGTTTTTTTATCGCAGGATGGTTACGAACTGCGTTTAAAGCATGTTAACTATATTATAACAATACATCATTGTCAATATTTTTGATATATATGATTAATAAAAAAAAGGAGATTAATTTCTACCTCTCCTTAAATTGATCATGTTAACAGCTTCTATTTCTTTTCTCAAAAAATGAGATGCTAGAAATGTAAACTCGTTACTAGAACCGATTTCCTTTAATGATTGCAATATCTTAGGATGGCATTTGCAAATTGCAATACCTGATTTGCAGATGCAACTACTCATATTATTTAAAGGCCCGAAAGCTATTCGAAATAATATAATTTTAAGTTGTTCTTCAGTAAAGTTAGATTCTAAACGATCTTGAATAGACTCTAACAATCCATCTAGACCATGTGAGTAATTCTTTTTAGAGTAATGTCCATTCTGAATGAAGTAATCGTCATCGTTTACAAATTCAACGAGTAATTCAATATAATCAGTTAGGATGAAATTCCTACCTGTAAAGAATTTGTCGAAATTAAATGGGGATTCTAAGCATAATGACCCATTATTGTTGACATGTCTATCTGCAATTTTTTCAATGAAATCTGTGTGCTCAAAAAAAAGTAGTTTTCTTTTAGGGTAATTATATGGAATTAGAGTATGAAGCACATAAATATTCCCTGAATACTTAGCCTCAATCTCTATGAAAACATTTGGATAATCATTGATTTTTTGCATATAAACATTTTTCAACTGTGAATTTGTGTAATAAAGATTCTGGAGTTCACCCAAAAGAGAATCAATCTTCTCTCCTGGCCAAACACTCTTGAACAAATTATTAATAGGCATAGGATTTAACTTTTTTATCTTTATGCTTATCTTTTTTTTCTTTTTGTTCCTTTTGAATCTTTTCGTTTTTCTTTGGTTCAATGTGTATTTTGTCTTCGTTCATTTGAAATTTCACTAGTAAACAAAAGACCACAAATAAATCTAGTTACCTCCTTGTTATGTGATTTGCATTAGCAGTTTTAATGTGGTATACTAGATTTCTCTATGGGCCTAGTATATTCTGCTATGGTCTTTTTTTTTATATATCAAGATTTGAATCGATCAAATCATTGATGCTGATATTCTTAAGTTTAACACCTTCAATACTCTTTTTTAGCAATTTTTCTTTTAGCAATGTTTCTATTAATTCTCGGTTCTCTTCAATGTATTTTTGTCTATTCAATTCGCTAGATGATTTAATTTTATCATATCTCTCTATGAATTTACTTAAGTACTCATTGTCAACTTCTAACTTCTTTTTTTTTGACAAATTCATAATTTTGTAAACATTCGAGTAAAATGCTTTTTGTCTTGTAGGTAGGTTGTTTACATCAATCTCAATAAATGAGTTCAATGATAAAACATACTGAGCAAAATCTGAAAACTGCACTTCCTTTTTGTATGATTCGATAAGTGTCTTAATGAATAAATAGATTGCGGGATCATAATCTTTTGTGTGTAGATCCTTTCTCATTAAATCTATTATATTTCTTTGTAAAATCATTTCCTTCTTTATATCAATTTGTTCAAAAACTTTCATTCTTTCTATAAAATGTTTAATTATTGAGTTTATCTCTGATATGTCATTTATATTGTTGTATATTTTTTTGAAGAAAACATCGTATTCATTATTGGCAATATCTTGTTTTAACTCTATTTTATCAATGTAATTATAGAGTGTTCTCCTTGATATTGAGATATTACCCGCTAATTCCGATAAATTATATCCATAATCAATTAGTTTTTCTTTTATACTCATAATTTCCACCTCATAATTATTATATAACAAAAGTGTGTCATTGTCAACTGTGCATGCACAATATAACCGATTTGCACAACTCCTTAAATTTAATCCACTTAAAAAGCAGGTAAAACTGCTTTTTTTTAACGCTTTCATTCAATAAGACCTACTCTTTATAGCCTTTTTAGTATATAATGGAACATACTTAAAAGTAGGTGAGCATATGAATAAAATTGGTGTAGACATTGGAAGTACAACTATCAAGGCTGTTGTACTAGATAAAGACAATAAAATCATATATAAAGAATATCTAAGACATCGTTCAAGTATAACGACTTCTTTAATAACGCTATTAGAGAAAATCGGTAAAATATACAAAAATGAACGTATGTTTTTTAATTTCACAGGTAGCGCAGGTATGCTGATAAGTGATCATCTAGAAGTACAGTTCACTCAAGAAGTAATCAGTTCAACAAACGCCCTGAGATATTATGATATTGGGATTGACGTTTGCATCGAACTTGGTGGTGAAGATGCAAAAATCATTTTCTTTGATGGTAATAATGTCGAACAAAGAATGAATGGAACATGTGCCGGCGGTACAGGAGCATTCATTGATCAAATGGCGACCCTATTAGACACAGATAGTGAACACCTAAACGAACTATCACAAGGATACAGTAAGATATATCCAATTGCGTCACGCTGTGGTGTATTTGCGAAGTCTGATATCCAACCTTTATTAAACCAAGGGGCAAATCATAGTGATATCGCAGTATCTATTTACCAGGCAATTGTGAATCAAACAATAGCGGGATTATCTCAAGGACGTAAAATAAAAGGTAAGGTCGCATTACTAGGTGGACCATTAACGTTTTCTAGTATGTTGCGAGAACGTTTTATAGAAACATTGAATTTAAAAGACGTTTTTATTCCTGAAAACGGAGAAGTATTCGTAGCTTATGGCGCTGCCTTAACCGCAGATGAGACAAAAACTACAATCAAAGAACTTGTGGCAAAAGTTCATGATTATGAGACTAAAATAGAACAAAAGGAACGTAAAACATTAACCAAACTATTCGAAGATAAACAAGAATATCTAGATTTTACAGCTAGACATAACGAAGCATTTGTCAAAGAACGAGATTTAAAAGAGTACTACGGTAATGCATATTTAGGAATTGATGCCGGTAGTACTACTACGAAACTGGTTCTACTAAGCGAAGAAAATGAAGTATTGTATTATTACTATAGTCACAATAAAGGGAATCCAATTGATATCATCCGTGAAGCATTAAGTGAAATGTATGAATTAAAGAATGATGAAACAATCATCCATAGCTCATATAGTACTGGATACGGAGAAGAACTAATCAAACAAGCATTCCATTTAGATGGATCTGAAGTTGAAACAATCTGTCACTACAAAGCAGCGTCTTACTTTAACCCTAAAGTCGATTTTATAATCGATATTGGTGGACAAGACATGAAATGCTTTAAAATAGACAAGAACGTTATCTCAAGTATTATCTTAAATGAAGCTTGTAGTAGTGGATGTGGGAGTTTCTTAGAAACATTTAGTACTAATCTTGGTTATGACATAAAAGATTTCAGTGAACTGGCACTAGATAGTTTAGAACCTGTTGATTTAGGGAGTCGATGTACAGTTTTTATGAACAGTGGTGTAAAACAAGCACAAGCAGAAGCCGCAAAAACATCAGATATCAGCGCAGGACTTGCGTATAGCGTAGTTAAGAACGCACTA
>SDWO01000049.1 GCA_004195325.1 Candidatus Izemoplasma acidinucleici | reverse complement strand
CCATTGGATGTCTTTTAAATTATCTTCTTAATCCTAATTTTGCGATTAATGCACGATAACGTTCAACTTCAGTTCTTTGTAAGTATTTAAGTAATCCACGACGTTTACCAACTTTCATTAATAAACCTCTTCTACTGTGAAAATCATGGATATGAGTTTGTAAATGCTCATTTAACTCTTTGATTTCTAATGTAACGATAGCTACTTGTACTTCTGTACTTCCACTATCTCCATCTTTTAAACCAAATTCTTTAACTAATTCTGATTTTTGCTCTTTTGTTAATGCCATTATAGTTTCCTCCTTGTTTTTGTCTTACCTATAACCTTGATGAAGGATGAGGATCCAATATCAAAGAAACAGGCGCAAAAGTATTATATCATACTTGTATATTGTTTCAAGTGTTATTTTAAGTTTTTTAACACTTCTAATGAATCTATTTTATCTTGATCTATTTTTTTGATTAAGGCTTCTACTGAATCGAATTTTAATTCATCACGTAATCGTTTGATGAATTTAATTTCGATATCTTCACCGTATATTTCTTTATCAAAATGAAAGATGTTTGATTCTACTGACACTGTAGCTAGACAGTTCAGTGTTGGATTGTGTCCTACATTACTCATTGAATCATACCATACACCATCGTATTTTGTCTTTGTAACGTATACTCCTGTTTTTGGTACTAAGTAGTTGTTTGTATCACAGTTCGCTGTTGGATAGCCAATCATGCGTCCTTTTTTAGCACCGTGGATGACTTCTCCTTTTACTGAGTAAAAGTCTCCTAGTACTTCGTGGACTTTATCTACTTGTCCACTGTTGATTAAATCTCTTATATGGGTAGAACCTACTTTGTATCCTTCGTAGGTTACTTCATCTACTATAATTGTGTTGAATCTTGTATCATTTTGTAATGTTTTGACATTACCGCTACCGCGTACACCAAATTTAAAATCAAACCCACAGACAATTGTATGTATGTTGTTTAGATAGTAGTTAACGAAGTCTTCAGGAGTTAATACAGCCTTCTCTTTTGAAAACTCAATAACATAGATAAAATCAAGATCAAATGTCTTAAAGATCTCTAGTTTTTTATCTAGGGGAGTTAGATAATGATAATCTAAATCAAATAAGATACTTTTGGGATGTACATCAAATGTGATGACAGCCTTTTTTAGGTTATGTTTGTTTCCGTAACTGATTGTTTTATTGATTAACTCAGTATGTGCTAAGTGAACTCCATCAAAGAAACCAATTGCGGCTATTGTGTTATGTTCTAGTTTAATTCCATTTAATTTGATTACTTTCATATTATTCACCTTGGTAAAATATATTTTGTGCTTTCATCTTCTCTGCTGTCGGATGTTTGTCATAAAGCGCAAGTAAATTGTTATCGTTATCTATTATACGTGTTAACGTTGGTTTTTCAAACTGTTTTAAACTAATTGCCATTCCATTCTTGATGTGATGAGTTATTTCATCATTCACTAGTAGTGATGGGATGTGGTTTAATGCATCACTCATTGAAATGATTGTATAGTTACCTTCTTTGATTTCTTCTAAAGTAGAACTATCTTCTATATTGAATTTTCCAGCTTTACTTCTGTGTAAGTCATAGTTGTGAGCTGGGTACCCTAGTGCTTTACCGATATCATAGCTCAGTGTTCTAACGTAAAGCCCTTTAGAGGAATGAACTTTATAACTAAAATAAGCACAATCATTATTATATTCTATTTCACTTAATCTCTCAATTGATTTGATTTCGATATCACGTGAAGGGATATCATCAATGATGATTCCTTGTCTTGCGTATTCGTATAATCGTTTTCCTTTATACTTAATAGCGCTATACATTGGAGGTGTTTGTGTGTATGTCCCTTTAAAAGCCGCTAGGATATCATCAATATTCTCTATCTTAGATACTTTAGCTTGATCGATTACTTCTCCAGTTTTATCAACTGTATCAGTTGATATCCCGATACAAGCTTTTGCGATATATGTTTTTTCATCGTTGTTTAAGTACTTCATTATTTTAGTACCTTTGTTAACCCCAACAACCAAAAGACCAGTCGCATCAGGATCTAATGTTCCTGTGTGGCCAAGTTTCTTTGTGTTAAGCATTTTTCTAAGTACTGCGATTACATCAAAAGATGTGAAACCAACAGGTTTGTTTACTAATAGTATTCCGTCCATTTAAATCACCAACCGTATTATATAATAAACCATATAAAAAACCAAGTCTAAACCCTTTAATTTATACTGTATTAAAAAACCACCTTTCTTTTTAAAAGGAAAGGTGGTTTAAAGCATTAAATATTATTGGAGATTTAAGTATATATTGTATTCTTCTATATAGTTATATGACACACCGTAGTTGAAAATTCTCTCTTGTTGTAAGTACTTATGGTCTATGAATACATCTATACTTACATCTTCACCACCCATAACCATTTTTGGTCTATGATTCAATATTACGTATCCGTATTCCGTTTTCCTAACAATGATTAAATTAACAATTCCACTGTTATTATCCTCTATGTATATATCTTCTGAATATATAGGCGAATATGATTCGTAGTTCAATTCGCTCATATCAAGTATACTTTCAAACTTAGTAGAGTTTTGAATCATCAAATCACCTACTTCTTCATAAGTCGTAATACTTTTACCCAACGAGTTCTCATAATCAATGTAAGAGAATATTGATTGAGCGTAATCTACTTCTCTAGTTTTTTCATATAGATTATATTGAAAAGCACGATTATATAACTCCGGATTAGATGTGTAAAACACTTGCTTATTCACACCTTCACTGTTAGGTCTAGTGTAGAATTCTATAACTCCCATATTTCGAGTTTCCTCAACCCCTTGTCTAGTAGTTGAAGTGCTATATAGTTCATATTTATTTGAATCTTCAACTCTTTTTGCCTCAAATATATATATTGAGATATCATCCGAGTCAAACTCTGGATGAATTAAGTCAGTATCCGTTATTGAATCAACTAGTTCTGCCCTTATATGTGCAGACTTACGAATGCTCGTCATTCCGTTTTCAGTATACTCATAATCAATTTCATAGTATGCACTAGCTAGTGATGTATAATCAATATCGTCTTTAGTAAATTCAACGATTTGAGTTGTTTGCACAATATGATTCACTATCTTATCATCTGAATACTGTATGTATATATCAACATATACTTTTATATCAGCTGGACCGTTCAAGTAAGAAATTTCTTGTGTTACCAACCATGCTTTTTCAGGATTTAATGATTCTATCCCACTATAATGATGCGTATTGTCATCCATAATCTCTAAATCTAGATCAATGCAGCTATCATTAGAATATATTGGTTTATAAATGACATAGGAATTTTCATCATAATGAGTACAAGACTGTAGTACTTGTATGTTTGAAGTAATTACGTTAATTTGAACTGCAGATACCATCAATATAAACGCTCCAAATACAATCAAGGCAAATACTTGATAGTATATAGGTTTTGGTTTCCCTTCCACCATTTTTTTATACCTTCTATTAACAACCTGTCTCTTATACACATCT
>SDWO01000016.1 GCA_004195325.1 Candidatus Izemoplasma acidinucleici | reverse complement strand
AGATGTGTATAAGAGACAGGATACAAGGTTATAAACAAAATAACAAAATTAGTCACCAGAACATTAAATATTAGTGCTCGTATCTTTCTTGATTTATTTATTGTTTCTAATTTACTTATATAAATGAAATATATATACATGAATGTTGTAAATAGAATCATTAAAGTAATATATAAAATCTCCATGTTTCCCCTCCTAAAAGTAATAAAAAACAGCACAATAGGCTATTTTTTTACATCCCCATTTTTTTAATTATATCATATAAAAAGAAGTCAGTAAATGACTTCTCCTTTGTTCTTCTGTTTCTTAATATAAAGATACTTCCTTTTTACAATATTAAAGTAACCTCTATCGTGATCCCTTTAACATACTTCTGATTCTAATATATAGTTTAATACTTTTGCATACTTCTTTAGATCCTCATGTCCAACTTCTGTTAAAGCATAAATACCTCTTTCAATTCTTTCAAACCAACCGTAATAGTTCTTTTGTAAGATTGAAGCTATCTTATCATCCTTTGTAAGAACTTTTATGTCTTTTACTTTCATAGGTTCCTTTGATAAATAATAAGCTATCTTAATTGCTTTTTCTCTATAAGCTGTAATGATTTTTGTTTTGGTTACACCACCAGTATTAAAGGAAGTAACTCGTTGTTCGAATTCCTTTAGTAGTTTTCTTCTTTTAATCTTACTTTGTCTAAAGGCAAAGGTTTTAGGATCAAGATGAGTGACAACACGATCATTCTCAACATCAACAAATATAAGTCCTAATTGTAGTCTTCTTATAATATGGATCTTCTCTTTGAATTGTGATGATATAAGAACTTTAGATGTAGGTTGTACAATCGCTAAGTAAACATAATCACATATTCTTTGTCTTTTACATCCTTGATATATCAATCTAGTGTTCAAAGTCTTTTTCATTTCAACAATGATTACTTCATCATCCTTAATCGCAGTAATATCAGTATTAAGAACTTCAGCTTTGACTTTAAAACCATATTTTACTAAATGTTTCTTTAAGCTTTCAAACATATCTTTTTCTAACATATATCTGCCCCTTTGGTTAATTTTAACATATAAAAAGAAGTCAGTAAATGACTTCAATATTGAATTTATGATGCTGAAGGTCTATCTACATCCATTTGAATATTTCAAATGATGTAAATCACATTCATTTTCACATCATTATATGTCGGAGTTTTTTACACTACAACAAGATGTTTCTTTAAAAATCATTAAATACCCTTTGATCCGTATTTGTATTGTTAGCTGAATCATAATTCTTATTGTTATCTGAATCAGATTTCGTATTGTTAGCTGAATGTATATTTAAAATGTTTAGTAAAGCGGCAACAAAAAACAATATTGGTCCAAGTAATGCTGGAAATATATTAGGTTCAATTACTATAAGTTGAATAACATTCAAACCAAGCATACCTAATGCGACAGCTGATAATGTTATACTTAATTGCTTCTTTTCAATAAAACTATAAGCTACTAATAAGATAACTATTGGACTTAAAAAATTAAAGTTAACTCCAAAGTATCCCGATCTAATAACTACTGAGTCAGCCAAATAGGCAAATGCAAGTAGATATATCAATGCTTTATTTGTCTCGCTATAATTAATAGTTAATATATTAACGACAATAAATGTCAGTAATAATGGAATGTTAGCAGTATAACCATTTGCATTTCCATAATAAAAACCAAATAAAATCATAATAATTGAAAATAGTGCTACTACATTTGCTGCTTTACTTTTGTTATATGTCATAAAAAAAATCCCCCAATAGTTTCATTATATACAGGCATTGAACTTCTTTGATAAAACATCCATCAAATATCCTTTATCGCACTATTCACTATTTTAACACATAAATGAACCCTGGTAAATGACTTCTGTATTATAGATAGCTCAATAGGGAGCCCAAAAGTCTCCCTATCCTTCCTTAAGCCGCTTGTTTATATAAAAATGACCCTTACTCATTCTTATAACTCAAATAATTCTTTTCTTTATCTCGGTTAGTACGTTAATGCTTTTAATATGATCACTTTTGTTTACAATGTAATTGCTTTTACTTATTTTCGCAATTTCATTATGATACCATTCAAGTAATCTATTAACGATTACTGTTATTAGATTCTCATCAGCAGGGTACTTAAGTTCTTTAAGTTTGTCAGCATAACTTATAATATACTTCTCTGTAGTATAATCTTTAATTGTTTCCGTCATACCATCTACTTCTAATATAATTATTTCATTTATTTCCACTTTATTCCCTCCTTTGTTCGTGATATAATTCCTTTAAATGTTATATTAATATTATAGTAAATTCTGTAATATTAATAAATGACAGTTATGTCCTAATAAATACGAGGTGATAGAATGGATCAAAAACACAGTATGGCTAATCATTTAGATAATATAAGACAAGAGGCAAAAATTACAATCGCTAATTTTTGTGAAGGGATTTGTTCGGAACGACAATATTCGAGATATCTTAATGGTTCGCAGCAAATAAGGCAAGAAAAGTTAAATGCTTTTTGTGATAAAATCGGGTTTACTCCTCAAAGCTTCTACAGAACGTATTATCAAAGTGAATCAAGAGACTATGCGCAAGCAGTTGAATTATTTGGACTTCTGTATCAAAAAGATTTGACTAAAATAAAAGCAAAACTTGATGAACTTGATGATTATGAGTTCAATTACAATTTTGCGTCAAAATTATACAACTTCAGTATTATTAAATATCAGTATCTAACTAAACAAGTACCTCTCCTGTTTTCACTAGATCAATACAGTAAACTAATAGATTATCCAAACGTCCTAGAAAAAGAGCATGTAACGTTCATTGATTTAGTTTCAATGGTTGAAATAGCTAGAACAGCGGGATTAGGTAAAAAGGATTATACTCCACTTGAGTATTTATATGACTTTCTAGTTGAGGATAAATATATATATGTTTCCTCAGATGAAACACATATGATGCCGTCAATTTATTTTACTGTAGCGCAGTTTTATGGAAGTCTTGGTGACCATAATAAATGTAGTATGATATGTGATATTGGTATTGCATATCACAACAAAAATAATTTAAGTAGTAACTTGTCAGATCTCTATTACTTTAAATCATTAGCATTATATAAACTTGGGAATAAAGATGAAGCGTTTAGATTTGCTAGAAGATGTCTTTATAGTCAAATCGCCAAAGGTGATATTGAAGAATATAGAATATTGAGTGCTTTGTTGAAAAAGGACTACGGTATAGATCCAATTGAATATATGAGTATCGATGAAAGTACTAAACTATAAAAAGGAGATATTCTCTCCTTTTTTTCATACCAAAACCATATAAAAAGAAGTCAGTAAATGACTTCTATACTTCTTCTTTTTAGATGTTTAATCCATTCTATTCCTGTTAATCTCCTACATTGATTTATAGTATTTAAGTTGGTCTATCACTTTTATATGAATAATACTTACCACCTATTAACATACAACTAATTGAAACAATAAATAGAATCACTACAAATATATTAATGAAGGTATTAGTTG
>SDWO01000144.1 GCA_004195325.1 Candidatus Izemoplasma acidinucleici | reverse complement strand
GGTCAAGTACATAATACCAAATCCTTGACCACTTTGTCAAAAGAAAATAAGTCAATGGGGATAACTTGTGGAAAACTATGTGTATAACTACCCTTTTTTAGTTGATTTGTCTATAATATAGATAGGAGGTAGATAAAAATGAGTATATTTGATATAGAAGTAGAAAGTATGAATGGGGATAAAACAGCCCTGAATAAGTATAAAGGTGACCTGATTTTAATTGTAAATACAGCTTCAAAATGTGGTTTAACACCTCAGTTTGAGGGTCTGGAAGAGTTACATAAAACATATAAAGACAAAGGATTACGTATCCTTGGCTTCCCGAGCAATCAGTTCTTAAGACAAGATCCAGGGACTAATGAGGACATTCTAGAGTTTTGTCAATTGAATTACGGAGTATCATTTGAAATGTATAAGAAGGTCTTTGTTAAAGGGAAAAACCAACATCCACTTTATAAGTATTTAATATCAAATGCTAATGAAAGAACCAATAAAAATGTCAAATGGAATTTCGAAAAATTCCTAATTGGTAGAGACGGAGCGATTATTAAAAGATTCGCACCAACTACAAAACCAAAAGACTTAATTGAAGATATTGAAAAGGCATTATAGATAATAGAAAAGAGAGTGGATATCCACTCTCTTTTTTTATTGGTCTTTTAAGACTTCTGATATGTTGATTTGCTTGTTATAACGCGATATAAACACTATCGAAAATCCGAAGATTACCGCAAGGAATAAAAGTCCTATGACTATGTTGACTGGTTTAAGTGTTAATATCAGTTTGAAACCTACTATATTCATAATACTTTTAAGCATCAAGTCAAGAACAAACCATGTAATTGGGATAGAAACTAAGTACGTTACAAAGAGGATAACAGCTATTCCGCTTGTATATTTTATGTTAACTTCTTTTGTTGTATATCCAAATGATTGAAGAATTGCTATATCATGTTTATTCTCTGTCATGTACAAAATCATTAATAACCCAAATATGTATAAACCGAGAATGATACTCAATCCGGCGATTATAGAAATTATGATACTAGAAATGTTTAGTATTGATGTAACTTCTATTACACTCTGAATATAATTCAACCTCATCTGAACGATTGTCGAGGTAAATTCCGCATCATCTGTATAGATTCCGTTGTAAATTCCATCTTCTAAACCATACAACTCATTTAACTCATCTTGTCTAATAAAGATATTACTTTCAATCAATTCATTAGAAACTCCCACTACGGGGTAGGTTACTTCCTGGACACCAACTGTGAAGGTGATGTTATCACCTTTTGTTGCTCCAATTAACTCACTAAGATATTCACTGATGATTGCTCCTTCATCTAGTAATGCGTTGTTTGATAAATCATTATCAATCAACGCTTTCATCGTAACCGTCTCATCAATTCCATACACAGTAGTTCTATAGTTTTCTAGTTCCCGATCATTCACAGTATTAATCGATCCATATATCCTGGTAAACGTCTCATAATCTTCATCTACTTCTGAATCATCAAAATATCGTAAGACAACCATTTCTTCATAGTTATTTCCCAAAGAAGTCACATCGACGAATTCACTAAACATATTGTTCCCATTCAATCCGAATAATAGAATACTATTTATTAAGATGAAGATAATAGATAACTGAGTTACTGTTTTAAGAGGTATATACTTAAATATCTTAAAGTTGATTCTTCTAATCGTTTTTTTCTTTCTATCGATTACTATATATATGAACACATAACTAACAATAGATATAACTAATATCGGTACAAAAATAGCGATTAGAGCGATTTTTAACGAAAACACGAACTCTGCCTTTGGGAAGAGGTATCTACTACTATATAGGTTAAATAATTTACTGGATACTAAGAGTCCTATGAAGTACCCAATGATACTGGTTGTACTTAGTAGAAATGGGAATAACATATAGGATAATGTTATTTCTTTTTTTGTATATCCTATCGATGTTAAGATATCTATTTCTTTTTTGTATTTATCGATATATCGTTTAATAAACAATAGTAGTAATAACGTTAATACAACAACAAATGTAGTAATAAACATATCGATAAAGACTGTTGCATTCTCTACTTCAAGTTTTAAGGTAATCACTCGATAATTTAAGTCGCTTGGGAGTAAGACCGAAACCATCTGCATATGTCTACCAAGATTAGAGCGATCTAGATTTTGGATTGTAGTATAAGAATCAATTTGCGCGATTTGTGACAAATCGCCTTTGGCTGTATAACGGAAGAATAGGTTTTGATCCATACTTCTCATTGTTTGTTCTTTGGCGAAGACCAAGGTCTGATTTTGTGGGTCAAACTGGATTGTCGCAAAATTCAAGATAGGAAATAAGAATTCAGGACTATAAGCATATCCAACAATTGTATATGTCCTACCATCAATTGTTAATTCAGAATTTAATGTTAAATCATTTAATTCTGCGTATTCTTTAAAAATCATTATTTCATTAGATGTAATTGGGAATCTACCATCGACGAGATATGGTAGATTGATTCTTTCATGAATAGAAAGAAATTTAAAACTATGTCCACCATCTTCAATATCAATAACCAATTGTTTTTCAATTTCAAAGTCATATTCATCTTCAAAATATTGAAGATACCCATCAACAAATTGCTCATATAGATGAGGAGACTCTTTTATTCTTTGGTTAATTAATACATTTAGTTCATTCATTGAAGCAGGAGTGTCTATCGAAACTGCGATTCCACATTCAGGTAAGATAGTCATCTTTGTACAAAGTTCAGTGAACGCTGTTCCTGATAAGTAGTTAACATCTATTTGATCAATAGAGAAGAAGAAGTCCTCTACATTGTATTCTTCTAAATAGGGTTCATAGTTTGTCTCAAGGCGTGCAATACTACTTTTAACCGCAGTAAAAGTTAGTGATATAACAATCACCAACAAACTTAAACTTATGAACTGAACCCAGTTATTTTTGATTTTTTGTAGTTGGTCTTTAAAGAGTAGTTTCATAAATAGTACCTCATTTGTATTATACATTTAATTATCTATTTTGTTTAATAAATTTAATGTTGGTAAAATCACAAAATTTTCATAAGTCAGTGTTATAATGTGAGTATGAAGTAAAAATATATTTTCACTAGAAAGGGTGTTGAAATGAAAAAAGTATTATTATTATTAGTCAGTGTATTATTAACGTTCGGATTAGGGGCCTGCGATTTATTTGACGATCCAGAAACAATTCTAGATTGTATTGAAGATCCAACAGGACCAGATTGTGATCCAAATGTTTTATTAGCTGACACAGTTATTGCTAATTGGGACGGTTCAATGGAACACGTCGAGTTAGTTATGGACAATATGGATTTCTCAGGATCAATGAAGCAAACAATAACGTTTGATGCAGTTATAGATGATGAATACCAAGCAGTAAGTATTAACGTAGAGATAGTTGATAGTTACGTATTTGGAGAGTTTGATAAAATGCATCGTTTGATGACGTTGACAGTGGTTGCTGATGGAGAAGAAAATGAAGTTGTAACAGAAATGATTTACGCAGAAGTAGAAACTGGTGTTCATGTATATGTGAATATTGCAGGAATTAAACAATTATTAGTTGATCAAATGGAAACTGAAGTTGTTGAAGCAATGGAAGCATTAGGTTTAGATGAAGATTGGGTTCAATTCAAATTTGATGACACATTAGCAAACGTAATCGAAATTGAAGTTCTTAAAGATATGCTAGTAGAAGTATTCTATAAAGAAGTTGGAGTAAACTTCTTCTATGATCTACAAGATGAAATCGAATTAGATTTAGGATTTGATTTTGAAGCATATGGTGTTGATTTAGGATTATTCGTAGATTACATCTTAGATGAAAACTTTGTACAAGCAGAATTATTACTAGAAAATGTACAATTTGATGCAATGTTAGCAGCTTTTGATGTTGTAGTAGTAGCAGATATTGTTAGTGGTTGGTTAGTAGAAAACCAAGTAATAGTAGAAACTGCTTTACCATTATATGACTTCTCACCACAATTAGTTGTATTAGAAGCTACAGGATTTGTTGCTTGGTACAATCAATTAGAAGTTCATGAACAAGAATTCTTCATGAGTATGATTGAAGATTCAGAAGCTCTTGAAATGTTCTTACATCACCAAGAAGGCGATTTAGCACACTTCATCGTAATGGAAATCTTAAACGATGAGTACAATGAATTGCAAGATATGGTAGGTTTAGATTTTGATGCATTAGTAATCGCAATGGATAATTTAGATTACGACGCATTCTTTGCTGAAGATTTCATGTTAGCAGATTTATTCCAAGCTATCTATGATGGACAAGACGCATTTGATGTTTATGTTGCTGGTTTAGTAGCAACTGCTCCTCAAACAGCAGCTATCTTAGCTCCATTCAGTGAAACTGTAATGTATTTAGAAGATGTCAAATCATTAATTGATGATTTAGAATTAGGATTCGATAACTTAAGTATGTTCGCAGAATATTTCACAATGGAATATTATGTACAAAACAATATGGCAACTTTAGGAGTTGAAGCAACAGTAGATAATAATGTATTAACTACTATTACATTTGATAACTATGGAACATTAGCCAATGATTTATTAGATGATGTATATTGGTATTTGGATTCATTCTCATCATTTGAAATGCCTTATGTTGATCCAATAAATTGCCCAACAAGCGAAGAGTGTGAAATCATTCCGCTTGATGAAATTGAATTAGAATTAAATAATATGGGACCAATTGAAGCTAGTATGTTATACAATCCAGCTTCGTTAGATTATATGGAAATCACAATTGATTTCGCAGATGTAATCAATGATTACTTTACAACACTTGATGGAGCACCAGTAAATCCAATTCAAGTACTAGAATTAACTATTAAAGTAGAAGAAGCTGCAACAGTTACATTACCTACACAAGTAAGTGTAGCTAATGAAGTAGCAGAAGACTTCGCTAAATTCAGTTTATTCATGTATGCGTATGGTGTTATGGAAGATCTTAGATGGAATTTAGAAAATGGATATGAAGATTTAAGTTTCTTAGTTGGAGCAACAACATCATTCGAAGATGCAATGATTGATGCATCACCTGCATTCGACCTTGATTTATCAATGGTTACTGTAAGTGGTACTGCACAAGATCCAGTAATCAGTATTGAATTATTCTGGATTGATGGTACTAATGTATTTACATCAGTTATTACAAAACTAGAATTAGAAGATGTAGTAGGTGGCGGATCAGGTGCACCAAGTGCAGCTGAATACCAAATGTACTTAGCAAAAGTAGATCCAGCTAACTACAGTACTACTAAATTATTCTTAATGTACTTATTAGATTCTGGTCCTGAACTTGATTCAATCATGAACCCAGAAAAAGATAGAATCTGGTCAGATGCATTAGCAATGGAAAATGCAGCTAAGTTATACTGCTCTCAAACATCGTGTACTACTTATCAACAATTATCATGGTCTCAACTATCACCTTATGTTGAAGCTCTAGATGTTGATTACTATGAATTAGATGACATAAATGTTATCGTTGCTGAGAAATCAGAACAAGGTTGGTATATCACACTTGAAGCAAGAGGACAAGGAAACTTTGAGTTCCCGAATTGGATAGTTCCTTCATTTGGTGGAAGAGATGATGTACAAGAAGATTGGGATTAAGACTTAAACAAAAAGGTTATTCGAATTTCGAATAACCTTTTTTATATTTTATCAAGCATTATAGTTTGAAATCGAAAGCATATAGGAGTATAATGTAGATGTAGCAGTAATGCTACACTTATCCCTTACATAGCATGGTGAATATTTTTATATTCACACATCCCCTTCCTTAAGAGCCGCAGAGATGCGGTTCTTTCCTATTTAAGGGGTGCAGCGGTAATTGTCAAATTCATTGATTTGCAACATACCGAACTTTATTGTTAAAATGTAATTAGAATGTGTTATAATATTTCTATCAAGGGGATAAGTAGCTAATCAACTACTTTTATATTAGTTGATTTTTTTAATTTTTAGGGACCCTTGACAAATCTCCTTTCTATTGTTAAAGATTTGTTTTTATTAAAGGGTGCATGGTCATTTGACCTTGCATTTTTTATTTGTTTTATGTATCATTTAATAGAAAAGGAGATGTGACTATGAAAAAATTAATGGGATTGATTTTGGTTATATTTATATTTATGCTTAGCGGATGCGACATGTTCGCAGAAGAAGAAACAGTAAAGACAATGCAAGATTTTAATATTGATGATGTAGTGGAAGCGAAAATGGAAATCATTTGGACTTATACTGGACCATTTATAGAAGATGAATATAAAGAGATATATTATAATGATTTTGAAGAAGAATATTACTACTTAGAGTATACAAATTATTTACCAAATGGAGTTAGTTATTACTACTATCTTGAAACAATAAATGGAACAACGTATATGTATGATTATGATGATATAGATTTTGACATATTAGAAACTCCATCTAGATTCAGAATAGACTATATGGATGGTGAAAGTGACTTCACTTTCACTGATGCATTTGCCAATGAATTTGTAGGAATTGAAGCTGGTGATGATCAAGGATATGATCACTGGTATAAAGATATAAAGATTGGTGACTTAACTGAAATGCTACAAGGGTATATCTATAGCCTTGTTGGACCTGATTATTCAGATGAAACAATAGGAGTTGAGATGTGGTGTCATCCAACATCGGATTATTGTGATTATTTACTACACGTAGATAGTATAGCTAACGGTACTGTTATAGAAACAATTGAAGATTTAGAATTAGACATTGCGATTACTTACACATTTTATACAGAAGACAACAAATCAAAAGAAGATGTTTTACCAGAAACATATTTAGAAGATGATTATCCAAACACAATTGATAGTTTAATGTTGACAGGAAATAGAATTTTCGGACAACATTACACAGGAACAATCAATTTTGAATATGATGGTGACTGTTTCTTGTTTGAAGTAGACAACACTGGACGCTATGTAATCGAGTTTGAGAATGAAGTAATAGAAGAAGACGAATTATACTTCCTAATCCTAGACGACACATATATGCCTATATTTGAGGGAGTATTTGATAGTTCATCATTCATCCAATCAATGGATTTAGCGGTAGATGTAACATATGTTTTGATTGTAGGAGCTAGTGACGGAACTAGAATAGACATTGATTATGACTTCTATATTAACGAATTAGACTAAAAAGAGACGAATCTGTCTCTTTTTTTAAATGTGTAATGAAAATTTAGGGTTACATCTTGATTTTTTGCTATTTATGATTTATTATATTCATTGTGTAACGGGTTACACATGTCTGTTTTTATTGTTAAAAACAAACTATTTATAACTTAAAAAAGGCTAGGAGAACTCCTAGCTTTTTTTAATGGAACAATAATATTGAAAATTGACTATATTAAATATATATTTAAATAATCTAGAAATAGTCTCCAAATAATGCTATAATCTACTGTAAAGAAAAGAATAAGCAAATACATATGTTTATTAATTGTATTAATTATATTAGGAGGGCATCATGGAAGAAAAAGAAATTAGTTTAAAGGAATTATTTAGCGTAGTTTGGAAGCAAAAATACTTATTAGGTCTTATATTTATAGCAGGGCTAGTTTTATTTGGAATTGGTGGATTTGTATACAACAATTCAAATGAAACAATGGTTACATATGTCTCTTTACAATGGGATGGAGTAGCTGATGGAGAATATCCAAATGGACAACGTTTCGATTATACATCAGCAGTTGAACCAGCTGTTATTCAAATAGCAATTGAGTCAGAAGGATTAGATATTTCAGCATTGGATGTTAGGGATGCTGTAACATTGACTCCTGTTGTGCCTGGAAACATAGAGTCAGTTATCGCAACTGCCTTAGAAGCCGGAGAACAAATCACTTATTTCGCCACAGAGTTTAAATTAACTTTGGATTATAAGGATTTAGGTTTATCAGAAGAAGAAGGACGCTCTTTATCAGAACAACTTATCATTCAATTCAGATTAGACTTTGAAAAGAAATACGTTAGTCAATCTATAGTATTAGATTATACAGGTATTGATTATACTGATTTAGAATATATTGATATTGCTTTAATCATTGAAACTCAAATAGAATTAGTTGATTCTAAAATGGAACAAGGGATAGCAATGGATCCTAATTTCGCTTCTACAACTGGAATTACATTCACTGATATCCAAGTTAGAACTGAATTAATCAAAATTATAGAACTTAACCAAATCAAATCTAGAACAAACGCATACTTGTTATCAAAAGATGCCGAGTACTTACAAATAAACTATCAGTATCAAATTGAAGTAAAACAATTGGAACTTGATAAGGAAGAATCAAAAGAAATAGATAATCAATATCAACTTGATAACTACAATGGAGCTTTAACAACAATTATCATTCCCGGATTAGATCAAGAAATAGATATTGATCCATATTACGATACATTACTAGAAAATATGATTATGATTCAGACGGAAATTGCTGAATTAGAAAACGATATCGCATACTTCGAATTGTTAATAAGTAGGTTAGACGGAACTGCTGTAGGCTTTGATGTTACCCCACAAACACAAGCAGAAGAAATAATTAAGGTTGATGGGTTTATTGAAGACGCAGATATCAAACTAGGTGTAATTGTAGAAGACGCAAATGAACTACTAGTTGAATACAACCAATACTTAACAAGTAACATCATAAAACCTATTATGAGTCCTGTTGTTTCAAGTGATGGATTAAGCACTATCCTAATAGGAATTGTTGGTGGAATCTTAGCTGCAGGAACAGCAACATTAGTTGTATTATTCAAACACGATTGGAAGTAAGAAAAACAAAATAAAAGACAAACTTAGTTTGTCTTTTAAATTACTTTATTATGAAAATACATTCATCAAATATACACAATTTATTACTTATATATATTTATAATATATGTTAGTATATAATGTAAGACTAAATACGATTTTTACGGGGGAATATTATGACAACATTTAAAAAAAGTGGAGAAAGAATAGTCAAAATGTTTAATGCTAAAACATTGATTTTACTAATGTTTGATGCATTTCTAATTTCATTTTCTTTTTTTGTATCTATATTTGTAAATAATAGTTTTGAATTTAACATTTATTTATTTCAAAACTTTTTATTAGAAATCCCAATAATTATTATAGTTTATTGGTTGATTTTCGAGTTATTTCAAATGTACAGAAGTTTATGGAAATATGCTTCGTTTGAAGAAGTAATAAAAGGTGTCCTTGCTAACGCAAGTGCAACAGTCCTTGCATACTTCATAATTGTAATTATTTATAACGATCATCTTGATATGGTGTTCTATATTACAGCTGTATTCTTTGCAACGTCATTAACATTAGGATCAAGATTATCATATCGTATTGTAAGAGTTTTTCAAAAATTCTTTACATATGAGGAGCTACGAACAAGAACTTTGATCGTAGGTGCTGGAGATGCTGGTAATATGGTATGTCGTGAAATCACTAAGAATAACGCATTTGATAATATGATAATTGGATTCATCGATGATGATGTTAAAAAACATGACAAAATTATACATGGAATTCCAGTGCTAGGAAGTATAGAAGAAATCGCAAGTATCATAGAAGAGCATAATATTGATATGGTTTATATAGCAATTCCGAAGGCGTCTCAAAAGAGAATTACTGAGATACTAAACATAGTTCAAAAAACAGGTGCACAAATAAAACTATTCCCACCTTTTTACGAATTACTTAGAGAAAGAAAAGATACATCAGTGAAATTTAGAGATATTAAAATTGAGGATTTACTTGGAAGAGAAGAAATCAAACTAGAAGAAGAAGGTATAAGAGAATATATTGATGGAAAAAGTGTTCTTGTAACTGGAGGAGGAGGATCAATTGGATCTGAGCTTTGCAGACAACTAAGACGATTTAATCCTTTAAAAATAATAGTGTTAGATATCTACGAGAATAACGCATATGATTTACAAATGGAATTTGATAGAATGTACCGACTGAATAAAGTTCATCATAAACCTGAGATTATTGTGCTAATTGCAAGTGTGAGAGATGAACGACGATTAGATGAAATATTTAATGAACACAAACCTCATGTTGTCTTTCATGCTGCAGCACATAAACATGTTCCTTTAATGGAAGTTAGTCCGATGGAGGCATTGAAAAACAACACTGTAGGAACATATAATGTAGCAATGGCATCCGAAAAACACAATGTTGGAAAATTTGTTTTGATTTCAACAGATAAAGCTGTTAATCCAACTAATGTTATGGGAGCAAGTAAAAGAGCTGCTGAAAAAGTTGTAATGAAGATCAACGAAACTTCAAAAACAGAATTTGCAGCAGTGCGTTTTGGTAATGTACTTGGAAGTAATGGGAGTGTTATTCCATTATTTAAAAAACAAATAGAAGATGGTGGACCTATTACCGTAACTCATCCTGAAATAATAAGATACTTTATGACAATACCAGAAGCTACTCAATTAGTAATACAAGCTGGTGCTTATGCAAATGGAGGAGAATTATTTGTACTAGACATGGGTGAACCTGTAAAAATATTGGACTTGGCAGAAAATATGATTAGACTTTCTGGCTTTGAACCATATCAAGATATTGACATACTTTTTACAGGACTTAGACCAGGTGAAAAAATGTATGAGGAGTTGTTGCTTGATCAATATAAATCACTTAAAACATCTAATGAAATGATTTTCATTGAAAACAATGATGATGAAAAAGAGAATAATCAATCTCCAATTTTAAATTTAATAGAAATTCTAAAGTCCGGGGAAAACATTGGCAATTGCAAAGAGTTTGTTAAAAAATATATTAATAGTTATAGAGAGAGTGATAATTAATGAAAAAAATCTGGCTGTCTTCCCCACATATGAGTAAGGAAAAATATGAAATGAAATATATCAATGAAGCATTTGATACTAATTGGATTGCTCCGTTAGGACCAAATGTTGATCACTTTGAGCAAGAAATGGTAGATTATTTAAATGGTGGATTTGCTATAGCTCTAAATTCTGGCACATCTGCGATTCATATGGCTTTAAAAGCAGCAAATATTACTAAACGTGATATAGTTTTGGTACAAAGTTTAACTTTCTCTGCAACTGTAAATCCAATTATATATGAAGGAGCTGTTCCAGTTTTTATAGATAGTGATTATAAAACTTGGAATATGAGCCCAGAATATCTGGAACAAGCACTAATAAAATATCCGAATGCAAAAGCTGTTATTATTGTACATCTTTATGGATTTTCTACAGATATAGATAGAATTGTTGAACTTTGTAAGAAGTATAATGTCAAATTAATAGAAGATGCAGCAGAATCATTGGGTAGTAAATATAAAGGGAAATATACAGGGACCTTTGGGGATTTCGGAGTATACAGTTTTAACGGAAATAAAATAATAACTACTTCTGGTGGAGGGCTCTTGATTTCTAAAGATTTCGATAGAATACAAAAGGTTCGATATTGGTCTAGCCAATCAAAAGATGTTGCTAAGCATTATCAGCATAGCGAATTAGGATATAATTACAGAATGTCAAATATATCTGCAGGTATTGGAAGAGGACAATTAAAAGTTTTGAATAGAAGAATTGAAAAAAAGAGATATATATATAATTATTACAAAAAGTCTCTAAATGAAGACGATGTATTTGATTTTATGCCATTGAATGAATGGGATGAACCAAATTACTGGCTTTCTTGCGCTTTAGTAAAAAAAGAAATAAATCCTATTAAAATCATAATTGAATTAGAAAAACATAATATTGAGGCAAGGCCTATTTGGAAACCAATGCATTTGCAACCATACTTTGAAAAGTATGATTTTATCGGTGGTGGAATTTCAGAAGATTTATTTACAAGAGGCATATGTTTCCCAAGTGATACTAAACTTCAAGATAATGAATTGGAGTTCATAGTGAAGATAATAAAAAAGGCAATTAAAGATGTATAAATCAGTAATGAAGAGAATTCTGGATATGATGATTGCCTCATTAGCAATACTGTTCTTTGCACCATTAATGATAGTATTAGCAATAATCATAAAAATTAAATTAGGCTCTCCTATTATATTCAAACAAAGTCGTCCGGGTTTAAACAATAAATTATTTACCATGTATAAATTTCGATCTATGACAAATAAAAAAAATCATAAGGGAGTTTTATTATCTGATTCATTAAGACTTACTAGATTCGGAAAGTTTTTGAGAAGTACAAGTATGGATGAATTACCTGAATTTTTCAACGTATTTAAAGGTGAAATGTCGGTAGTTGGACCAAGGCCACAACTCATAAAGGATATAGTTTTCATGGATGAAAATCAAAAAAAAAGACAACTAATAAAACCAGGGATTACTGGATTAGCACAAGTAAATGGTCGTAACGCAATTAGTTGGGAAATGAAGATTGAGGATGATTTGAAGTACATTGATAGTATGTCATTTATAAAAGATGTAATTATAATAGTTAAAACTGTATTTAAAGTGGTACAGAGAAAAGATGTTAATTATGAAAATATGGATACGGCTCCTGATTTTGGAGATTACCTTTTAGAAACAAAACAAATTGAACTTGACGAATATCAACGAAAAATACAATTGGCAAGGAAATTAGAAAATGAAAAAAATACAACCAAGCGATGAAGTGAAATTTAGTGTCTCAATGTGTGTGTATGATGGTGATTCCGAGAATTACTTTTCGGATGCAGTACATAGTGTTTTAAATCAAACAATTCTCCCAAATGAAGTAATCATAGTAGTTGATGGACCGGTGAATGAAAAGTTAGACCAAAAAATTAAATTATTTGAAAAACTAGAAGTAGTTAAAATATATAGACTTCCTCTAAACAAAGGCCATGGTGAGGCTAGGAGATTTTCTATCGAGAAAGCCAATAATGATTTAGTTGCAATCATGGATTCGGATGATATTTGTTTAGCAAATAGATTTGAGAAGCAGATTTCTGTTATGAATAATAATCAAGACTTGGACGTTATTGGGTCTTCAATTCTCGAATTTGAAGAAAATATAGAAAACATTGTTTCTATCAAAATAATGCCAGAAAGTCACGAAGAAATTATTAACTATATGAAATATAGATGTCCGTTTAATCAGATGACTGTTATGTTTAGAAAATCTTCAGTTATCAATGCAGGTGGATACCAAGATTGGCACTATAACGAAGATTATTATTTATGGATTAGGATGTTCTTAAAGGGATGTAAGTTTCATAATATAAAAGAACCAACAGTTTGTATGAGAGTTTCTAAAGAAATGTATAAACGAAGAGGTGGGAAAAAATACTTTTTTAGTGAATTAAAAATTCAAAATTTACTATTGAAGAAGAAAATCACTAATATCTTCCAATACTTGTTCAATTTATTTACTAGGTTTATTGCTGTCTCTTATACACATCT